>JBQCCP010000074.1:0-66866 GCA_051962095.1 Rhodanobacteraceae bacterium
GCGCGCGCGGCCTGGTCCACCCGCTCGTTTTCCGCGTGTCCCGAATGCCCGCGCACCCACGCCCAGCTTACCCGATGGCGCGCGCGCGCCGCGTCCAACCGTTGCCACAAGTCCTGGTTCTTCACCGGCTGCTTGCCGGCCGTGCGCCAGCCGTTCGCACGCCACCCGGCGATCCACTGCTCGATGCCGTGGCGCACGTACTGCGAGTCGGTGGTCAGCCGCACCTCGCAGTCGCGTTTCAGCGATTCCAGCGCCATGATCGCCGCCATCAATTCCATCCGGTTGTTGGTGGTCACCGCTTCGCCGCCCGCCAGCAGTTTTTCCTTGCCGCGCCAGCGCAGCAGCGCAGCCCAGCCGCCCGGCCCCGGATTGCCGAGGCAGGCACCGTCGGTGAAGATTTCGACCGCATCGCTGCCGATCATGCGCGCTGCCGGTGCGCGCCTGGGAGGACGGGCTTGTGCTCGACCACCCGCCGCGAAGCAGGCGCCTTGCGCAACGGAATGGCCGCGAGCGTGCGCCGCTGCGCCTCGATCACCCATGCCCCGCCCATCCCGCGCACCAGCCAGTGCGGAACGCCCGCCGCGCCCTGCACCCGCGGCCAGGGCGACCCGCAACGCACGGTCCGCGAAACCTTCAGGCCCGCCGAACGCAGCGCGCGCTCCCAGCGGCCGGGCGCGGTACCGGCGTGCCACAGCGAACGCGGGTGGAAATCCGCGACCACCAACACCCCATGCGGCGCGAGCACGCGCGCGAATTCGGCGGCGACGGCTTCCGGCGCGATGCCGCTGCGCTGGGCGAACCGGACCAGCACCGCGCAAAACGATTCGTCGCCGAACGGCAAGGCATCCGCCGCGGCCTGGAGCGATCCCTGCCATGCGCCCTCGCCCGGGCCTGGCCGCAAGGTCGTCCAGCAGCCCACCCCCGCCACCGAAGGCACGGGCATGGGCGTGCCGTCCAGCACCAGCGCGTGGGTGCCCGTCACCCGCTTCAACCGGCCCTCGCAGACGGCCATCGCGTCGGCGCCAATGGCCTCGACTGCGGGATCGTCCTTATCGAACAGGCGTGGGGACATCGTAGGTTGCACGCGGAACCTGTGGTGATGCATCACGAGCGGACTGTGACCATTGTGACGGATTCATGAGCGGACGATAAGCGGCGGCAAGCACTTAACGCTCAACTAACGAACACCCCATGGGCCACTGTTAGGGTTGCATTTTTTTGGACAGAACCTGTCGGATGCCGTCCCCGCGCGCCCTGCCCGCCTTGCGCGACAACTACATCTGGATGCTCGCCGAGGCGGCGTCCGGTTGCGCGTTGGTCGTCGACCCGGGCGAGGCGGCGCCAGTGTTGCAGGCACTCGCGGAAAACGGTCGCACCCTGTCGGCCATCCTGCTGACCCACCACCACGGCGACCACATCGGCGGCACCGCGGAACTGAAGGCGCTGTTTCCGGACGCGACAATCTACGCCCCGCACGACGATCGCATCCATCTCAACGCGACCCGCGTCGGCGACGGCGACGTGGTCGAAATCCCCGCGCCCGCCGCGCGTTTCGAGGTGCTCGAAGTGCACGGCCACACCCGCAGCCATATTGCCTATTACGGCGAAGGCCTGCTGTTCTGCGGCGATACCCTTTTCAGCCTCGGCTGCGGGAGGATGTTCGAGGGCACGCCGGAACAGATGCTGGCTTCGCTGGACCGGCTCGCCAGCCTGCCGGGCGACACACAGGTGTGCTGCGGCCACGAATACACGCTGGCGAACGCCGCGTTCGCGGCCACGGTGGAACCCGACAACGCCGCGTTGCGATCGCGCACGGACGAAGCCCGCGCCCTGCGCGAGCGGGGCGAGCCGACCCTGCCGGCGCGATTGGCCGACGAACGCGCTGCCAATCCGTTCCTGCGCGTCGAGGCCATCGCCGACCGGCACATGCCGTGGCCGAAGGGGGCCGGACCCTCGCCACGACGCGTCGACCGGTTCGCCGCGCTCAGGCTGGCCAAGGACAACTTCCCCGCATGAGCACTGCACGCACCGGCACCCGCCTTCTGACGCTTGCCGTCTGCGCGCTGCTCGCCGCCTGCGCCGCCGAGCCCTTGAAGCCGCCGCCGAAACCTGCGGTGGTGATCGCCCATCCCGAACCGCCACCCACCACGCTCGCACCAATCCCGCCGCCCGTCGCGAAAGGCGAGCCGTGGACCAGCCTCACCGCCAGCTTCGTGATGCACGACTGCGCGGATTCACCGCTGATCCGCGCCAACGCCGCGATGTACACCCGCTCGCCCGCGCACTTCGAGCAGCGCCTGAAAGATGCGCTGCCGCTGATGATGTACGTGCAGAAGCAGTTGCTGGGCGCCGGGATTCCCGGCGAATTCGTGATGCTGCCGATGCTGGAAAGCTCCTACAACCCCGCCGAACCCAGCCATCGCGGCGATCCCGGCGGCATGTGGCAGATGATCCCGCACACCGGCCGCCGGCACGGCTTGGTGATTGACCGCGACTACGACGGCCTGCGCGATCCGGTCGCGTCCACGCGCGCCGCGATCAGGATGTTGAAGAAGCTGGACGCACAGTTCGGCGACTGGCGGCTGGTCGACATGGCCTACAACGCCGGCCCCAACACGGTAGTCGCCGCGCTGCGCCGCCATCCCGGCCTCGGGGACGGCGCGATTCCCGACATTCCGGTGAGCCGCATCACCCGCACGCACCTCGCGCGGCTGATGGCGTTGAGTTGCATCCTGCGCGACCCAGCCCGCTTCCACGTCGAATTGCCGACGCCCACGCCCGCGGATGAACTGCGGGCCGTCGAGGTTTCCGCGGGTACCAGCTTGCGCAACGCCGCGAACATGGCCGAGATTTCCGAATCGGTATTGCGTGCGCTGAACCCCGGCTATCGGGGCAGCCGCGTGCCCGATCACAGTCCGCGGACGCTGCTGCTACCGATCGAGGCGGCGCAATCGCTTGCCACCGTGCTGACGGTGAATGGTTCCGAATCGGTGGCGCAGGTCGACACCCATGAGTCGAACGCCGGGCCGAGCAACAAATTGCCGCTGCCCGCCGAACCGGCGCCGCCCAACGACGCGTCCGCCCCGGCTGCCGTGGCTCCGATCCAAGCCACGCGCGCCACGCGGCACCGGGTGCGCAAGGGCGAAACGCTGTGGTCGATCGCGCAGCGATACCACATCAGTATTCGCGACCTCAAGCAGTGGAATGACTTGAACGGCGACACGCTGCGACCGGGCGAAATGCTGCGCGTGAAAGGGTGAAACCGCGCGTCAGCGCGATTGCAGGCGCGGCACGGAGGCCGCGCCGGTGCCACCGCCAGGGACGATCGCTTGCCTAAAGCCGAATTACCTCTTCGCGGTGCCGCAGGCGCGACTTCCAGGCAGAGCCCGGTTGCGCTCTTTACCCGTACAATCGTCGGCTCACATGATTCCGATCGGAGTAACAAACGGCCATGGGTTTCCTCGAAGGCAAGCGCGCACTCGTCACCGGCATCCTGAGCAACCGTTCGATCGCCTGGGGCATCGCGCAGGCCCTGCACCGCGAAGGCGCCAAGCTCGCCTTCACCTATGTCGACGAGAAACTCCGCGGAAGGGTCGATGAAGCCGCCGCGCAACTCGGTTCCGACATCGTGCTGCCATGCGACGTGGGCCGCGACAGCGATATCGATGCGTTGTTCGAAGGTCTCGGCAAGCATTGGGACGGACTGGACATCCTGATCCATTCCATCGGCTTCGCGCCGCGCGAGGCGCTGCAGGGCGAATTCCTCGATGGACTCACCCGCGAGAATTTCCGGATCGCGCACGACATCTCCAGCTACAGCCTCGCCGCGCTCGCCAAGGCCGCGCGGCTGATGATGAAGGGCCGCAACGGCGCGATCCTGACGCTCACGTATCTCGGCTCCGAACGCGCGCTGGCCTCGTACAACGTGATGGGCCTGGCCAAGGCCAGCCTCGAAGCCAACGTGCGCTACCTGGCGCTGAACCTCGGTCCCGAAGGCACCCGCGTCAACGCGATCTCGGCCGGCCCCATCAAGACCCTCGCCGCTTCCGGCGTCGCGGGCCTGCGCAAGATGCTCGACCACGTCCAGCAGGTCTCGCCGCTGCGCCGCAACGTCAGCATCGACGACGTGGGCAACGCCGCCGCGTTCCTGTGCTCGGACCTCGCCGCGGGTATCACCGGCGAAGTGGTCTACGTCGACGCCGGCTACAGCACGCTCGGGATGGCGGGGCTGGAGATGGGGGCCTGAGCCAAGCGGATTGCGCGGTTCGTAGGCTGGGCTGAGCGGGCTTCAACCGCGAAGCCCAACATTCCCGCACGACACCGCGAAGTTGGGCTTCCGCCGATGAAACCGGCGTCAGCCCAACATACGCTCGGAAGGGAATGTCTCGCGCACCATGCGATAATCCGCGATTGCCTTGTGTCCGCGAAGTTGAGCAATGACACGCGAAATCCTGGTCACCAGCGCCCTGCCCTACGCGAACGGCCGCATCCACCTGGGCCACATCGTCGAACACGTCCAATCGGATATCTGGGTGCGCGCGATGCGGATGGCCGGACACACGGTGCACTACGTCTGCGCCGACGACGCGCACGGCACTTCAATCATGCTGCGCGCGGAAAAGGAAGGCATCACGCCGGAAGCGCTGATCGAGGGCGTGTGGAAGGAACACACCGCCGACCTGCGCGATTTCGGCGTCGCGTACGATCACTACTCCACGACCCACAGCGCCGCCAACCGCGAACTGACCTATCGCATCTGGCGCGCGCTGGAGAACAACGGCCACGTCGAATCGAAGCCGGTCAAGCAACTGTTCGATCCCGAACGGCGGATGTTCCTGCCCGACCGTTTCATCAAGGGCGAATGCCCGGTCTGCCATTCGAAAGACCAGTACGGGGACGCCTGCGAGGTGTGCGGCAGCACCTACAACCCGATCGACCTGATCGAGCCGTATTCGGTGGTGTCGGGTGCCAAGCCGGTCGAGAAGGAATCGCTGCACTTCTTCGTGAAGCTGGCGGATTTCGAATCGCTCCTGAAGACGTGGCTGGAAGAACGCCGCGCCGCCGGCGGACTGCAATCCGAAGTGGTTAACAAACTGAAGGAATGGTTCGCCGACGGCCTGCGCAGTTGGGATGTCTCACGCGACGCACCCTATTTCGGCTTCGAGATTCCCGACCAGCCGGACAAATATTTCTATGTGTGGGTGGACGCACCGGTCGGCTATCTCGCCGCGTTCAAGGAACTGTGCGAGGGCGGCTCGAAACCTGATTTGCAATCCGCCGACTTTGAACGCTTCCTCGAAGCCCGCACCGACACCGAGATGGTGCACTTCATCGGCAAGGACATCATCTACTTCCACACGCTGTTCTGGCCGGCAATGCTGCACGGCGCGGGCCTGCGCATGCCGACCGCGGTGAACGTGCACGGGTTCCTGACCGTCGATGGCGCCAAGATGTCGAAATCGCGCGGCACCTTCGTGAACGCGCGCACCTACCTCGAACATCTCGATGCGGATTACCTTCGCTATTACCTCGCCTCGATGCTGGGCCCGACACTGGCCGACATCGACCTCGACTTCAAGGCGTTCGAGGAACGCGTCAACTCGCACCTCGTCGGCAAATGGGTGAACATCGCCAGCCGCTGCGCGGGTTTCCTGCACAAGTTCTTCGACGGCAAGCTCGCCGCCACGCTTCCGGAAACCGTGCACGGGCGCTACGACGCCGCTGCCGCGAAACTGGAAGCCTGCGCCGCGCTGTACGAGGCGCGCGATTACGCGGCCGCGATGCGTTCGATCATCGAAGTCGCGGACGAGGCCAATGCCTACGTGGCCGATCACGCACCGTGGGTGATGGCGAAGGACGAATCCCGGCGCGAAGACCTGCACGTGGTGCTGACGCTGGCGCTGAATTACTTCCGTCTTTTGACGATCTGGCTGGCGCCCGCGGTGCCGGCCACCGCCGCACGTGCGTTCGAATTCCTGGACGACACGCCCGCCGACTTCGAAGCCGCGCTGCGCCCGCTGCTCGGCCGCGCGATCAAGCCGTTCAAGGCGCTCGCCACGCGCATCGAGTCGAAGGACATCGAAGCCATGATCGAAGCTTCGAAGGAATCGTTGCACCCGTCCGTTGCGGCTTCGGCTTCCCCTCGCCCAGCGCTGCGCGCTCGGCGCTCCGCGCTGCCTCTCCCGCAAGCGGGAGAGGGAGACAAGCGCGGCCGCCCGATGGTGAACGATGCTGCCAAACCTTCGAGTCCCGAGCCCCGAGTCCCGGGTTCCGAAACCATCTCCATCGATGACTTCGCGAAACTCGACCTGCGCGTTGGCAAGGTGCTGGCCTGCGAAGCGGTGGACGGTTCGGACAAGCTGCTGCGCTTCGAACTGGACGCGGGCGAACTGGGCACGCGCCAGATTTTTTCCGGTATCAAGAGCGCCTATCCCGAACCCGCGAAACTGGTCGGCCGCAACGTGGTCTTCATCGCGAACCTGGCGCCGCGCAAGATGCGCTTCGGGTTGAGCGAGGGCATGATCCTTTCCGCAGGCACCGGCGGCAGCGACCTGTTTCTGCTGGATGCCGACCAGGGCGCCGGCCCTGGCACACCCGTGAAATAGCCTTCTTTCGTCCCACCACCGCACTGGCCGGATGAAATGTATGGTGCACATCCTTCGCAATCACCCGATGGAAGGCCGCCGTCCATGACCCCGTTCCGCCCCTCGCTGCGCGCCGCGACGGCGTTGCTGCTCTGTGCCGTCTTCTCGGCCTGCCATGCCACCGCGCGCGCCGATCCGCCGACCGCCTCGACCAGCAGCCCTCCGCCCGCGTCGCACGCCACGCCCGCCAAGGATGCGCCGCGACACGTGTTCGTGATCGTGTTGGAGAACGAACCCTTCCAGGTCACCTTCGGCAGGCACTCTCCCGCGCCGTACCTGGCGCATGAGCTGCCGAAACAGGGCGCGTTGCTGACGCAGTATTTCGCGATCGGGCATGACAGCCTCGACAACTACATCGCGATGATCAGCGGGCAGGCGCCCAATCCCGAAACGCAGCAGGATTGCCACATCTACAGCGAGTTCCGTCGCAGCGCGCCGGGTTTCGACGCGGACGGCCAGATCCGCGGCACGGGATGCGTCTACCCCGCCGACGTGAAGACGCTCGCGAACCAGTTGCAGGACGCGGGGTTCACGTGGAAGGGTTACATGGAAAGCATGGGCGCCGACCCGTCGCGCGAGGCCGCCGCGTGCGCGCACGGCAAGCTCGGCGAGGAGGACCACACCAATGTCGCGACGGCGAACGACCAGTACGCGGACAAGCACAATCCTTTCGCGTACTTCCATGCCATCATCGACGATCCCGCGAACTGCGCCGCGCACGTGGTGAACCTCGACGCATTGCCGCGCGACCTGCAATCCGTCGCGACCACGCCGAACTTTTCCTTCATCACGCCCAATCTGTGCCACGACGGGCACGACGCGCCCTGCAAGAACGGCGAACCGGGTGGATTGATCTCGGCCGACAAGTTCCTGCGCGAGTGGGTGCCGAAGATCCTTGCCTCGCCCGCGTTCAAGCAGGACGGCGTGCTCATCATCACCTTCGACGAAGGCACCGACGCCGCGGCCTGCTGCGGCGAAACCAGACCCGCCGGTGCGCCGCCACCAGGCCAGTCCGGCCCCGGCGGCGGACACGTCGGCGCGGTGGTGTTGTCGCCCTTCGTCAAGCCCGGTACGGTTTCGCACGTGTCGTACAACCACTACGGCCTGTTGCGCAGCATCGAGGACTGGTTCGGCCTGCCGCATCTCGGCTACGCGGGCCGGCACGGGCTGCGAGCGTTTTGGCCGCGACGTGTTCACGGCCGGCCCGCCACGCTCAAAACGAAGCCCTGACACGGACCGACGTGGATAAAGATCCGATTTGATGCGCATTCTTCCGTGCCGAAAATCCCCCATCGATGCCCAACCTTCTGACCACGGCGATGTCATCATGAAAGTCCATTGCATGCTGGCTGCGATCGCGACAACCCTCCTGGTTACTGCAGCTATGGCGTCACCCGCCGCCGCGCCCGCGAACGCGAAAAGCGCGCCCACGATGCAACAGGTGCTGGATGCATCGAAGCCATCCGATTGGCGGCCGCTGGACCCGAACGACACCCTGTACATGGATTTGCCGGCAGGCCGCGTGGTGATCGAACTCGCGCCCCGCTACGCGCCGCTGCACGCGGCGAACATCCGCACGCTTGCGCACGAACATTACTGGGACGGTCTCACGATCCTGCGCGTGCAGGATGATTTCGTGGCCCAATGGGGCGATCCCGCGGCCGAAGCCAAGCACCCCGACCATCCGCCGCGTTCGCTCGGCAAGGCGAAGTCCACGATCGCGCCGGAATTCGAGCGCGACGCTTCGTCCGACCTGCCCTTCACGCCCTTGCCCGACGGCGACGTGTACGCACCGGAGGTGGGGTTCAGCAACGGCTTTCCCGTCGCGCGCGACCCCGCATCGGGAAAGACATGGCTGGTGCACTGTTACGGCATGGTCGGCGCGGGGCGCGACAACACGCCAGACTCCGGGCCCGGCACCGAACTCTATGCGGTGATCGGTCAGGCGCCGCGCCAGCTGGATCGCAACATCGCGCTGGTCGGCCGCGTGGTGCAGGGGATGCAATACCTCTCCGCGTTGCCGCGCGGCAATGGAGCGATGGGTTTCTACAAGAATCCCGCGCACCAGACGAAGATCCTGCGCGTGCGCCTGGCTTCCGACCTGCCGCCCTCCGAACGCATGCACCTCGAACTGCTGCGCATCGACACGCCCACCTTCCAGGCGCTGGTCGAGTCGCGCCGCAACCGCAGCGACGCCTGGTACCTCTACAAGGTCGGCAAGATCGACGTCTGCAACGTGCCGCTGCCGGTGCGCGGGACACCGTAGCGTTGCTGGCGGCCGCGGGGCGGAAGCCGGCAACGATTCGAGAGCCCCGATCAAAAACCGGGAGCTGACGGTGGCTCAAAACGTCAGCAAGCCCTGCAGCATCGCGCTGCCCGCGCGTTCCCGCTGGTCCTGTTCGCGCATGTAGCCGAGGCGCAGACCGAAGTTGGACGCCGGCCACAACGACAACCCGGCACGCAGCACCACCGTGTTCCGCGAGAGGCCTACACCTTCCACGGGCAGCCAATCGTTGAAGCCGGTAAAGGTGGCGTCGAACACGTCGCCGTACTGGTGCAGCGTGTGCTGCCAGCCTGCACTGCCATCGAATTCCATCCGCATCCCGTTGTCCAGGCGCCACCCGCGCTCGGCGCGGAGTCCGAGGCCCGTCTGCAGACGCCCCACCGTGCGCGCTTCGGCCTTGAGGCCGTAACCCAGGCCGCCCTGTTCGGTGAAGCCACCAAGGTCGAGACTCTGGTAGCGCAGATCCGCGAAAGGCACGACGCGGGTGTTGCCGATCTGGAACAGCCGGCCGCCCTCCAGCGCGCCCGCGATGTAGCGTCCGGTGGAGGCGTTGCCCACCGGCGCCAGCATCGCACCCAGTTGCAACAGGCGCTGCATGTCTTCGCGATACCAGCCGCTTGCCACCTGCGCGCTCGCATACCACGGCCCGTTCACCAGGCCACCGTACATCGCGATGTTGCTCATCCAGGTGCGATCGTGGTCCCAGGCCGCCTCGAGTTGGCCATAGCCGCTGCTCTGCCCCGCCGCGAAGCCAAAGAAGCCATGCGAGCCGACGCGCATGTCCGCGCCGGCCATGCCGCCATCACTGCGGAAACTGGCTCCCGCATAACCGCTGCGCTGCAGGTTGCCCTGCCAGCCGAAGTTGCTGTACCAGACGCCCGACTTTGCCCGGCCGCTCACGAGGTCATCGAAATGTTCGGACAACGCATTACCGCCTGCATCGATGCCGTTGAGCAGCATCGCGGCACTCGCAGCGTGAAGCTGGCCGGACAGGCTTTGCAGCGTGGCCTGCGCGATCGCCGGCGTGGCGCTGTGCTGGATCGCGCCGGCGCCGTGCAATACGTCCGCTGAAGGCGTGCCTCCGGACTCCACGGTTGCGTTGATGGCCTCGAAGCCGAGTTGCACCCGCTGCGCCGCCGACATCGAAGCCGGCTGGACGAAACCCATCGCCGCGGCGGCCACCGTGATGTTGAGCCCGGTGGTATCCAGGTACACGTCATTGGCGCCGTAACCGATGGTCGTGGAGGTGAACACCACGCCGGTGTCCTTCACCAGTTGCGCGAACGTGCCGGTGACGCCGCCCGTGGCGGTGAGCACGTCGGTATGCGTGTTGGCGACATAGCCGCTGTCGGCGCCCGTCACTTCCAGCGTGCCGCCGTTGAGCGTCGCGGTGCCCGTCACGGCAAGCTTGCTGCCCAGGCTGACCGCCAGGGTGCCCGTGGAAGTGTTCGTGTAGTTGCCGCCCACCGTGGTGTCGCCGCCGTGCACGGCCACCTTGCCTGCGTTGGAGAGGTTGCCGGCGACGCCAGCCGCCGCGTCCAACGTACCGCCGGTGATCGTGAGGTTGCCCGGCAGCGGCCGGGTCGACTGCAAGGTGCCCGCACCGATCGTGGTGCCGCCGCTGTAGGTGTTGTTGCCGGTCAGCACCAGCGTGCCGGGGCCCGAAAGCGTGAGGCTGCCACTGCCGCCGATGTCGTTGCTGAAAGTCGAGGTGGTGCCTGTCGACACATTCGCGTTGAAAGAACCGAACGCGAATTGCGCCGGCCCGTGCACGGCCTTGGCGGCATTGATCATGCCCCAGCCGTAGGTCGGATTCGGGGTGGTATGGCTGCCGTCGTCGTACGGCGTCGCGGTGGTCAGGATCGTGTCGCTGACGTTGGCCGCCGTCATCCATGGAAACGCTTGCCACACCTGCGCGGCGACGCCGCTCACCACCGCGGCCGACGCGGACGTGCCATTGGCCGCGCCGCCCGTGAAATTGCCGACGGGCGGAAACTGCACGTTGCCTGATGCACTGATGCACCACTGCATGGCGACGCCGCAGGAATTGGAAGGTGCATCTGAACCCTTGTAGAGGCCGGCAGGCTGGCCATTGCTGTCGATGGCCATGTCCACCGCCGCGATCCAGTTCGGCTGGAAACTCGGAATCCAGTACGGCAGGCCGGCTTCGGACCACGGCTGGGATGCGCCGCTGCTGCCGGCGGCCCACACCAGCAGGATGCCCGCGTCAATGGCAGGCTGGTAAAGCGCCTGACTCGCCGCGATGTTGGCGGGCGGCGTCTGCGCATTGCCCGACCCGAAAGACACGTTGATGATCTTGACGTTCTGCGCGGCGAAGTCGCTGAAATTGGTGCTGCTGGTCGAACAGGTCGCCAGGTTCACGGTGGCGCACACCTGCTCGAAATAGAGACTCGCACCCGGCGCAACGCCGCCGGGGAAGGTTATGTTGTTGTCGGAAGGCAAGGCGCCGGCTGCCGCGCCGCCCAGGATGTCCGCGATCACGCTGCCGTGTCCGGAGGTGTCGTTGGGCGACTGCGATCCGCCGGACAAATAACTCTTGAACCATGCGACTCGTCCGTTCATCGGCGGGGTGGTGGGGTCGACGCCCGAATCCAGGATGCCGACCTTGACGCCCTGCCCCGTGAACCCTTCACCCTGCGCGGTGAGCGCGCCCGTGGGAATCAGATGGTTGTAGGCAGAGTCGTAGGGCGTTCCCGGTGGCGGCGGGGGTGGTGGGGGTGGTGGCGGACCCACCGGCGGCGGAGGTGGCGGACTGGCCTTGACCATGCCGTTGCCGCCTCCACCCCCTCCACACGCGGTCAGGTAAATCGGAGCGGTGGCGACGATCGCCGCAGCGATAGCCAAGGCGATTGCGCGTTTGCGGCTGCGGTTCATGTGCCACCCCCTGCTGTTGTGATGTCCCTATTCTCACCATGCAGGCATCCGGTTCTCAACCGGCGGCACAGCCTGCAACCCCACTTGATCGTCCGGAACAACCCACGTGCCGCTGCACCGGGAGCGATAGCCTAACCCGATCCGGTGTGAAAGCGGTGTCAAGTCGCCGCGTGCCGATGTTTTTCTCAGAACATGTGCCGTTCGATGCCCAAGTGCGCCATGATCTTGCTGCCGATTTCCTCGATGGACGTGTGCGTGGTGTTGAGCGAAGGAATGTTCTCGCGGCGGAAGATGCGGTCGGCGACCGCGAGTTCGTGGGTGCAGCGATCCAGCTTGGCATAGGAACTGCCGGGGCGCCGCGCCTCGCGCACCTGCGCGAGACGGATCGGGTCGATCGTGAGCCCGTACAGACGATTGCGACAGCTTTCCAGGCGCTTGGGCAGGTAATCGCGTTCCAGGTCCTCATCCGTCAGCGGATAGTTCGCGGCTCTCACACCATAGTGCAAAGCCATGTACAGGCAGGTCGGCGTCTTGCCTACGCGTGACACGCCGACCAGCACCACGTCCGCCTGGCTGTAGTCGACGTCGATGCCGTCGTCGTGCGCGAGCGCGTAATTGGTCGCGTTGATGCGCGCTTCGTACTGGTTGAAATCGACGAGGCCGTGCGCGCGATTGACCGCGCCGGAGCGCCGCGCGCCGAGTTCCAGTTCCAGCGTGCCGATGAACGGCGCCAGCACGTCGATCATCAGCGCGCCGGACTCGGCGATGATCTCGCACAACTGCGAATCGACCACCGTGTTCACCACGATCGGGCGTTCGTCGCTTTGCGCGTACACCGTCTTGATGCGCAGCGCCGCCGCGCGCGCCTTGTCGGGCGTGTCCACGAACGCGATGCGATGGCCGTCGAACTTCACCCCCTCGAACTGCGCGAGGATGGAATTGCCGATGGTTTCGGCGGTAATACCAGTGGAATCGGAAATGAAGAAAACCGTCCTGCGACCGTCGCCGTTCAAAGCCCGCTCCTGAGGCCAAACACCGGCCGAGTGTATCCGCGCCGAACACGCGGCGTGGCGCGGCTTGTGTCCGCTCCGGATGCCCGTGAAAATAGTCCGTTTACGGGCCGTCCGCCCGCACATGGAGATCGTCGTGACCGAACTAGTCCTGTGGCTGGACCAATTGCGCATGACCGACCTGGCCAAGGTCGGCGGCAAGAACGCTTCGCTGGGCGAAATGATCGGCAATCTCGCCAAGCTGGGCGTGTCGGTGCCGGGCGGGTTCGCGACGACCGCCGATGCGTTCCGCGAATATCTGGAAAGGAGCGGACTCGCCGACAGGATCCAGAAGCGGCTCGCGACATTGAACATCGAAGACGTCACCGCATTGGCCGCGGCCGGCAAGGAAATCCGCGGCTGGATCGTCGATACCAAATTGCCCGATGATCTCGAAAAGGCAATCCGCGAAGCGTACGCGAAGCTTTGCAAGGAAGCCGGTGGCGACGGCATTCCAGTTGCGGTGCGCTCCTCCGCTACCGCGGAAGACCTGCCGGACGCGAGCTTCGCCGGCCAGCAAGAAACCTTTTTGAATGTCACCGGCATCGACGACGTGCTGCACAAGGTCAAGGAAGTCTTCGCCTCGCTCTACAACGACCGCGCGATCGCCTACCGCGTGCACCAGGGCTTCAGCCACGAGGAAGTCGCGCTTTCCGCCGGCGTGCAGTTGATGGTGCGATCCGACATCGGCGCCTCGGGCGTGCTGTTCACGCTGGACACCGAATCGGGGTTCCGCGACGTGGTGTTCGTCACCGCGAGCTACGGCCTCGGCGAAATGGTCGTGCAGGGCGCGGTGAATCCCGACGAGTTCTACGTGTTCAAGCCGACGCTGCGCGCCGGCAAGCATGCGGTGCTGCGCCGCAACCTCGGCGCCAAGCAGCAGCGCATGGTGTATTCCGACCAGCCGGGCGAGCGCGTGCGGATCGAAGCAACGCCGGACGAATTGCGCCGCAAGTTCTGCATCAGCGACGCCGACGTCGAATCGCTGGCGAAGCAGGCGTTGATCATCGAGGAACACTACAAGCGCCCGATGGACATCGAGTGGGCGAAGGACGGCGCGACCGGCAAGCTCTACATCGTGCAGGCGCGCCCGGAAACGGTGAAATCGCGCGCACACGCGACGCAGCTCGAACGCTTCCAGTTGAACGAAAAGGGCAAGGTGCTGGCCGAGGGTCGCTCGATCGGCCAGAAGATCGGCGCCGGAACGGCGCGTGTGATCAAGTCGCTCGACAGGATGCACGAGTTCAAGGAAGGCGACGTGCTGGTCGCGGACATGACCGATCCCGACTGGGAGCCGATCATGAAAAAGGCCGCGGCGATCGTCACCAACCGCGGCGGACGCACCTGCCACGCCGCGATCATCGCGCGCGAACTGGGCGTGCCGGCGGTGGTCGGTACCGGCGATGCGCTGCAGAAGATTCCCGATGGCCATGCAGTCACCGTGTCCTGCGCCGAGGGCGACACCGGCTTCATTTATGAAGGGAAATTGAAGTTCGAACGCATCACCGCGGATTTGGGTGACATGCCGCCCGCGCCGCTGAAAATCATGATGAACGTCGCCAATCCTGAGCGCGCGTTCGATTTCGGGATGCTGCCGAACCAGGGCATCGGGCTGGCGCGCCTCGAGATGATCATCGCGAGCCATATCGGCGTACATCCGAAGGCCTTGCTGCAATACGACCAGCAGGACGCCGAGACGAAGAAGAAGATCGACGAGCGCATCGCAGGTTACGCCGGCCCTGTCGATTTCTACGTCGATCGTCTCGCCGAAGGCATCGCGACGATCGCGGCGTCGGTGTACCCGAAGACCGTGATCGTGCGCATGTCGGACTTCAAGTCCAACGAATACGCGAATCTCCTCGGCGGCGGCAAGTTCGAGCCGCACGAGGAAAACCCGATGATCGGTTTCCGCGGCGCGTCGCGCTACGTGGATGATTCCTTCGCTGAAGCGTTCGGGCTCGAATGCAAGGCGGTCAAAAAAGTGCGCGAGGCAATGGGCCTCGACAACGTGTGGGTGATGATCCCGTTCATCCGCACGCTCGATGAGGGTCGCAAGGTCATCGACGTGCTGAAGACCAACGGCCTGAAACAGGGCGAGAGCATCGATGGCAACGCGGCGCTGAAGGTCATCATGATGTGCGAGGTGCCGTCCAACGCGTTGCTGGCGGAAGAATTCCTCGACATCTTCAACGGTTTCTCGATCGGCTCGAACGATCTCACCCAATTGACGCTTGGGCTCGATCGCGATTCCTCGATCGTGGCCAGCCTGTTCGACGAGCGCAATCCGGCGGTGAAGAAACTGCTGTCGATGGCCATCCAGACCGCGCGTGCGAAAGGCAAGTACGTCGGCATTTGCGGGCAAGGCCCGTCAGACCACGCCGACCTCGCCGAGTGGCTGATGGATCAGGGCATCGAATCGGTGTCGCTGAATCCGGATACCGTCGTTGACACCTGGCTGCGGCTCGCCAAACACAAGGGCTGAGGCGAGCTTCGGTTTTTGGCAGGCTCGGTTCCCTCTCCCCTCCGGGCGAGGGTGCCCCGCAGGGGCGGGTGAGGGTGCGCGCTTGCAACAGAGCGTCCCTGAAGCAAAACCGTACCCTCATCCGGCGCTGCGCGCAGGAACAAGAGCAGCGCTTTGCGCCCTTCTCCCGGAGGAGAAGGCCAACGCGGCATCGATCAGTGTGTGCCATTGGTCATCGTGACCACGTGGCGTCCACATGGCATGCTTGGCGCTCGACGCGCCGCGCGAATCCGGCGCGCGTATCCGCCCATTGCCGACGGAATCCCATGAAGACTTTTTGGTGCGCCTTCGCGCTGTGTCTCGTTGCCCCCTTCTCGTTCGCATCGGCGGCGCCAGCCGCAAGTGGGCCCGCTGCATCGAAATATGATCCGCGGGCCTTGTTCGCGCCGTTTCATTACCAGAATCCGGTGAACCGCTACCGCAGCGCCGACGGACGGCCCGGCCCCGATTACTGGCAGAACCGCGCCGACTACGAAATCCACGCGACCCTTGATCCGGAAACGAAAACCCTCACCGGCACCGAGACGATCACCTACACCAACAACAGTCCGGAAGCGCTGGACTACCTGTGGCTGCATCTAGACCAGAATCTTTATCGCACCGATGCGCGCGGCAACTTCTCCGGCGACAGCGCGCCGAAATTCGATGAGCACACCGACGGCGACGTGATCACCTCGGTCGAAGTGGTCGGCGACCACGACGCGGTGAAAGCCGCCCACATCGTCAGCGACACCCGGATGCGCGTGGATCTGCCCGAACCGGTCGCAGCGAATGGCGGCAAGGTGCGCGTGCGTATTGCGTGGCACTACACGGTTCCGGGTGCGTTCGGCGGGCGCACCGACTGGTTCCACACCAAGAATGGCGATGTCTTCGAAATAGCGCAGTGGTATCCGCGCCTGTGCGTGTACGACGACCTGCGCGGCTGGGATACCGCGCCGTACCTCAACAGCGAGTTCTATCTCGAATACGGCGATTTCGACTACTCGATCACCGTGCCGTCGAACATGCTCGTGGTCGGTTCCGGCGAACTGCTGAACCCGAAGGACGTTCTCACGAAGACCGAACTGCAGCGCTACGAGCAGGCGCGCCACTCCGACAAGACGGTGGTGATTCGTTCCGCCGAAGAAGTGGCCGATCCCGCCGCCCGTCCGAAACAAGGCGGCACCCTGACCTGGCGCTTCAAGATGCAGAATACCCGCGACGTCGCGTTCGGCGCGTCGGCGGCCTACGTCTGGGATGGGGCGCGCATCGACCTGCCAAGTGGCAAGCACGCCATGGCGCAATCGGCCTACCCGGTCGAAAGCATCGGCAAGGACGGCTGGCAAAACTCCGCGCAGCACGTGAAGTACACGGTCGAGTTTTTCTCGAAGTACACCGGTTTCGACTACCCGTGGCCGAACGCGATCGCGGAAGCCGGCATCGCCGGCGGCATGGAGTATCCGGGCATCGTGTTCGACTGGTGGAAGGCCAACGGCTACACCCTGTTCCTGCTGGCGGTACACGAAGTCGGCCATTCGTGGTTCCCGATGATCGTCGGCAGCGACGAGCGCCGCAACGCCTGGATGGACGAGGGCATGAACACCTTCGTTGACGTGATCGCGCACGCGGATTGGGGCAAGGTACATGGCGGCGAGTTCGCGCCCAAGAAAGACAGCGAATACGCATCGCTGACCGGCGATCCGGCCAAGGACATCGTGAAGCAGGTGTTCGATGATCCCGACGCGCCGCCGATCCTGACGCGCGCCGACGCGATCCAGGAGAAATACCGCCACCCGATCACCTATTTCAAGGCGGCGTATGGCCTGACGCTGTTGCGCGAACAGGTGCTGGGACCGGAGCGCTTCGACGCCGCGTTCAAGCAGTACATCCGCGACTGGGCATTCAAGCATCCTTCGCCTTCCGACTTCTTCCGCACGATGGACAGCGCGGCGGGCGAAGACCTGTCGTGGTTCTGGCGCGGCTGGTTCCGGCACAACTGGAAGCTCGACCTCGCGGTCACCGGAGTCAAATACGTGGACAGCGATCCCGCCAAAGGTGCGCTGGTGACGGTCGCGAACCTCGACAAATTCGCGATGCCGGCAACGCTGCGCGTGACGTACGACGATGGCAGCACGACCGACGTGCGCGTCCCGGTCGAGACGTGGATGCAGCACACGCAGTTTGACGTGGCGGTGGCGGGAAACAGGCGCGTCAAGAGCGCCGTGATCGATCCCGACGGCGCGTTGCCTGACGTGAATCGCGCCAACAACACGTTGGCGGTCGGCGCTCCGCACAAACAGTGACCGCTGCACCGCCGGTGACGCGCGAGTTGCGCCGGCCGTGCCACAATGCGGCCCTCATCTCGCTTCGGGGAACAGCGATGCGCGCACGCTGGTTGGTTCCGCTGCTGTCCGTGATCGCCGCGCCCCTGGCGTCCGCCGCACCGCCGGTATCCGCGCCGGCCAACCTGCAGGCGCTGGACGACTACGTCCATCAGGTGATGCACGACTGGCACGTGCCCGGTCTCTCGCTCGCAGTAATTCAGGACGGCAAGGTAGTGCTCGCGCGCGGCTACGGCGTGCGCGAACTCGGCAAACCCGGCAAGGTCGACGCGGACACGCTGTTCGACATCGGCTCGAACTCCAAGGCATTCACCGTCGCCGCGCTGGGCACGCTGGTGTCCGCCGGAAAACTGGAATGGGACACGCCGGTCGACGATGAATTGAAGGATTTCAAACTGGGCAGCCCGTACGTCACGCAGAACGCGACGCTGCGCGACCTGCTGACGCACCGGACGGGCTACTGCGATCCGGGCGCCGCGTGGTACACCAGCGACGCCGACGACATCGTCCACCGCATGCGCTGGCAGAAGCCGGAATACGGTTTCCGCACCACGTTCTGCTACAACAACGCCCAGTACCTCGCGGCCAGCCGCTTCATCCCGGCTATCACCGGCCAGAGCTGGAACGACTACGTGGCCGCTCACCTCTTCCAGCCGCTCGGGATGGATCGCACCGTCAGCACCGAGGCCGGCGTCGCGGCGGCGACCAACGTCGCCACGCCGCACGGCTTGATCGACGGCAAACCTTCGGTGATACACCGCTACTGGCCGCACAACATGGATGTGTTCGCGGCGGTGGGCGGCATCTGGTCCAGTGCCAGCGACATGAGCCGCTGGATGCAGATGCTGCTGGATGACGG
Organism: Rhodanobacteraceae bacterium; assembly: GCA_051962095.1. Taxonomy (GTDB): domain Bacteria; phylum Pseudomonadota; class Gammaproteobacteria; order Xanthomonadales; family Rhodanobacteraceae; genus 66-474. Next base: position 18,574 of record JBQCCP010000074.1, read on the forward strand.
CAAGTACGACGGCAGGACCGTGCTGGATCCGAGGGTCGTCGAAGCAATGGAAACCCCGCAGATGCTGATACGTTCTGGCACCGGCGTCGGCGATGAAATCCGCGCGTGGATGCCGGGCGGAACGTTCTACACCTACGGCATGGGCTTCTTCGTGCAGGACGACCGCGGCCACGAAATCGTGTGGCACGCCGGCGACATCGACGGCATGGCTTCGGCGGTCGTGCTGGTGCCCGAAGCACATCTCGGCATCGCGGTAATGGAAAACATGGATCACGCCGAGGCGCGTTTCGCGATCGTAGCGCACGTGCTGCAGACGATGCTCACCCTGCCGCGACATGACGCCGAACCCGCCCTGCTCGCCGCCGTGCGAACGGACCGGGCCGAAGGTGCGGCGATGGACAAGAAGCTTGCCGCGACGCGCGAGCCGGGAAGCAAACCGCCGCTTCCGCTTGCCGATTACGTCGGAAATTATTCGGACAAATTGGCGGGCAATGCCCATGTCACGCTGGAACACGGCCACCTCGTGCTGCGCCTCGGCAATCCCGATTTCACGGGCAAGCTCGAGCCTTGGCACGATGACACTTTTCACGTGACCTGGCGCTACAAGTTCTACGGCGACGATTACGCGACCATCGATGTGGACGCGCTGCGCCAGCCCGCGCGCCTGACGCTCGCCGGGATGGCGCTGCATTTCGAGCGGCAACGATCTTCCGCGACCGGGCACGGTGCAGCCACGAAATGAGCACGCCGCGACGCACGTTCAACCGCTCCGACACGGTCGTGATCGGCGGCGGCGTGCTGCTGATCGTTGCCGCGGGCATCACCCGCTTCATGAGCGCGGGCGCGGTGCCGGCGTTCCTGTGTTCGGGGCTCGCGGTGGCGCTGCTGGCCGCCTTGGTCGGACGTTCGGTGGAGCAACTCGGAGACCGCTTCGGTGCGGGCGCGACCGGCGTGCTGCAATCCGCCCTCGGCAACCTGCCGGAGCTCTTCATCGCGCTGTTCGCGCTGAAAGCCGGGCTGGTGATGGTGGTGCAGGCCGCGCTGATCGGTTCGATCCTGGCAAATCTTCTGCTGGTGCTGGGCCTCGCCTTCACGGTGGGCGGGTTGCGCCACGGCCCGCAAAACGTCGACTCGCAACGCGCGCGCGCCACCACGGTGCTGATGCTGCTGGCCGTCGCCTCCATGGTGGTGCCTTCGCTCGCGAGCTACGTCCACACGCCCGCGGCGCCCCACGAGGAGACGATGTCACTGGTGGTCGCGGTGGTCCTGCTGGTGCTGTTCGCGGCCACGCTGCCCGCGTCGCTGAAACGCAAATCCGCGAACGACGCCGCCGAACAGCACGAGCCGCCGCGCTGGCCGCTGCCGCTCGCCCTGGCGTTGCTGGCGGCGTCGGCCGTCGCCGCCGCGTTCGTGTCGGAATGGTTCGTGCACGCGCTGGAACCGGCGATGCACGCGCTGCACATTTCCGAGGCATTCGCCGGCCTCGTGATCGTCGCGATCGCGGGCAATGCGGTCGAGAACGTGGTGGGCATCCAGCTCGCGGCGAAGAACCGTTCCGAATATGCGTTTTCGGTGGTGATCAATTCGCCGCTGCAGATCGCGCTGGTGCTCGCGCCGGTACTGGTGATCCTGTCGAGGCTGTTCGGCTTCACGCCGCTGACGCTGGTATTTCCGCCGATGCTGGTCGTCAGCGCCGCGGTCGCGGTGCTGGTCGCCGCGTTCATCACCTTCGATGGTGAATCCGACTGGGGCGAAGGCGTTTCGCTGCTCGCGCTGTACGCGATCATCGCGACCGCATTCTGGTGGGGGTGAGGAGTACGCTCGCGCAGCGAGGGGCGCACGAGCGCCGTCGACCTGAACGCCGCCGAAAGCAACGCGGGATTTGCATGGCTTTCATGCCGCCCGAACACGCGCCGTGGCAGCATGGTCAATCCGGATGCAACGCGTGCAGGAGTACGAGATGAACATCAAGGACGTGATGACCCTGAACCCCACCAGCTGCCCGCCCGACACCACGCTGCGGGACGTCGCGCAGCTGATGCGCGACGAGGACATCGGCGAAGTGCCGATCGTGGCGGAGGATGGCGCGAGGAAATTGCTGGGGGTGGTGACCGACCGTGACATCGTGGTGCGCGCGGTCGCGGCCGGGCGCGACATCTCGGCGGTGAAGGCTTCCGACTGCATGACCGCGCCGGCCGTGACCTGCAACGAAAACGACACGCTGGAGGAATGCGCGCAAGCGATGGCCTCGCACCGCATCCGCCGCATGCCGATCGTGGACGAGAGGGGCGAGTTGTGCGGCATCGTGGCGCAGGCCGATTTGCAGGCCACCGAAGCGCGCTCGCTGAAGGAGCAGGTCGCCGACCGCGTTTCCACCCCGCACTGATTGCGCACTGTCCGGCTTTCATCCGCGGCGGCGGCGCATTACAGTGCCGTGATGGCCGATTTCCCTTCCCTTGCCGACGTCCGCGCCGCCCGCGAACGCCTGGGCGATCGCATCCGCGAAACGCCGGTGTGGCGCTGGCGCGGCGATGCGGTGGAACGCGCGATCGGCGCCGGCGCGCGGGTGTTCCTGAAGCTGGAGCTGTTCCAGTACACGGGCACCTTCAAGGCGCGCGGCGCGCTGCTGAATGCGCTGGCGTTGTCGGACGACCATAAGCGCCGCGGCGTCACCGCCGTCAGCGCCGGCAACCACGCGGTCGCGGTCGCGTTCGCGGCGCGCAGCGTCGGCACCACGGCGAAGGTGGTGATGCCGAAAACCGCGAATCCCGCGCGCGTCGCGATGTGCCGCGCCTACGGCGCGGAAGTGGTGCTGACCGACGACGTCTACGCGGCGTTCGTGGAAGTCGAACGCATCAAGCAAAGCGAAGGCCGCACGTTCATCCATCCGTTCGAGGGCGAGTTGACGGTGCTGGGGACCGCCACCGTCGGCCATGAACTCTGCATGCAGGCCGAAGATCTCGACGCCGTGATCGTGCCGATCGGCGGCGGCGGACTGATCGCGGGCATCGCTTGCGCGGTCAAACAGATGCAACCGCGTTGCGCGGTGTATGGCGTGGAACCCGAAGGCGCCGACAGCATGCGCCGCAGCTTCGCAGCCGGTTCGCCGCAGAAACTCGAGCGCATCGATACCATCGCCGACAGCCTGGCCGCGCCGTATGCCCTGCCCTACAGCTTCGAGGTGGCCCGTCGCTTCGTCGATGACATCGTGACCCTGCCCGACGAGGCCATGCAGCGTGCAATGGGCCTGCTGTTCGCCGACATGAAGCTGGCGGTGGAACCCGCCGGCGCGGCGGCGACCGCCGCGTTGTGCGGTCCGCTGCGCGAACGCCTCGATGGCAAACGCGTGGGTGTGATCGTGTGCGGCACCAACATCGATCTCGCGACGTTCGCGCGGCAGGCGATTGCGTATCCATCATAGTCGAGGCCAGCGTCTCCCCGCTTGCCAAGGGACTTCCTCCGGCGGCAAGATCGGCGTGCCACGACCCGCAGCCGCGGGTCACCTTGGAGATCGGATCATGCAAATGACCACTGCGATTTCGCCGTTCGGATCCGTCGTTCGGGTTGCACTGGTGACGGCAGCCTTGTTGCTGGTGCCGCTGCTGGCCATGCAGTTCACCCCCGAAGTGAACTGGAGCCCGATGGATTTCGCGGTCGCCGGCGCCCTGCTTTTCTCCGCCGGTATCGCCTGGACGCTGCTGTCGGCAGGGCTGGCCGGCATGGCTTACCGGCTCGCGGCGATTATCGCCGTGGCGACTGCGCTGGTGCTCGCCTGGGGCAATCTCGCGGTCGGGCTGATCGGTTCCGAAAACAATCCCGCCAACCTGATGTATGCAGGCGTGATCGGCGTCGCCATCGTCGGAGCGCTCGTCGTGCGCGGCCGGGCGCGAGGCATGTCGCGTGCACTGCTCGCGACCGCGCTGGCACAGGCGCTGGTCGCCGTGATTGCACTGGCGGGTGGCCTGGGCGCCAGCGAACCGCCGGGCCGGTTGGGCATCCTGATCCTCAATGGCTTCTTCGTCGCGCTGTTCGCATTGTCCGGATGGCTGTTTGCACGCGCAGCGCACCATCAAGCCCGAATCGCCGCAACATGACCTGGCGGCATTGGTTGAAGCGGTTCGTGCTGGCGCTGATCGTGGCCGGCGCGATGCTGTTCGCAGCGCAATACCTGAAGGGACATACCGCGGCCGGTGCGGCGTCGTTCGCGACGCTGTGGGGCGTGGTCTCAGCGGCGATCTTCACGCTGGCCGGTTATGTGCGATACAGGCGCAGCCCCGCGTGCATGCTGCCACGATCGCGGCAGGAATGAACCGGCGCGCGCACGTCGCGACACGGAACTCACGCAGCCGCCGCTAGTCTGAGCTGACACCGAGATCGCACTTGCACGGAACGCGTTGCGATGAATACCCATCCCCTGTCCGGCGAAGCCGGCCTCGCGCACGTCGCGGAAACCGGGCACGCCGATGCGCTCACGCGCGCATTGGCCATCGTCGCCCTGATCAGCGTCGCGTTCATCGGCGTGACCTGCCTACTGGTGCAATTCCTGCGCACGGACCTCGACTGGATCACCGTGTCGATGAGCATCTACGTGAAGGGGCGATACGGCTGGTGGGTGCAGGCGAGCTTCTTCGCGCCGGCGCCGGGCATCGTGGCGCTCGGCATCGCCTGGTACCGCACGCTCGACGGACGCGCACGCAGCGTGATCCCGCTGATCCTGTTCGTGATCGCCGCCGCCGCGCTGTGCGTCACCGCGCATTTCATCGCCGATGCGACCCGCTGGCCGGTGACGCTGCATGGCAAGGTGCACCAGTGGGCCGCGTTCGCCACGTTCCTGTGTGTCACCACCGCGGCGCTGCTGCAGTCGCTGCGGCTGCGGCTCGATCCGGACTGGCGCGCACACTCCATCGAGGCCACGACGATCGCCTCCGTATGCGTCGTGTACTTCTGGATCTATGCGGTTTCCACGATTCCGCGCGGGCTGGGCGAAAAGGTCGTGATCGCGCTGGTGCTGCTGTGGCTGTGGCGCGCCGGGTGGTGGCTGGTGCGCGCGCGCTGAGCGCCGGCACATCGCGCATGCGGCAAGGTGGCGTTCCCGCCGCCCCGCGCGACTTCAACCATGAATGACGAACACCCGCCGCAGCCCGACGACACCGCGATGCGTACCGCCCTGTGGCGCGCGTTGCACATGCTGGCCGATCCGCCGCCGCACGTGTTCGAGGACGTGGTCGGGCTGGAGCTCGCCGCGCCGGACGAAGGCTGGCGCGAACGCCCGGACATGGGCGCGTTCACGCGCCCGTTCCGCGCGTCGATCCTGGCGCGCGCGCGGTTCATCGAAGACCTGGTCACCGAAGAAGCCGCGCGCGGCGTCGATCAATACGTGATCCTCGGCGCTGGCCTCGACACGTTTGTGCAGCGCCGGCCCGAACTGGCCTCGCGCATGCAGGTCTTCGAAATCGACCGGCCCGGTCCGCAGGCATGGAAGCGGCAGCGGCTGGTCGATCTCGGCTATGGCATTCCGCCGTTCCTCCATCTCGTTCCCGTGGATTTCGAGGCGGGCGACGGGTGGCGGGAACGCCTGGCGGCTTCGGGGTTCGACGCGGTGCGGCCCGCGATCGTGACATCGGCTGGCGTCAGCATCTACCTGACCCGCGACGCGATCCTGCAAACGCTGCAGTGCGCCGCCGGGCTCGCGCCGGGCTCCACGTTCGCGATGACTTTCATGCTGCCCATCGAAATGCTGGACGCCGACCTGCGCACTGACGTCGAGCGTGCCGCGGCGGGCGCCAAGGCCGGCGGCACACCCTTCATCAGTTTCTTTGCGCCGGAAGCAATGCTGGCGCTGGCCCGCGAGGCCGGCTTCACACAAGCGCGGCACGTTTCCGCCGCTTCGCTCGCCGAACGTTACTTCGCGAATCGCACTGATGGCCTGCGTCCGCCCCGCAATTCGGAAGACCTGCTGGTCGCACGTACCTGATGCTCGCGCGGAGCGATGGATATCCCGCAGAGCCCGTCAGGGCTATGGTGAATACGAACAAAAGCGCCCTCTTTCAGAGGGCGCCAATATGCAAATTACGAGCCACAGGTGCTAGACCATGCGCCGCCGCAACCCTGCGAACAGGCCGAGCATCAGCATTCCCAGGCCGAACATCCCGAAGGTGCCGGGCTCGGGCACGCCGGTGGGAGGCGTCCCTTCGTAGATGTACGCGAGAACACCGGACAAGCTGCCCGCGTGCACGTCGTACAAGGGGTTCTCGGACCAGCCCTGTGGGTCGACACCCTCCCAACCCACGAAACCACCCGAGGCATTGGCCGTTGGAGAAAAGACCGAGTAAATCGGTTGACCATTCCACATGGCGGTAAAGGTCACGCTGAAATTCCCGACCTGGGCGCACAAACCAGCGTCGATTGCACCGGGGAACGGGCAAGGCCCCTGGTATCCCCACTCGTCGTCGTAGTCATAAGCGAACAGGTTCTTGGGAATGGTTGAACCATTCCAGATCACCTTCGTGTCACCGTTCGCCGTCATGTCGGAAAGAGTGACGGTCTGGGTAATGCCGTTGTTGAGCGTGCCCGACCCATAGCCTTTCAGCACCATCTGTACATTGGTGAAATCAAAGGCGGTGGTGTTGTGAAACACCAGGCAAGGCGTGTCGTAATAGCACAGGTCATACGCACCACTGATGCTCGCGATCTGCGTGGGGCCGGCCTGCGCAAGCCGAGGTCCGGCAACGAGCGTCAGCGCGGCCAGCGCCAGGCCAATCAAACCCGAGGACTTGTTCATACGGTTACCTCTCGATAACGATGGCATGTTGTATCGACGTCAACGACCAGTGAGGCGCCCCTGCGGCCAAACAGCCGCCGACGCCAAAACGGTGCATTTCACATGCCATTTTGCAACCGCATGATTTTGGTTTGATTGTAAATTTTGCCTTGTTTGGTGATATTGAAAAACGTAATTTCCTTCGACGCCGAAACGATTTCTAAAACACGCGTTTCGCCCTGCAGCCCTTGCCACTGCTCAATCCTGGACAAAAATCGCGAGATGTAAATTCGGCTGACGTGTCGCTGGATCCAGCGAACCGTCAATGCGGCAGCATCCAACGCCTTCGGCTCGCCTCATCCGATGCTCACGTCCGGGAGATGTTCCACATTGACATGTCGCGGTGCCGAGTGGCTAGCCTCGCGAACGATGCGGCAACATGCGCCCCTTGCGATGTCGTGCCTGCCAGGCTGCGCGCCCGTTTCCAAACCACGACAGGCTGTGATAGCTGTCCGCCACGACCCAGACGCCGGCGGCGATCAGGAATGAAATGATGAAAGCGGTGATCGCCGTCCTGCCGGTGTGCAGCACGGGCGCCCAATAGGCAACCGCAATCAGGCCGAGCATGACAACTTCCAGCGTCGCGGCCAATCTTGGCCACACGCCGAACAGCAACGCCAGCGCCGTCGCGATGCTGCACACCCCGGTGAAGCATGCCCACGCCATTGGACCGGGCAACACCTGCAGCCACGGCTGCATGATCTTGTCGCCGGCCTGCAGTGCATCCACGATCACTTCGACACCGATCATCGGCAGCGCGACGATCAGCAGCCAGCGCGGGGCGCGCACGCCGGAATTTCCAACGCGCGTCGCGAACAAGTACCACGCGCCCGCCGTGATGATCGCGATCTCCCCGACGCTGCCCCACGCCCCCGCATCCAGCGGCGCATGGATCACGCCCGGAATCTCCAGCAGCACCAGCCACAGCACCATGTACGGGAACAGCAGACGGCAGGTCCACGTCAATGTGCGTTGCCACAGCAAGCCGATGCCGAACGCCAGTTCGATCACCGCGCACACGTAAGCAAGGACGGTCCGTTCCGGCACATGCGCTGGAACGTGCTGCCAGACGAGCGCGAAATCGCCATTGACGAGTCCGCTGGTTCCGAGCGCGATCATCGCGGCGGCAAACAACACACGGCTTGGCTGCAGCTTTGCGTTCACGGCATACCTCCGGTTGGCGGCTCGACCGTCCATGGTGTACAACGGCGGTGGCACTGTACCGCTTCCACCACCGAAAGGAGCAAGGCTTGCGATCCAGGACTCTTCGCAATTTCACGCGCTGCCTGCTGCCGGCAGGTTTGATCCTTTTCCTCTGCGGCTTCACCACGACCACCACCGACCCCGACCAGGCGGAGGTGGTGACGACCGACGTGGCGCACTTCTGGCAGGCGTTCGACGATGCGGCGAGGGCACCGCCGGCCCAGCGTGTCGAAATCTACAAAAAAGAATATTTCGACCGCGCGAGCCAGGGCCTCAAGGATTTCGACCAGCAGCGGCACGTGACGCCGGAATCGCTTACCGCGCACGTCGAACAGCACCGTGCCGAATACGCCAGGCTGCGTCCGTACATCGGCGAAGTAGTGGACCAGAAACCGGTGATCCAGGCGGCGTTCCGCAAGTTGGCGGCGCTTTATCCAGGCATCAAGCTGCCCAGGCACGTGTACTTCGTGGTGGGTGAGCAGCACGGCGCCGGCATGAATTCACCCCACGGCATCATCCTCGCGGCCGACGTGTTCGCCACGCCGCCCGGCACGCCCTACGACTACACCAAGGTCACGCCGGCCTACGTGCCGTTCTCTGCCGTGCACGAAACCATCCACTTCAACCAGGCTTACGAAACCGGCGACAAGAGCACGTTGCTGGGGCAGGTGATCAACGAGGGCACCGCGGATTTCATCGCCTCGCTGGTGATCCAGCAGCCCGACGTTCGCCAGATGACGGATCGCTGGCACTACGGCTGCGCGCACGAGCAAGCGTTGTACGCGCGATTCGTGAAGGAGCAGGACCGGGTCAAGACATCGCCGTGGTTGTTCGACCACCATCCTGCCACCGGCTGGCCACCGGACATGGGCTACTGGCTCGGTTACCGCGTCGCACAGACGTATTACCACCGGGCCACCGACAAGCACCAAGCACTCACCGCGCTGCTCGAAGTGACGGATTTTCGAAAGTTGCTTGCAACAAGCGGCTATCCCGCCAAGGCACCGGCGTGCGCGCCGGAGAAGCCCGCGCGGTGACTCGTGGCCGACTGCGGTTGTGTGTTGTGACGATGCTGGTCCTCGTCCAGGCTTACAGAAACATCCCGCCCGAAGCTTCGATGCGCTGTCCGTTGATCCAGTGGCCGCCTGGGCCGAGCAGCGCCGCCGATATCTTCCAGCAACCCGGCGCGGCCCAGCGCGGTATTGGCGGCGACGAAGCCGTTGAGCTGCCGTGGGATCACCCTGCACCGCGATGACGTCGGCGTCGAGGCCTTCGCGTAGCTGGCCGAACCTGTCCTGCTGGCGCAGGATCTTCGCGTCCACCGCGGCCGCGGCCGGCAATGCCTGCGCGCCGCCAGGCTACCGCATCGGACTATACTGATCGTGCACCTGCTCGCATTGCGAAGTCCGGCGAGAGGCCTCGCCAATGTGCCGCACCCATCCGCCGTCGAACCGCTTTCCGAATCTCCGCCGCGCGGGGATCCTGTGTCTGGTCGCGGCGGTTCCGTACCTGACGTGCGGGATCGCGAACGCGCAAGACGCCGCTGGTTTCGAGCACTGGCAGGTCGCGTTGAATGTGGGCTATGGCGATCCGAGCGGCTACGTGCAGGTACGCGAGAACCAGATCGAGGGCACCCGGCTCGATTTTGACTCCGACCTTGACGTGAACCACATGTCCGACGTGGCACTGCGCGTCGCCTATCGCATCGATCCCGATCAGAGCGTGCAGCTGGTGCTGCAGAACTACACCCTGACCGGTTCAACGATGTTGCCACAGGACGTGAATTTCAACGGCGCGACCTTTGCGGCCGGCACCCGACTGCGCACTGTCACGCGTTTTCCGGATTTTCTGCGCGCGACACTGTTCTACCTGCGCACTCTTTCGCAGTTCACGAACGGAGGGTCACTGTCCGGCCGCGCCGGTTTCACCTTCGAGGGCCTCACCTTCAAGCTCGACGGCACGCTGACGCCGGATTCTGTCGGCCATGAAATGAAAGAGGACTTCGTGACACAGGAACTGCCGGTTCCGATGGTCGGCGTGCAACTCGACGAGCCGCTGAGCGATCGGCTGGCTTTCGTTGCATCGCTGGACGGCGCGTGGCTGCCACGCGTCAACAGCCAGCGCACGGAAGGTGGCGAGGTCACGCTGGCCCAGACCAACATGGACGCGACGCTCGGACTGGATTACGCGCTCACCCGAAGATTGGACCTGACTGGCGATTACCGCTTCGGTTATTTCAAGCAGGACGAACGCAGCCACGAGGACGGCAACCACATCCTGCTGAAGAGCAATTCGGTCGCGCTCGGGCTGACCTACGCGTTCTGAGGGGACGAGTTCATTTCCGGGCAGATGCTCCTGGTCTCAGGTCTGTCCGGCGCGGACAAGGCGGGTTGTCACCCGTCCTACGGCTTCTTGTAAACCACCCCGCCCTTCATCACGAACGGCACGTGTTCGATCGCGGTGATGTCTTTCGTGGGATCGCCCTGCACCGCAATGACGTCGGCATCGAGTCCCGGGCGTAGCTGGCCGAACTTGTCCTGCTGGCGCAGGATCTTCGCGTCCACGGCGGTCGCGGCGAGCAGCGCCTGCGCAGGACGCATGCCCTCCTTCACCATCCACTCGATTTCCTTGTAGTTCGTGCCGTGCTTGAACACGCCGACGTCGCTGCCGCAGCCGATCGTGACGCCGGCCTGCATCGCGTACCTGAACGCATCCTGCGAGGCTTTCATTTCATCGGTCGGCGGATCGCCGGGTTTCCAGCCTTTGAAGTATTCCGCATAGGCGACCACGGCTTCGAGCGTCGGCAGGTAGGCGACGTTGTGCTTCTTCATCATCGCGAACACTTCGGGCGTGCCGTAGAAGCCGTGCTCGATGGTGTCGGTGCCGGCCAGAATCGCGCGGCGCATGCCTTCGGGCGTGGTGGTGTGCATCGACACCGGCAGGCCCAGCGAATGCGCGGCTTCCACGCCCGCGTTCAATTCTTCCTGGGTGAAGGTCGGCACCGAACCCTTGGATTTTCCGCAGTGGTAGTCGGCATAGATCTTGATCCAGTCCGCGCCGTGGCCGGCCTGATCGCGCACCGCCGCGATCATCTCCGGCACGCCGGCGACGGGAATGCCGCCTTGCGGGATCTTCATGTCCGTGCGGAAACCCATTGGACCGGGGCCGTAGCAATCCTTCGCGACAGTGGCGCGCGTGGCGACGAACAGGTGCGGACCAGGAATCAGACCGTCGTTGATCGCTTTCTGCACCTGCACGTCGGCGTAACCCGCGCCTTCGGTGCCGAGGTCGCGCAACACAGTGAAGCCCGCCATCAGGGTGTCGCGTACGTGGTTGACCGCTTCGATGGTGCGATACGGCAGTGGCTCCTTCAGCACCTGGTCGTTCCACAAGGTCTCGTTGTACGGGTGCAGGAAAATGTGCGAATGCGCGTCGATCATGCCTGGCATCAGCGTGGTGCCGGGCAGGTCGATCACCTGCGTATCGGCGGGCGCCTTGATCGAATCGAGCGGCCCGACGGCGGCGATCTTGTCGCCCTCGACCAGCACCGCCCAGCCCGCGTGCGTGGCCTCGCTGCGCGCGTCGAACACGCGGTCGGCGGTGAGCAGGTACACGCCGGCCCCTGGTTGCGAACCGGACGTTTGGGCGGGCGTCGCCGCGGAGGACAGCGTGGCGACGATGGATACCGCGAGCGCGATCAGGATGTTCCGCATGGACATGGCGCCCCTCCACTCCGGACAAAACGCGGAGCGTACACCCGCAGCGGCACTTGCGCCGCCCCCTGCGGCCGGCCAATACTCCGCCCGCGGTTGCCATTTCCGTCAACTGCGACCTCGGGAGGGAAAGTCATGATCAAGGCAATACTGGCCTTTGCGGTCGGCGTCCTGCTGGCTGCACCGGCCTGCGCGGGCGACACGCAGGCATCGAGCAAATCCATCAGGCACGGCGAATTCCTGGTGAACTACGGCGGCTGCCAGGACTGCCACACACCCGGCTGGGCGGAAAACGGCGGCCAGGCACCCAAGGACATGCTGTTGACCGGCGGCGGAATGAATTTCCAGGGACCGTGGGGCACGACGTACGCGCCCAACCTGCGGCTGTATGTGCAAAAGCTGACGGCGAAGCAGTGGATCGCGAAGCTGCGCGCGTTGAAGGCGCGCCCGGCGATGCCGTACTGGACCTTCCGATATCTGTCGGACAAGGATCTCACCGACATGTACGCATACATCCATTCGCTGGGGCCCGCGGGCAAACCCGCTCATGACTGGGTCGCACCCGGACAGGAAGCGCCCGCGCCATACCTGAAGCTGGTGCTGCCCTCGCCGCCGGCGGTGGTGAACGCGGGCGGACATTGATGCAGGTCGGCGCCGCGCATGCGACGCCGATTGCACCGGCCGCGGGTTGTCTCATCCGCGCACGCGTCCGATACTTGCGGCCTTTCACGCGAAGGGGTCAAGCCATGATCGGTGAATGGTATGCAGGTGTGCGCGTGCTGCACATCCTGTTTGCGGCGTTCTGGGTGGGCTCGGCGGTGTTCCTGACCCTTTACGTGACGCCGGCGATCCGTGCGACCGGGTCGCGCGGCGCACCCGTGATGGCGGAATTGATGCGCCGCCGGATGGGCGGGTTCATTGCCGCGGCGGCCATACTGACCGTGCTGTCGGGCCTGTGGATGTACTGGATTTTCACCAATGGTTTCGATGGCGCCATCGTGGGACACGGCGCCGGACTGGCGCTGGGCATCGGCGGTCTGTGCGGGATCGCAGCGGCGGTGATCGGTGGGGCGGTGATCGGCCGCGCCGCGGAGCGCGCCGGGGCGTTGTCGCGGCAAATGGCGGATTTGCCGGAAGGCGGGGAGCGCGAAGCGACCATGCAATCGGTCGAAGCGTTGCAACGCCGGATGGCAACTTTCAGTCGTCTCGCCGTGGTGCTGCTGGTGGCGGCGCTGGTCGCGATGGCGATCGCGCACGCGCTGTAGGACGTCGCGCGTTTCAAACGCCGGCGAGGCCGGCGAGTTCGGTTTCGCCGAATCCCGCGGCGCGGCGCGCATCGAGATTGAACGGGCCGCGCAGGCCGGTCGGAACGTATTCGCGCAGCAGTTCGGCGAATATTGCATCGGGATCGCGCGCTTCGCGCCCGCAGCAGTGCCGGAACCAGCGCGTCCCCGCGGCGACGTGCGGTACTTCCTCGCGCAGGATGATTTCCAGAATGTCGGCGGTGGCGTTGTCGCCGACCGAGCGCAAGCGCGAGATCAGGCCGGGCGTCACGTCCAGGCCACGCGCTTCCAGCACGCGCGGCACCAGCGCCATCCGCGCGAGGCACGAATGAGCGGTCTTCACTGCCATCTCCCACAAGCCGTTGTGGGCATCGAAGTCGCCATAGGCGTGGCCGAGTTGCGCGAGCCGCGCGGACAACATCCTGAAGTGGCGCGACTCGTCATGCGCAACCGAGGCCCAGTCGCGATAGTAATCGTCCGGCATGCCGCGGAAGCGATATACGGCGTCCCAGGCAAGGTTGATCGCATTGAACTCGATGTGCGCGACGGCGTGCACCAAAGCGGCGCGGCCCTCCTCGCTGCCGAGTCCGCGCTGCGGCACGTCGCGTGGCATCACGAGATTTGGCCTGCAAGGACGGCCGGGCATATCGATCGGCAGGGGTGGCACGCCATCGTCGTGCATTGACAAACGTCCCGCGCACAACGCCTCGAACGTTTGCCGTGTCGACGCGACCTTGGCTTCGGGTTCCGCGCAATCGATGCAGCGCCTTGCGGCTTCGAACAATCCGTTCATGCGACGCGCGTCGACCCCAGTTCGATCAGGTCCGCCAGCATGGCCGTTTCGACGGATAGCGGGCGATACTGCCCTTGGGCGTACCACTTCAGCCACACCGACGGATCGACGGTTTCGTTGATGCCGCCGCCGATCACGCGCTGGAAGGGTTGCTTGAAGAGTTTGTAGATGCCGCTCATGAAGGTGCCGTAAGAATCGTTGGGCACGTCGAGTTCGGCGCCCGCGGCGGGTACGTAATCGTCGGCGAAGGCAAGCCCCGCGCCCTTCGCCTTGGCCTGCATCCACGCCAGCGTGATTTCCGGCAATGTATCGGGACGATGCCCCGCGCCATCGGTCTTCTCGCCTCCGCCGATGTCGGAATGCGCGCCCACGAACCAGCGTTGTTCCACTTCGATCTGCTCGGGCTTCCACGCGATCGTCGATTCGCCCGGCGCCAATGTTTGCTGCGGCCGCGTCCATTTGGTGGGCTTGAAATCGGGACGGTGCTCGTCCAGCGCCAGCGCCTGATACGCGTACTGCACGATCTTGCTCAAATCGGTGTCGTGGAAAGCGTAGCGGCTGCGCGAAAATGGAAACCACGACGCCACGCCTGGAATGCCCAGCGCACCGACGGTATCCCATACGCCGACGAAGCGGATCAGCACCTCGCGCGAGTGCGCGGCGCGAAACGCCTGCATCGCGGGATCGTTCGGATGCAGGTCGTTGCGATAAAGCTTGTATGCCGCATCGACTTCGGCGGAAGTGACTTCGCCCTTCCCGTCGGGCTTCAGCAGGCCGCACTTGCGGATCAGGCCGCCGAGGCTGCGGGCGGTGTACGCGCCGCGGCTGAAACCGAACAGCCAGATTTCATCGCCGTCGCGCCATGTTTGCGACAACCACTGGAAGCCTTCCTGCACGTTGTCGGAAAGTCCCAAGCCGAACGCACCGCCCAACAAATGTTCGATGCCGGGTTTGACGCCGACGCCCGCGACGTATTTGCAGATTTGCTCGTTACCGGCGGCGTCGGTGGAGGCGACCAATCGCCAGAAGCGTTCCACGTTGGTGCGGGTCTGCACCTTGTTCCAGGTGCCGTCGAACAGCGCGATCAGGCGGCGTGGCACGATGAAATTCCCCGTTCCCCGAGGTTCAACAGAGATGCAATTGAACGGATGCCGGTGCGAAGCGGCTGTTGTGGAAAGTCAGGCCAAGGAAGGCCGTTCTGGTGTCCGTCGAACGCAAACGACCGAGGTTCGCGATTCGCTCGGCAATGCAGCGATCAAGGATGATCGCACAAATCATGCGCTGCGCCGCTGCGCCTTGGCCTCGTCCGAACGCATGAACTCCAGTTGGCGCAGGTACTCGGTGTCCACACCGGTGACGTAACGGCCGGAGAAGCACGAATCGTCGAAGTGCTTCAGCTTTTCGTTGCCTTCGGCGACCGAGTCGATGAGGTCGTCCAGATCCTGGTAGATCAGCCAGTCGGCACCGATGGTTTCGCGGATCTGCTCGACGGTGCGGTCGTGCGCGACCAGTTCCGCCGGCGCAGGCATGTCGATGCCATAGACATTCGGATAGCGCACCGGCGGAGCGGCCGAGGCGAAGTACACCTTCTTTGCGCCGGCTTCGCGCGCCATCTGCACGATCTGCCTGGACGTGGTGCCGCGCACGATGGAATCGTCCACCAGCAGCACGTTCTTGTTGCGGAATTCCAGTGGAATCGGATTGAGCTTGCGGCGCACCGAGCGCACGCGCTGGCCCTGCCCCGGCATGATGAAGGTACGACCGATATAGCGGTTCTTGACGAAGCCCTCGCGGAACGGCACGCCGAGTTCGGCGGCCAGGGTGGAACCCGCGGTGCGCGAGGTATCGGGAATCGGGATCACCGCATCGATGTCGTGGTCGGGCCGTTCGCGCAGGATCTTGGCGGCGAGTTTCTCGCCCATCCGCAGACGCGCCTTGTACACCGACACGTCCTCGATCATCGAATCGGGCCGCGCCAGGTACACGTATTCGAAAATGCATGGCGCGTGCACCGCGCCTTCCGCGCAGCGCCGCGTGGACAGCTTGCCGTCGAGGCCGATGAACACCGCCTCGCCCGGCGCGACGTCGCGAACGCGCCTGAAGCCCAGGATGTCGAACGCCACCGACTCCGACGCGCAGGCGTATTCCTTGCCTTCGGGCGTGTCGCGTTCGCCCAGCACCAGCGGGCGGATGCCGTGCGGATCGCGGAACGCGAGCAGCCCGTAGCCGAGGATCAGCGCGACGCAGGCATAGCCGCCCTTGGCCCGCGCGTGCACCGCCGCGACTGCCTTGAACAGTTCGTCCGGCGTCAGCGCGTGGCGCTCCTGGATCTGCAGCTCGTGCGCCAGGATGTTCAGCAGGATTTCGGAATCGGAATCGGTGTTGATGTGGCGGCGGTCGTTCTCGAACATCTCGCGCCGCAACTGCTCGGTGTTGATCAGGTTGCCGTTGTGCGCGAAGGCGATCCCATAGGGCGAGTTCACGTAGAAGGGCTGCGCCTCTTCCGAATCCTCGGCACCCGCGGTGGGGTAGCGGCAATGGCCGATGCCTGCATGCCCACGCAGCTCCTGCATGTCGCGCGCCGAAAACACGTCGCGCACCAAGCCCGGCCCGCGGCGCAGGTGCAGCTTGTGGCCATCGTAGGTGGCGATGCCGGCCGCGTCCTGGCCGCGATGCTGCAACACCGTCAACGCGTCATACAACGCGGTGGCGACTTCGGTCTTGCCGACGATGCCGATGATTCCGCACATGAACCTGTCCGCTTTGAAAAAGCCCGACTGTTACGCTTCGACCCAATACGTCACGCACCCACATCCCCCATCAAGTCCGCATGAAGCAAAAGCGCGGACTTGATCGCCCCCTTGACTCAAGGGGACTGAAGGCGTGGCGACCAGGCGCCTTTGCTTCGTCATTCCCGCGCAAGCGGAAATCCGGCCGATCCTGATCTCGTTTCGACCGCCTTATTGTCCCACATCATCGCGTTCAGGGCCGTGTCCGAGAGCACGGCTCGACGCGCTCGAAGCAGGCGGCGCCACCGACCCACCCGCAGCCGGGTCGACCATCTGCTGCGCTGCGCGCTGCACCGCGGATATGGGGACGTCGGACAGCGCGGGCAAGGCCTGCCGTCCGGTTTCGAGGTAGCGGTTCACCTCGGGCGGAAGCTGCCGGGCAAGCCAGCCGGCGCCGTTGGCGAACGCCGGCAGCAGGGTGGATTGGCGCCACCAGGCCGCCTCGCGCGGCGCGGCCGTGAAGCCGAGCATCAGCACCACGAAGGTGACCAGCAGCAGGCCGCGCGCCAAGCCGAACAACATCCCGAGAACCCGGTCGCCTCCGCGCAGCCCGCTGACATTCAGCAGCTTGCGCAAGATCCAGCCGACCAGCGCGCCCACGATCAGCACGGCCACGAAACAGGTGGCGTAGCCGGCCACGATGCGCGCGGCCGGTTCGTGCAGCCAACTGCCGTAGAACTGCGCGATCTGGTCGCCGAACGCCCAGGCCACCCAGAACGCCGCGATCCAGCACACCAGCGACAGCACCTCGCTGACGAAGCCGCGCATCAGCCCGAAGAGCGTCGAGAGCGCGAGGACCGCAAGGATGGCGATGTCGGCTGCGTTCATCGCGCTGGATTGATTCGGCGAAGCCGCTGTTGTGAAAAGTCAGAGCCTGCCCCCGAGCTGCTTCTGATCGGGGGCCATGGAGGGCCGTTCTGGCGTTTGTAGACTGGAAATGTCTCCACACCAATCGATCTGTCGCGTCGTGCAGCGATCATGGACGATCGCACTATTCAGTCACGATGTTGCCCTTGATCTTCAGCTTGTCCGCGATCTGTCCACGCGTGCTTTCCGCCACGTTGCGCGTGGCGAACGGGCCGGCGCGGACGCGCCACAGCTTGCCCTTCGCGGTCTTCACGCTGTCGACGTAACCGTCGAAGCCCTGCCCGCGCAGCCGGTCGCGCAGCTTGTCGGCCGAGGCCTCGTCGCCGAACGCGGCAAGCTGCACGGCCCACGCGCCCGGCTGGGCGGCGGCGATCGCGGACGAAGGCGCATCGCCGGCCTGGTTCACCGCGCCGGATTCGACCGACATCGACACGTGCTCGATGTCCTTCAGCTTCAGTCGCGCGGCCTCGGCCTCAGCACGGCTGGGGAACGGCCCCACCCGTACGCGCAGCACCGATTTGCCCTGATAGGTTTCGGGCGTGGCCAGCGCGATGAACCCGTGCTGCTTCGCCTGCGCCACCAGCTTGTTGGCGCTGGCGTGGTTGGCGTAGACACCCAGATTCACAGTGTAGATCGCACCGGCTGCGGCACCCGCACCACCGGGAAGCGGTGCCGATTCCGCGGGAGCAGGCACAGCCGACGGCGGCGGCGCCTTGGCAACAACACTGGCAGGTTCGGGATTTGAAGTTTGTGGGGGCGCGCTGGGCGTCGGCGCCGAGGTCTCCGGCGCGGAAGCCACCGGTGCGTTGGTGGCGGCGATCGGCAGCGATGAAGCCGCGGATGAGGGTTGCGCGGCGCGATGGCTCAAGTCGAGGGTCGCAACGTGATCCGGATCGGCGATGGACGCCTGCGTGCTGGAACCCGCACTGACGCCTTCCGGTCCCACCTGCAGGACGCGCGTCTGCAATTCGCCGCTCGGTTCCGGCGGGATCTTCACGCTGACCGATTGCGATCCGGAGTTGGAGTGGCCGGGCAGCAGCATCGGCACGAAGATCACCGCAAGCGCGATCAACACCACCGCGCCGAGCAGACGTTTTTTCAAACCTGAATCCATAGATGCGGCACCGTGCGGCTGGCCTGTGGCTCCGCTGAGACCCGAGAAATCGCGCCGGCTCAAACGCGGAATGAGCAAACGCCGGAAATTATAGCTGCGCCGCTTCGCGCAGCACCGGACCAACTACGTGGAAGCTGCCGAACGCGATGATGCGATCCTCCGGCGAGGCTTCCGCGCGCGCGGCGGCCAGTGCGGCGGGAATGTCATGATGTTCGCTGCAGACGGCCTGGGGCAATGCGGCACGTACGCGCTGCGCCAGCCGTTCAGTCGTCTCGCCACGCGGCGATTCAACGTCGAGTCCGGCGAGATACCAGCGGTCGATCCGCGCGCCCAGCGCCGCCACGACGCCTTCGATGTCCTTGTCGGCGAGCGCACCGAACACCGCACGCGTGTGCCCCGCAATGGAATGACGATCCAGCCAACGCGCCAGTTCGCGTGCGGCCTGCGGATTGTGGCCGACGTCGACCACGAGATCGGGATGTTCGGCGATATGCTGCAGCCGGCCCGGCAGAATCGGCGCGGTATTCACCCGATGATTCGGCTGCTGCAACGGATCGGCGCGCCAGCGAACCCGCTCACCCAACGCATGCAGCGCCGCGATCGCGGTGGCCGCATTGCGGTACTGGAATGCACCCTCCAGCACCAGCTCGCCGCGCAGCACGATGGCGGGCGAACCACCCGCCGGGGCAACGTAACGGGGCTGCGCGGGATCGCGATGCCACCACGCCAATGCGTCGATTTGCGGCTCCCAGCCGAAGTCGCGTCCCAGCACCTCGACGCGCGCGCCGAGGGTGCGTGCATGCTCCAGCAGCGACTGCGGCGGATCGGTTTCGCCCACGATCGCGGGCTTGCCGGCGCGGAAGATCCCGGCCTTCTCGCGGCCGATCGTCTCGCGATCGGGTCCCAGGTATTCCATGTGGTCGAGGTCGACGGTGACCACCACCGCGCAATCGGCGTCCACGATGTTCACCGCGTCGAGGCGTCCACCCAGCCCGACTTCGAGCAGCGCTGCATCCAGCTTCGATCGCGCAAAGATGTCGAACGCGGCCAGCGTGCCGAATTCGAAATAGGTCAGCGTGGTTTCACCACGGGCAGATTCGACGCGCTCGAACGCGTCGATCAATGCGTCATCTTCGACTTCGCCCCCCTCCACGCGCACGCGCTCGTTGTAGCGAAGGACGTGCGGCGAGGTGTACGCACCCACGCGCAACCCGCCCGCGCGCAGCATCGCCTCAAGGAATGCGACGGTCGAACCCTTGCCGTTGGTGCCGCCGACCGTGATGACCACCGGCGCAACCTGCGGCGCACCCATGCGTTGCCACACGTCGTGCACGCGCTCCAGGCCCATGTCGATGCCGCGCGCGTGCACCTGCTGCTGGTACGCCAGCCATTCTTCGAGATTGCGCCGCATGAACCGTCCGACAATACGCCAAACGCGCATTGTCTCATTTCAGGTGCGATCATCCTTGATCGCCGCGCCGCTGGAGATTTCGTCCAAGCGAAGGCGCGACTGCGTGGCCAACTCCAGAACGGCCATCCGTGGCCTGACTTTTCACAACGGCTCGTGCCCACCGCCAAACGAAATGGGCGCCCGAAGGCGCCCATTCGTGTCTTGCTTTCGCGAAGCGCGATCGCGATCAGGCACCCGCAACCACGTGCACCTTGACCGGCGCCTTCACGTCCGCGTGCAGCGACACTTCGACGTCGTAATCGCCGATGTTGTGGATCGCGCCTTCCGGCATGATCACTTCGCTCTTTTCAAGCGCGAGGCCTTGCGCAGTGAAGGCTTCGGCGATGTCGCGGGGACCGACCGAACCGAACAGCTTGCCCTCGGGGCTGGCATTGGCGTTGATGGTGGCCTCGGCGTTCTCGAATTTCGCGGCGCGCGCCTGCGCATCGGCCAGCAGCTTGTCGGCCTTGGCCTGGTATTCGGCGCGCCTGGTTTCGAACGATTCGAGGTTGGCCTTGGTGGCCGGCACGGCCTTGCCCTGCGGCACCAGGTAATTGCGGCCGTAGCCGGGCTTCACCTTGACTTTTTCACCGAGGGCGCCGAGGTTTTTCACTTTTTCGAGCAGGATGATTTCCATGGTGTTCTCCGATTCGTTAGCGCCCCATGCGGGACGCAGCCAGTGGACGGGTGTCCGAATTGTTGGTCTTCGTCATTCCCGCGAAATCGGGAATCCAGTGACTTCCCTCGACAGCTGAAAGACACTGGATTTACTCGCGCCATCCATGGCGCTCTCCCTTCGGCCGCTTGCGCGTTCGCGTTTGCTGTCCTGCAAACGCAGTCGGATCGCCGCTGCGCGGCGTCCGGAATGACGAAGATGAATTGCTTCTACACGAAATGGTTGTCGGAATACGGCAGCAACGCTAGGAACCGCGCCCGCTGCACCGCCGTGGACAACTGGCGCTGGTAGCGCGCCTTGGTGCCGGTGATGCGGCTGGGGACGATCTTGCCGGTTTCGGTGATGTACTGCTTCAGCGTGGCGAGATCCTTGTAGTCGATGTGATCGACGCCCTCGGCGCTGAAACGGCAGAACTTGCGGCGGCGGAAAAACTTGGACATGTTCGTGTCTCCGGACTTTTTCTTGCTGGTCGGGCGAGGCATCAGGCGGCTTCGCGATCGTCGCGATCGTCGCCCTCGTTGTCGTCATCGCGGCGGCGGGACGGCTTGTCGTCCTTGCCGGCTTTCATGATCAGCGACGGTTCGGTTTCGGCCTGGTGCCACTGCACGATCATGTGTCGCAGCACCGCATCGTTGAAACGGAAGCCCGACTTCAGCTCGGCGACCGCCTTCGGCCCGCACTCGATGTTCATCAGAACGTAGTGGGCCTTGGCGAGATGCTGGATCGGATAGGCGAGCGGGCGGCGGCCCCAGTCCTCGAGACGATGGACCTTGCCGCCTTCGGCTTCGACCAGCGCCTTGTAGCGCTCGATCATGCCGGGCACCTGCTCGCTCTGGTCCGGATGGACCAGGAACACGACTTCATAATGACGCATTGTGGTTTCCTCATGGGTGTCGCCGTGGCACGGCGCCGCGGCGGGCAGCCTCCCGATCCGTGATTCCGGCGGTGAGGCGAGGGCTTGCGTTCGGGGTGAGCCGGGAACGCAAGAGCGGGAATTCTACGGGAAACGCCGTTGTGGCGCAAGAAAGCAGCGGGCGTGGGGGACGAGCGGCGTGGGCGCGCCAGAACGGGTTTGAGGTGGGTCTGGGTTCTGCCAAAAGCCTGAAAATCGCGCCCCCGCTACCCGCGCTCCATCCCCTGTTCTGCCACCGTGAAGCTTTCCCCGCAGCCACATTCGCCGGTCGCGTTGGGATTGTGGAACACGAACGTGGCGTTCATGCCTTCGCGTGCGTAGTCGATGCGCGTGCCTTCCACGAACGGCAGCGCCTTGGCGTCCACCACCAGCTTGATGCCGTCGAGATCGAACACCTTGTCGTTGCCGGTCACTTCGCTGGCGAGGTCGACCGTATAGCCGAAGCCCGAGCAGCCCGTGCGCTTGATGCCGAAGCGCACACCCGGCGCGGCCGGATTCCTCGCCAGGAAATCGCGCATCCGCGCGGAAGCGGTCGGAGTCAGTTCGATGGCCATGGCGAGTATCTGCTGCGTGTACGGTCAGTTATTATCGCGCGTTCGTCTTTCCAATACATGGCCCAGCGAGGGCACGGATTCAAGTCATGGCAACCTTGAGCGTCAAACAGGCACTCGCCGGCGGTGCGCCGGAGGGCGAAACCGTCGAGGTGCGCGGCTGGGTCCGGACGCGCCGCGATTCCAAGGCCGGCCTGTCATTCGTGAACCTGAGCGACGGCTCGTGCTTCGCGCCGCTGCAGGTGGTCGCGCCCGCCGCGTTGCCGAACTATGCGGGCGACGTGCAGAAACTTTCGGCCGGCTGCGCGATCGTCGCGCGCGGCAAGCTGGTGCCCTCGCAAGGCAAGGGCCAGGCCTTCGAACTGCAGGCCGAGGCGATCGAGGTACTCGGCTTCGTCGAAGACCCGGAAACCTACCCGATCCAGCCCAAGCAACACTCGCCGGAATTCCTGCGCGAAGTGGCGCACCTCCGGCCCCGCACCAACCTGTTCGGCGCGATTTCGCGGGTGCGCCACACCATGATGACCGCGCTGCACCGGCACCTGACGGGCGAAGGGTTCTACTGGGTCAACACGCCGATCATCACGACATCCGATGCCGAGGGCGCGGGCGACATGTTCCGCGTTTCGACGCTCGACCTCGCCAACCTGCCGCGCGACGACGAGGGCGCGATCGACTTCAAACAGGATTTCTTCGCGCGCGAAGCGTTCCTCACCGTTTCCGGCCAATTGAACGTCGAGGCGTATTGCCTTGCGCTCTCGAAGGTCTACACCTTCGGCCCGACCTTCCGTGCCGAAAATTCCAACACCCCGCGGCACCTCGCCGAATTCTGGATGTGCGAACCCGAGATCGCATTCGCCGACCTCGCCGCCGACGCCGATTGCGCGGAAGCCTTCCTGAAGGCGATCTTCAAGGCGGTGCTGGACGAGCGCGCCGACGACATGGCGTTCTTCGCCGAGCGCGTCCAGAAAGATGCCATAACCCGCCTCGAAAAATTCATCGCTTCGCCCTTCGAGCGTATCGACTACACCGATGCAATCGCGGCCTTGCAGAAATCCGGACAACAATTCGAGTATCCGGTCGAATGGGGCGTGGACCTGCAAACCGAGCACGAGCGCTGGCTGGCCGAAACCCACGTCGGGCGGCCGGTCGTGGTGATGAACTACCCCGAGAAGATCAAGGCGTTCTACATGCGCCTCAACGACGACGGGAGAACCGTCGCCGCGATGGACGTGCTGGCGCCCGGCATCGGCGAGATCATCGGCGGCTCGCAGCGCGAGGAACGCCTGGATTACCTCGATCGTCGCATGCAGCAGTTCGGCCTGGATCCCACGCATTACCAGTGGTACCGGGATCTTCGCCGCTACGGCACGGTGCCGCACGCCGGCTTCGGGTTGGGCTTCGAACGGCTGCTGGTGTACGTCTGTGGGCTGTCCAACATCCGCGACGCGATTCCGTATCCGCGCACGCCGGGCCACGCGGAATTCTGACGCGCTCCGGGAAACTCCGGGATCGCATACGGGTCCAATGCTTCCCAGCAGTGCTTGGGAAGCCGGCCATCCGGACCAAAATCCCGAACCAGGACTTTCGACCCGTTTTTGACCGCGTCGCGGTCTGTACACTGCCTGAACCATCATCCAACGCACTGCCGCGCGTAGTTCCGGCGGGCGCCCAGTTACCCGTTCCACCATCCACGCCGTGACCCGTTTTTCCCGACCCGTCATTTTCTCGTTTTGCGCACTATTGCTGGCCGGGTGCACCCACGCGGTCAAATTGCCGCTGCTCGGCAGTTTCGAAAGCACGCCACCGCTTTCGCGCGACACGGCCATACAGGATCTGAAGGACGCGACGCCATGCTGCCACGTGTGGGCCGACCTGCCCTTCCACGATGCGCTGCCCGATGAACCGCGCGAATTCACCCTCGACAAGTTCAGCCCCGTCGCCGACATCGACGGCGATCGCACGCATTTCCTCACCTTCGTACTGCCGAAATTCAAGAAGCCCTACCGCGTGGTGTTCCAGACCCAGCCGAGCGCGCGGCACCTCGGCAACAGCTTCCTGCTGGCACCCACGGTGACGTTGTTGAACGCCAATTACCAGCCACTTTCCAGCACCGACGTGCCGCTGTGCGTGTACATCAACTGGCGGCCGAGCATGTCGGGCGGATTCGGCGCGGTGAAGGTCGACAATCCGAACGCGCAATACCTGGTCGTGACCACATCGCAGAATCAGCTCGCCTCGACCACGTACTGGGCGCAGTCGCCGACCAGTTTCAGCAACATCAACGTGCCGTCCGCCTCGGCGTTCGCCAGCATCAAACCGGTGGCGCCCGTCACCAGCGGCAGCTTCGACGTGCCGCATGGCCCGGAGGGCACGCTGACCCTCGGCAAGATGACCTCCGCCTACGAGGGCGCAGTCGACAACGGCCTGTGCGGCAAGCCGACCGTGGGCGCCGGGTTGTTGCCCGAGTTGCGCAACGCGCTGCACAATCGGTAATTTGAGCAACCGCAGAGAAGAAATGGATCTTGATCTGACCGGTCGCCACGCACTGGTCTGCGGCGCCTCGCAAGGCATCGGCCGCGCGTGCGCCGTGGAACTCGCGAACCTCGGCGCGAACGTCACCGCCCTCGCCCGCCGCGTGGACGTGTTGAAGCAACTGATCGACGAACTGCCGCGCGCGCACGCCTCGCAGGCGCACGATTTTCTCGTCGCCGACTCCGGCGATACGGATGGCTTGCGCGCCGCCGCGCAAAAACTGGTCGCCGCACATCCCGTGCATATCCTGGTCAACAATTCCGGCGGGCCGCCACCCGGCCCCGCGCATGGCGCGAAGGTCGAAGCGTTCCTGGACGCGTATCGCAAACACCTGATCGCCAATCACGTGCTCGCGGAAACGGCCATTCCCGGCATGCAGGCGGCCGGTTACGGACGCATCGTCAACATCATTTCCACTTCGGTGAAGGAACCCATCTCCGGCCTCGGTGTTTCCAACACCACGCGCTGGGCGGTCGCGAGCTGGTCCAAGACGCTCGCCACCGAACTCGCCCCATTCGGCATCACCGTCAACAACGTGCTGCCGGGTTCGACGAAGACCCCGCGCATCGAACAGATCGTGCAGACGCGCGCACAGAAATCCGGTGTCGAGATCGCGGACATGCAACGCGAAATGGAATCCGAAATTCCGATGCGCCGTTTCGCCGATCCTTCCGAAATCGCCGCGGTGGTCGCGTTCTTGTGTTCACCCGCCGCGGGTTACATCACCGGCATCAACGTGCCGGTAGACGGCGGGCGCTTGCGGTCCCTGTAAACGCCAGCTTGCACGAGCCGCCGTAAAGTCAGAAACTTCCGGCGACTGGAGGCCGGCCTGTCGCCGGCGGGGAACCCTTCCACCACGTGGCGCCAGACAGAGCAGGTTTTCTTGAAGAACTGAAGCGCCGCCACGTGTGGCGCATCGCGGTCGCCTACGCCGTCGCCGCATGGCTGCTGGTGCAGGTCGCCACCCAGGTCTTTCCCTTTTTCAATATCCCGAACTGGAGCGTGCGGCTGGTCGTCGTGGCGTCGGCGATCGGATTCCCGTTTGCGGTGGTGCTGGCGTGGGTGTACGAGATCACGCCCGAAGGCGTGCGCCGCACCGTGCCCGCCGATTCGCCCGAGGCGCGCCCGGAATTCGCCAGGCACCAGATCGGACGCAAGCTCAACATGGTGATCATCGTGGTGCTGGTGCTGGCGGTGGCGTTGCTCGGCTGGCGGCTGCTGGTATTGCGGCATGCCGGAAGCACGAAGACGTCGAAAACCATCGTGCAGGCGCAGGCGCAAACGCACGGCAGACAGGCGGCCGATGCCAAGTCCGCGACGACACCCGGCGCCTTCAACCCGCCCGCCGACACATTGGTGGTACTGCCATTCGCCAATCTGGGCGGCGATCCCAAGCAACAATACTTCAGCGACGGCATCACCGAGGAACTCACCAACGCGTTGGGCCAGAACACCGCGCTGCGCGTGATCGCCTGGGACACCGCATCGAAGTACCGCGACGGCAAGCAACCGGCCACCGACATCGCCAAGGCGCTGAACGTCGCCAACGTGCTGACCGGCAAGATCCTGCGCCAGGGCAGCGAGGTGCGGGTGATCGTGGAGCTGGTCAACGCCCGCACCGGCTACCAGACTTGGTCGTCACACTACGACGATTCGCTGGCCAACATTTTCCAGGTACAGGACAAGATTTCCGCGTCGATTGCGGATGCACTGAAGGTGAAGTTCGCCAGTCTCGCGCCCGCGCCCACGGTGAATCCCGAAGCACACGATCTGGTGCTGAAGGCGCGCGCCCTGGTGGATACCGCCCATACTGCAGCCCCCGTCGAGCAGGCCCGCAGCTTGTTGGAACGGGCCGTCGCACTCGCGCCCGATTATGCCGATGCGCATGCCGGGCTTGCGCACGCGTGGCTCGATCTGACCCAGTTCTCCACATTGTCGCTCAAGGATGCCGTGTTCGAAGTGCGCGCGGAAGCCGGCAAGGCGTTGGCGCTCGACCCGCGCAATGTGGAGGCGCTGGTACAGCTTGGCAATGCGGATGCGTCGGAAGGCAAGATCGCGGGAGCCAAGACCGAGTACGAACGCGCGCTGGCGATCGATCCCAGCAATGCCGTCGCGCATATGGATTACGGCATCGCGCTGCCAGTGAAACAATCGTTGGCACAGGAATTGGAAGCGGTGCAGCTCGATCCCCAGAACGCCACCGCGCAGTACAACCTCGCCGACACCTATCTGGACCTCGGCGAATTCCAGCAGGCGCTGACCCCCGCAGTGTCCTTGATGCGGCTCTCGCCATACAGTGGTGACAACGCGTTGCTGCTGGCGTGGACGTATTCACTGCTTCACCGTAATCAGGATGCGGTGAAAGCCTTCGACCTGGCGCAACCCGATACAGATCTGGGCAAGGCGATTGTCGCCGCGGGCCGGCTGGTCTACCAATCCTTGCTGGAGCCTCGACTGCACGGGGAAGCGATGACCGCCGTGGCCGTGTTGCGGAAACGTTCCGACCTCGACCCGACTTCAATCTACGACGTGATCCAGCTTTATCTGGTGCTCGGCGACGACAGGACCGCGCTGGAGCTGCTGCCGCAGTTCTGCGCGGGCGCGCCGGTCGGCTGCACCGATCTCAGCCTCAACCCGCTGTGGCTGCCGCTGCGCGGTGAGCCGCGCTTCCAGGCGTTGATGAACAAATACGGCACCGTCTCGCAGCCGCTCGCCTCGGCATCGTCGTCGCGGTGATGCCCCGCTCTTCGGTGGACGGCGACCAGGACCAAACTTCCTCGCCATTCCCAGGCTTACGTTAAGCTTGGCGAATGACATTTATCACCCTCTCCAACCTGATCGACGGCAAGCTGGTCGCGCCGGAGGGCGGCGCGTACCTCGACATGTTCGAGCCCGCGACGGGCGAGGTCTACGCACGTTGTCCGGATTCCGATGCACAGGATGCCGAAACCGCGATTGCGGCAGCGGAACGCGCGGCGCCGGCCTGGGCGGCGTTGCCGGCAGGCAAGCGCGCGAAGCATCTGCATCGGCTCGCGGGTGCCGTCGAAGCACGACTCGACGAACTCGCACGCGAGGAATCGCGCGATACCGGCAAGCCGGTGAAACTCGCTCGCAGCGTGGACATTCCGCGCGCGGTCGCGAACCTGCGGTTTTTCGCCGAGGCCATCGCGCAGTGGCCGGGCGAATCGCACGTGGATGCGCGTGCCATCAACATCACGCTGCGCCAGCCGCTGGGCGTAGTCGGCTGCATCTCGCCGTGGAACCTGCCGCTGTATCTCTTCACCTGGAAGATCGCGCCGGCACTCGCGGCCGGCAATACGGTAGTGGCCAAGCCATCGGAAATCACGCCGTTCACGGCCTTCAGGCTGTCGGAACTCGCGATCGAATGTGGCCTGCCGCCCGGCGTGCTGAACATCGTGCACGGCCTCGGCCCCAAGGTCGGGCAGGCGATCGTCGAACATCCGAAGATCAAGGCCGTGTCGTTCACGGGCTCCACGCGTATCGGCGCCGCCATCGCCGAGGCCGCGGCGAAGCAATTCAAGAAGGTGTCGCTGGAAATGGGCGGCAAGAATCCTGCCATCGTGTTCGCTGATGCGGATCTTTCTGATGCCAACCTCGACGCCATCGTGCGCTCGGGCTTTTCCAACCAGGGCGAGATCTGCCTGTGCAGTTCGCGGCTGCTGGTCGAACGCTCGATCTTCGATGAATTCAAGCAGCGCTACCTGGACAAGGTGAAGGCGCTGCGCGTCGGCGATCCGAACGAGGCGTCCAGCGATCTCGGCGCGCTGGTCTCGAAACCGCATTTCGAGAAAGTGATGGGCTGCATCGACCGTGCGAAGCAGGAAGGCGGAAAGCTATTGACCGGCGGCGACGCGGCGAAGCCGTCGGGGCGCTGCGCCGAAGGCTGGTTCGTCGCACCAACCGTGATCGAAGGACTGCCGCAGGACTGCGCGACCAATCGCGAGGAAATCTTCGGGCCGGTGGTGACACTGATTCCGTTCGACGACGAAAACGAAGCAGTTGCGATCGCCAACGGCACCGATTACGGACTCGCCGCTTCGCTCTGGACGCGCGACCTCGCGCGCGCGCACCGTGTCGCGGAACGCATCGACTTCGGCATCGTGTGGGTGAACTGCTGGATGCTGCGCGACCTGCGCACCCCGTTCGGCGGTGTCAAGCATTCCGGGATGGGCCGCGAAGGCGGCGTCGATGCGCTGCGGTTTTTCACCGAGCCGAAGAACGTTTGCATTGCGCGGTAAGGGTGAAGAGTAAAGTCGTCCCGCTGCGCGAGACTGTAAAGAGGAAAGTCGGCGGCTGCGCCGCCTGCTAAGCGGAAGCTTCACCGCTGTCCTTTGCAGCGGACGCAGTGAGCGACTTTCCCTTTACCATTTGCGCTTCATAGCGAACGTAGTGAGCGACCCAAATGCCATCACCGAAGGAATTGCTCGAAAACAACCGCCGCTGGTCGCAATCGATTCGCGCGCAGGACCCCGGATTCTTCGAGCGGCTGTCGAAGCAGCAGACGCCGAAATACCTGTGGATCGGCTGCTCGGATTCGCGCGTGCCAGCCAACCAGATCCTCGGTATCGATCCGGGCGAGGTGTTCGTGCACAGGAACATCTCCAACCTGGTGCTGCATTCGGACATGAACTGCCTGTCGGTGATGCAGTTCGCGGTGGACGTGCTGAAGGTCGAGCACATCATGATCACGGGCCACTACGGCTGCGGCGGTGTGGCCGCCGCGCTGAAAGGCGATCGTCTGGGCCTGATCGACAATTGGCTGCGCTACATCGGCGACACGCTGGAACGCCACCAGGCCTTGATCGACGCCGAGCCGCCCGCGCAGCGCCACGACCGCCTGTGCGAACTCAACGTGATCGAGCAGGTCGCCAACGCCTGCCACACCACCATCGTGCGCGACGCGTGGGATCGCGGACAACCGCTCACCGTGCATGGATGGTGTTATGGTTTGTCCGACGGCTGCATCCACGACCTCGGGATGAAGATCGGCCAATTCGACGCGCTCGAATCGGCGTACGCGAATGCACTGTCCGGATTGACCGCCACGCCCGCATGAACGTTTTGACGCCCATCGAAGCATCGAGGTTGTTGTCCGGATAGTTTCGCCAGCCTCCACGCGACCGGTCGCATGAACCCATGAAATGCCTGCGCACCCTTTGCTTCGTCACGTTGTTGCTGGCCGGATGCGCGCCCGCCGCGGTCGCGCAGGTTCCATCGATCTGGCGCGAGCAGCAGATCGAGGCGATGGACAAATCGGACGCGATCATGAAGCGCGCCCACGACCGCAAGGATCTGCTGGCGCAGTACCAGGTGATGCGCCGCGCGTATGCCTCCGATGGCAAGCCTGCGTTCCGCGCGATCTTCGGCCAGTACCTGTCGTGGTACCAGAGCTTTATCGGCGACTACAAGGATGCCGAACTCGGTTTTTCCATCGAGCAGAAGGCGCTCGCCGACGATGCACCCTCGCCGCTGGCGCAGCCTGGCTGGCATGCGGTGCCGGCGCTGGATTACCTCCCGCAACGGGCGAAAAACTACCGGGTGGTGTTCCTCAACGAAGCGCACAACATCGCGCTGACCCGCACGCTCACCGTGCGCCTGCTGAAGCCGCTGCGCGAGCAGGGGTTCAACGTATTCGCGGTGGAAACGCTTTATCCTTCCGACATCGCGGCCTTGAACAAGCGCGGCTACCCCGTGGCCGCCAGCGGCTTCTACACACGCGAACCGGTCTACGCGGAAATGGTGCGGACCGCGCTGAAGCTGGGCTACAAGGTGGTCGCGTACGAGGCCGACCCCGATCACACCGGCGACGCGCGCGAGGCGCAGCAGGCGGAAAACCTCTGGAAGATCCTGAAGGCGGACCCGAACGCGAAGATCGTGGTCAACGCGGGCTACGCGCACATCCAGAAGACCGGCCAGTTCCTCGGCGCAGAATCGATGGCCGAGCATTTCATGAAGGATTCCGGCATCACGCCGCTGTCGATCGAGCAGACGATCCTGATCCCGCACCAGGACCGTCTGATGAACCATCCGGATTACGACCCGATCGTGGACAGCCTGCATCCGACCCGGCCGATGGTGTTCATCGACAAGAACGCCAAGCCGTGGTCGTTGCGGCCGGGCTACGACGCCAGCGTGATCTTTCCGCAGGAACATTTCGAGTACGGCCGCCCCACCTGGCTGGAACTGTGGGGCGCGCGGGTGCCCTTCACGGTCAGCGGCAACGTCTGCCAGCGGCACTGGCCGTGCATGGTCGCCGCGCGCTACGCGGACGAAGGCGAGGACGCGATCCCGGCCGACCGCATGGTGCTGGACCCGGTGCCACTGACGACCATCAACGACATCAAGATCACGCAGGGCGACTACAGCATTCCGATCGGTCAGCTCTACCTGCGCCCTGGGCAGCGTTATCGGCTCACGATCAGCGACGAACGCGGGGCGCGGATCGGCAGCCAGACCATCAACGTCAGCACACCGGGCCAGTCCCTGAGCACTGCCATTCCGGACTCCTCGAATTCAGGTACCTGCAACGACGGCACGACCGGATCAACGGTCGCCCATCCTGCGTGGTGCCGAATTCCGTGAATGCCGGCACTCGACCGGAACCACGCCGGTTGATGGCCATCGACGACGGCAGGATCACCAGCTCTGAAGACGCCACCTTCAATTAGTTCGGACTCCTGAGGTCCGGCAGTGCCCCTCACCCATGCCGTCATGCACGACCGGCTGCTCGCCCGCGTCACCCGTATCGGCATCGTGCTGCTGGCGGCGATCAACCTGCCGGTTGCCGCGCAGACGGCCACGGATTGGCAGCAGCGACAGTTGCAGGCGATGGACAAGGCCGACGCCGTCATGCAGCGCGCACATGCTTATCCGGATCTGCTGACGCAGTACCGGGTCATGCGCCGCGCCTACGCAGCCGACCGCGATCCGGCATTCCGTTCCATCTTCGGCCAATACCTGTCCTGGCAATTGAGCTTCCTCGGCGACTATGTGGACGCAGAAAAGGTCTTCTCCATCCCGCATCCTGCGCTGGAGGACGATGCGCCATCGCCACTCGACCTGGCCGGCTATCGTCCGGTGCCGGCCATTGCCTGGCTGCCGAAACTGGCCGCGAAACACCGTGCGGTGTTCTTCAACGAAGCGCACAACGTCGCCCTGACACGCACCCTCACCACGAGGTTGCTGCGTGCCTTGCGCACGGAAGGTTTCAACACCTTCGCCGTGGAAACGCTGCGTCGGACGGACATCGATGACCTCCTCAAACGCGGCTATCCCATCGAGACCAGCGGCTTCTATACCCGCGAACCGATCTATGCGGAAATGGTGCGCACCGCGCTGAAACTCGGGTACCGGGTGGTGGCTTACGAGGCCGACGAGGACCTGAACGGCGACGCGCGCGAAGCACAACAGGCGCAGCGCCTCTGGAACATCCTCAAGCATGATCCGCGCGCCCGCCTGGTGGTCAACGCCGGCTATGAGCACATCGTGGGATCGGGATCGTTCCTCGGCGCGATGTCGATGGCCGAACATTTCAGGCAGGACAGCGGCATCGTGCCGCTGACCATCGAGCAGACGTGGCTGATTCCCCACGCCGATGCATCGCAGGACCATCCGGTCTACCGCCGGATCATCGCCGCGCTGCATCCGCAGCAGCCGCTCATCTTCATCGGGCCCGGCGACAAGCCGTGGTCGCTGCGACCCGGCTACGATATCAGCGTGATCTTTCCCGCCGAACACCTGCGGCTGGGCCGTCCCACCTGGCTGGACTTGTGGGGACTGCGGGTGCCATTCCCCGTCAAGGATGGCATCTGCCACGACCGTTTTCCCTGTCTGGTGCAAGCACGCTACGCGGACGAAGACGACAATGCCGTTCCCGCCGACCGGATGGTGATCAATCCCGCCCCCATGATGAGTATTGGCGATACAGGTGTCTTCCACGACAATGTAAGCCTTCCCACCGGCGATCTGTACCTGCGCCCCGGCGATTACGTGCTGACGGCCACCGACGAAAACGGCCACGCCGTCGCCCACCGGGCCATCCGGGTCGTCGCGGACAAACCTTCCAAGCCATGAATGAAAGCATCCATACAAGCACCGCCCCCGCGCCGGTCGGCAACTATCCGCACGCACGCCGCGTGGGCGATTGGCTGTTCCTCTCCGGCATCGGTCCGCGCGCGCCCGACAGCGACAGGATTCCCGGCAACGTGCGCAATCCGCGCGGCACCCTGGTCGCCCACGACATCGCGGCGCAGACCCGCCAGGTGTTCGCGAACGTGCGCGAGGTGCTCGAGGCGTGCGGCGCGCGCTGGGAAGACCTCGTCGACGTGACGGTGTTCCTCACCGACATCGCGCTGGATTTCGACGCCTACAACGCGGTCTGGGCGGAATACTTTCCCGATCCCGCGACCGCGCCCTGCCGCACCACGCTCGGCATCACCGCGCTGCCCACGCCGATCGCGATCGAGCTGAAATGCATCGCGCGCTTGCGCACGTAGTGAAGGCGCCTGTCAGAAAAGATTGATGGCCTTCGTCACGCGCGACACTTCCGCAGCCGCGAATACCAGGCCCACCACCATCACCACCACGCCCCACACGAACCAGCGCACCGTGACGCGGTAGTGCGGAACCTCGTGGTCCTCCACCTGCAGCGACCGGAACAACGCCACCAGCTGCATCAGCATCGACGCCAGCATCAACACCGTGGAAATCACGAAGTGCCACGACCAGTTTTCCGGCGCTTCGAAACCCCAGTAACGCAGGAACGCCAGCGAAAAACCCACCAGCACCGAGATCGCGGTGATGATGCCCGAGCGGTAGCCGTCCGGGGTGTAACGCGCGGGCTGGTCGTCTGCGGAGGGCGCCGGCGGCGCCGGGGCGCGCGGCGATTCACCTCGAACCGGTTCATTCATGGTTTCGATTCCTCCGGATCGCCAGCCGCGCTAAAGCCTACTCTCGTTTGCCCGGCGGTACAGCGGATCGGGGCGGAGTCGTTGACAGCGCAGAGTGTTAGCGTAGACTAACGGTTAGTGAAGACTAACCTTAAAATCCGGGTCCAGGCACTGGGCGACCCCACCCGCATGGCGATCTTCGAACGCCTCGAACGCGGGCCGCTGCCGGTCGGCGAAATCGCACGCGGCCTGCCCGTCACGCGCTCGGCCGTGTCCCAGCATCTCCGCGTGCTGAAGGACGTCGGGCTGGTCACCAGCCAGCGCGCCGCGAATCGCCAGATCTACCGGATCGACGCCGACGGCGTGGCCGGCCTGCGCGATTACTTCGACCGGTTCTGGCAGGAATCCCTGCAGTCGTTCAAGCACGCCGCGGAAAAGTCCTTCAAGGAGAAATTCCGATGAACGCCCTCGCCGCCGTCCCGTCCGTCCGCCACACGATCATCGTGGAAGCGCCCCGCGAACATGCGTTCGATGTTTTCACGCGCGGCATCGACACCTGGTGGTTCCGGGACCATTCGATCGGCAGCGAACCGCTGAAGGAAGTGGCGATGGAACCGCGCGAAGGCGGCCGCGTGTTCGAGCGCGGCATCCATGGCGCGGAATGCGACTGGGGCCGCGTACTGGTATGGGAGCCGCCTTCCCGGCTGGTGGTCGCGTGGCAGCTCGGTGGCGATTGGCGGTTCGATCCCGACCCCGCGCACGCCAGCGAATACGAGGCGCGTTTCATCGAAGAAGCGCCCGCACGCACGCGCGTGGAATTCGAGCACCGCCACTTCGAGCGCCACGGAAACGTAGGCCAGAACATTCACGACGCCGTCGAAACGGGCTGGCCCAAGCTGCTGGCCGCCTACGCCGAGGCATCGAGGACGGCCTGAGCGTCGCCGCGGGAGGGTTTGTTTCCACTTTTCGAAGGAGAGCATCCGTGCTTCGCAAAGTCGCTTCGGTATTGCTCGGGCTGACGGGACTGCTGATCGGTCTCGGCGCGTTCGGGCACAGCTTCATGGGTCGGAAGGCGCTCGACGCCGGTCTCGCATCGCTGCCGATCGATGCACACACCGACAAGCTGATCTATCTCGTCTGGTATTTCTGCGGCGGCTGCATGCTGGTGTTCGGCGTGCTGGTGATCCGGGGCGCATGGCGGACCATGCGTGGCGAACACGGCGCGCTCTTTGCGCCTTGCGCCATCGGCGTGTTCTACCTGGCGACCGGCGTCGTGGCGCTTTCCTACATGCGCGAGACGTTCTGGGGCGTGTTCGTGGTGCTGGGCGGATTGGCGCTGGCGCTCTCGGCCGTGCTCGGCTTGCCGACTGGACCGCGCGTCACTGCCCGGATGCGTCAGCCCCTGGCGTAATCCACGCAGGTGCGCAGCAGCGCGCGAATCACGTCCTGCACAGGCGCGGCGCGGCCGGGCTGGTATTCGAAGCTGTCCTCGTCCATGTAGGTGCACTGCGCCAGTTCCAATTGCACGGCCTCGACGCCGGAGTCGGAACGGCCGTAGTGGCGGGTGATGTAGCCGCCCTTGAAACGGCCGTTGACGACGTGGCTGTAATAGCCGTTGCTGCCCACCGCGCGCTCGCGCAACACCTCGGCCAGGCGCGCCTGCAGTTCCGGCGAACAGCTTGCGCCATTCGCGGTGCCGAGATTGAAGTCCGGCAGTTGCCCCTCGAAGAACATCGGCACGCGGCTCCTGATCGAATGGCCGTCCCACAGCACGACTCGTCGAGGATGCCGCTCGCGCATCCTCGCGAGTTCGCCCGCCAGCGCATCGTGGTATGGCTGCCAGTACATTTCGCGGCGCAGCGCGATTTCCTTTTCGCCGGGTTCGTCGCTCTCGGCATAGATCGCCTCGCCCGCGAACGTGACGGCGGGCACCAGCGCGGTTTCGGCGCGGCCGGGGTACAACTTGTGCCCCCCGGGATCGCGGTTCAGGTCGGCCACGTAACGCGACCAGCGCGGCACGATCATGGACGCGCCGAGTTCGCGCGCAAACGCGTAGAGTCTTCCGACGTGCCAGTCGGTGTCGGCGACCCGCTTGCCCGCCTCGGTCACCCGCGCGCCGATGGCCGCGGGCAGTTCGGTACCGTCGTGCGGCAGGCTGACCAGCAGCGGCGCCGTGCCCTCAATGAGTGTGAAATCCGACATCGAATGATTGTAATGGCAGTTCTCAGCGCACCAACACAGCACAAATTTGCAAAATCTTCAGGCGCCCGCCCTTACGCTATGCGGTTTACGGCACATCGGTCCGACCGGGGATCCGCTTGAACCAGCCACTCGCCATCGAACTGCGCCCGCGACGTGCAGGCGCCATGGTTGTGGCGTTGCTGCTGGCGCTGCTGGTGGCCGCGCTGAACTTCGCGCTGTGGGCGGTGGCGGACCGTCCCACCCAGGTCGTGCCGTGGAACGGGCAGGTGGCGGGTTTCGCCTACAGCCCCTTCCAGCGCTACCAAAGTCCCCAGGCCGGCATCTTTCCGACCGATGCCGAGGTCAGCGCCGATCTTGCGCTGATGGCCAAGCACACCCGCCGCGTGCGCGTGTATTCGGTGCTGCAGTATCCCGAAATCCCGCGCCTCGCGATGAAGTACCACCTCGACGTGATGGCGGGCGCGTGGCTGGACCGCCGCACCGACAACAACGAGAAGGAAATCGATGCGCTGATCGCGCAGGCGCGGCGCTGGCCCGACATCAAGCGCGTGGAAGTCGGCAACGAAGTGCTGCTTCGCACCGACATGAAACCCGAGCAACTGATGGCGTACATCGATCGGGTGCGCGCCGCGGTGCAGCAGCCGGTTTCCACCGCCGAGCCGTGGCACATCTGGGAAAAATACCCCGAGCTTGCGCAGCACGTCGACTTCATCACCGTGCACCTGCTGCCGTACTGGGAAGGCGTGCCGCGCAAGGACGCGGTCGGCGACGTGCTGATGCGCTACCACCGCCTCCAGCAACTCTTCCCGAACAAGCGCATCGTGATCGGCGAAGTGGGCTGGCCTTCCAATGGCAACCGCTTCGAATTCGCGAAACCGTCGATCGCGAACGAAGCGATCTTCCTGCGCGAATGGTTCGAGGTCGCGCGCGCGGAAAACCTCGACTACTACGTGATGGAGGCGATCGACCAGCCGTACAAGGAATCGATCGAGGGCCGCACCGGCGCGTACTGGGGCGTGTTCAACGCCGACCGGCAACTGAAGTTCCCGTTGACCGGACCGGTGCTGGAGGACTCGACCTGGCCGTGGAAGGCGCTGGCATCGGGCCTGCTGGCGCTGATCCCGATGATCTGGTTCGCGTGGAAGTTCGCGCGCTTCAAGCTGGTTGGCCGTTTCGTGTACCTGTGTCTGGTCCAGCTCGCTGCGGGGCTGATCGTGTGGTCGGCGACGGTGCCGTTCCAGTTTTATCTCGACGTCGTCGACTGGGGCATGCTGATCGTGCTGTTCCCGGCGCAACTCGCGATCCTCGCGATCCTGCTGATCAACGGTTTCGAATTCGTCGAGGTGTTGTGGCACAAAAAGTGGCTGCGGCATTTCGGTTTGCTGCAGCCCGATCCGCCCGAAGAGCAGCCGTTCGTGTCGATCCACCTCGCCTGCTACAACGAGCCGCCGGACATGGTGATCGCCACGCTCGATTCGCTGGCGGAACTCGACTACCGCAACTTCGAAGTGCTGGTGATCGACAACAACACCAAGGACGAGGCTGTCTGGAAACCGGTGGAAGCGCGCTGCCGCCAACTGGGCGAACGCTTCCGGTTTTTCCACCTCGATCCGTGGCCGGGCTTCAAGGCCGGCGCGCTGAACTATGGCCTGAAGCAGACCGACCCGCGCGCCGACATCATCGCGGTGGTCGATGCCGATTACGTGGTGCGCCGCGACTGGCTGTCGGCGCTGACCGGCTACTTCCATGACCGCAACATTGCGGTGGTGCAATGCCCGCAGGCGCACCGGGACTACATGGGCAACGCGTTCCGGCGCATGACCAACTGGGAATTCGACGGCTTCTTCCGGATCGGCATGCACCACCGCAACGAGCGCAACGCGATCATCCAGCACGGCACCATGACCATGGTGCGGCGCGTCGCGCTGGAAGGCACCGGCAGTTGGTCGGAGTGGACGATCTGCGAAGACGCCGAACTCGGCCTGCGCCTGATGCACGCGGGCTACGACACCGTGTACGTCGACGAGTTGATGGGCCGCGGCCTCACCCCCGCGGACTTCCGCGCCTACAAGAGCCAGCGTTACCGCTGGGCGTTCGGCGCGATGCAGATCTTGAAGGGCCGCTGGAACTGGATGGTGCACCAGGGCCCGCTGACCGCCGGCCAGCGCTTCCATTTCCTGACCGGCTGGTTCTCGTGGTTCGCCGACGCGCTGCACATGGTGTTCACGCTGATGGCGCTGGGCTGGACCGCGGGCATGCTGCTCGCGCCGAGCATCTTCAGCCTGCCGATGCGGCTGTTCCTGATTCCGGTGATGGGTTTCTTCGTCGCCAAGGCCGTGTTCGGCATCGTGCTGTACCGCGCGCGCGTGCCGTGCAGTTGGCGCGACGCGCTGATGGCATCCATCGCCAGCATGGGACTGTCGCATGCGATCGCGCGCGGCATCTGGATGGGCCTCATCAAGCAGAAGACCGCGTTCATCCGCACCGCCAAGAGCCGTCGGCTCGGCGGCGGCGCGGCCGGCGCGCTCGGCCCGGTGCGCGAGGAATTGCTGATGTCGATCGCGCTGGTCCTCGCGATCGTGGGGATGGCCATCAACTTCGGCTCGCATTACGTCGAGGGCGAGTTGTGGATGGTGATCCTCGGCGCGCAGGCGATTCCCTATCTTTCCGCCTTGGTCGGTGCGCTGGTGGCGCACTACTCGCACGAACATCCCGCCGAGGCCACGCAGGCGCAAGCGGAACCGTCGCGGCTGGCGCGCGTGGAAAGCACCGAGGCCATCGAAGCCCGCAGCGCAGCCACGTAACCAGGGATGGACGTGCCGGGGCGACGCACACGCACAGGAATTTCGGCGCGACGCGCGGCCCGGCTGGCGATCGCGCTTCTTGAGCGGCTACGGTCGTCATCCCGGCGGAAGCCGGGATCCATTGATTTCCTTCCCCTGCTTGCGCGGGAAGAGCCTGCCCCCGAAGCGCCTCTGATCGGGGGTGCCGGTAGGGCGGATGGGGGCAAACCTGCGAAGATGTTGCGGGTTTGGCTCGACGTCGAACGTTCCAGCAACGTTGGGCTTCCCACGGATGGAGCCCGTGGTCAGCCCAACCTACGTTCGCGCGCATCCTGGGCGCAATGCGCGCGTGCACTCGCCGTGCTGATGGCGCTCGCCATCGCGCCAGGCGCGCGCGCCGACACCCTGAAGGTGACGATCAGCGGTATCGACAAGGACATGGCGGCCGCGGTGCGCGCCAACCTGACCGCGAGCCAGTATGCGAACCGCAACGACGTCAGCGCGACGCAGGCGCGCGTGTTCGCCGATGACGCCGCCGCTCAAGCCGCCACGGCGCTGCAACCCTATGGCTATTACAACGCCGAGGTCGCGAGCGACCTGCAGCACCAAGGCAGCCAATGGACGTTGAACCTGCGGGTGACACCCGGCCCGCCGACCCTGGTGGCGAAACTCGACCTGCAGGTACCTGACATCGCGTCGAAGCTGGCGCCGGTGCGGCACGCGGTGCGCGCCTTCCATCCAAAGGCCGGCGAGCAGATGGTCGACGGCACCTACGAAGCGTCCAAGGGCGCGATTGCCAGCGCACTGCTGGAAACCGGCTGGCTGGACGCCAAGGCCACCGAGCACAAGGTCGCGGTGACGCGCGCCGACAATCGCGCGGACATCCACCTGCATTATGAAGTCGGCGAACGCTACAAGCTGGGCGCCGTCACGTTCGAAGGTTCGCAGTTCGACCCCGGTTTCCTGCAGCGCTACGTGCCGTGGGAAACGGGCGACTGGTATTCGCAATCGAACCTGCTGGCGCTGCAGCAGGCGCTCACCGATGCGGACTATTTTTCCATCGTGGACGTGCAGCCCGAAGTCGCGAAGGCGAAGGACCACATGGTGCCGGTGAAGGTCGAGGTCGCACCAGCCAAGCGCACGGTCTACACGGCCGGCCTGTTCGTCGGCACTGATACCGGCCCCGGCGTGCGGGGCGGCATCCGGCGCCGCTGGATCAACCGGCTTGGGCACACGCTGGACAACGAGGTGCTGATCGCACAACGGTTGAAGACCGCGCAGATCGTGTATGGCATCCCGCGCCCTGGCCACGATCACGCGAGCTTCAACCTGGGCGTCGGTTATCGGGACGAGAACACCAAGACGTCCAAGTCGCGCACGTTTTCGATCGCCGCAAATGCCACGCGCGACTGGCACGGCTTCGTGCGCACCATCGGCGTGCATCTTCTGAGCGGCACGTTCACGGTCGGCAACTCGCGGAGCAACGTGAACATCCCGGGCATCGAGCGTGGCAGCAGCACGCTGGTTTATCCCGAGATCGGCTTGACGAAAAAAGTCGCCGACAATCCGCTGTTCGTGCGCAAAGGCTATTCGATCAACCTGATCGGGCGCGCCGGGCCCGGTATCGACACACGTTTTGCACAGGCGCTGGCCGACGTGGTGTGGATCCACGCGCTCGGGCGCAGCAACCGGCTGATCCTGCGCGGCGATGCGGGCATCACCAGCGTGCAGGACTTCAGCAAATTGCCGCCGCAACTGCGCTTCTTCGCGGGCGGCGACCGTTCGATCCGCGGTTACGCGTACCAGGCGATCGGCCCGCGCAACAGCTACGGCCTGGTGATCGGCGGCCAGCGCCTGCTGGTCGGCAGCGCCACGGTCGAACACTACTTCACGCGTGATTGGGGCATGGCGGCGTTCGTCGATTCGGGCGATGCATTCAACGGCAGCGACTTCCATGCGCGCACCGGCGCCGGCATCGGCCTGCGCTGGCGCTCGCCGGTCGGCATGGTGCGCGTGGACGTCGGCGTGCCGATCAACAATCCGTATTACCACGGTGCGCAGTTGCACATCGTGATAGGGCCCGATCTGTGACGCGCGCGCGCAAATGGCTGGTCGGCGTGGGCGCCGCGATCATCGTCGTGATCGTGGTGTTGGTGGCGCTGTTGTTCTGGGTGCTGTACACGCCATCCGGACTGCGCTTCGCGCTGGACCGCGGCGT
Source organism: Rhodanobacteraceae bacterium (assembly GCA_051962095.1). Lineage (GTDB taxonomy): Bacteria > Pseudomonadota > Gammaproteobacteria > Xanthomonadales > Rhodanobacteraceae > 66-474. The sequence continues at coordinate 59,393 of JBQCCP010000074.1, forward strand.
CGCGATGATGCACGGGCAAGTCGCCTACGCGAGTGCGAGCGGCACTTTGGCCGGCACCACCAGGATCGATGGCCTGCGTTATCGCGACAAGACCGGCACCACGGTCGCGATCGACCGTGCCTCGGTGGATCTGCGTCCGTGGGCGTTGCTCGGGCGCCAGCTTCGCATCGCGAAGGCACGGATCGATGGCGTGACCGTCGACATCGCGCCGTCGAAACAACCTGCAAGCCCATCGGGCGGCTTTTCGCTTCAACCGCCACTGCCGATTTCGCTCGATCACACGCTGCTGACCCACATCGTCGTCAGGCAAAACGGCAAGCAGACCTTCGCCGCCGACAGTCTCGCGATTGCTGGCGTGTGGAACAAGCAGCAGGTGGTGATCCGGCAACTCGCGCTGCGCGCGCCGGCCGGCAGCGTCGACCTCCAAGGCACGCTGGCCGTCGCGAAGGGCCACGCCGGCCACGGCACCGCGAAGTTCGACTGGACGCAGGACGGCACCCGCTACACGGGTACCGTCACTTCGCAGTCCGACGGCAAGACCGCGCAACTCCATGCACAGGTCACGGCACCCACGCGCATCGAGGCGTACCTTTCGCTGCGCCTCGACGCTTCGCACGCATGGATGCTGGGGCTGGATGCGCCCAAGTTCGATGCACGCGCGCTGCCCATGTTGCCGTCTTCATTGAAGACGCTTGCGCTGAACCTGCGCGGCGCTGGAGACGCGAACGGCGGCAAACTGGAAGGCAGCTTCGTGGTCAACGACACCACGCTGCTGCTCGATCCCGCGCAATTCCGTTACGACGGTAAAACCGTGACGCTCGATCCGCTGCGCCTGCGCTCGCCGCAGATCGCGGGCAACGCCGTCGCGACCGGCGTGTTGCATCTTGACACTACGCCTATGTCGTTTGCGCTCGATGCGGAATGGAGCGACGTGCGCGTGCCGGCCGACATCGCCGGCCAGGTGCTCGCGACGCACGGTGACGTCAAGCTCGATGGCAGCGTCGAGCATTACACGGTGAAAGGCGCGCTCGCGATCGGGCCGCCCGACCGGTTGGCCGATCTCACCGTCGATCTCGCCGGCACGCCGCAGGCGATCGACCTGCACGCGCTGAAACTGGTGCAGCGGCGCGGCGGGCTCGACGCCAGCGGCACCATCGGCCTGCAGCCGCAAACGTCGTGGAAGCTGGATGCGGTCGCGAAGCGGTTCGACCCCGGCGCGCTTCTCGCCGGCTGGAACGGCGCGATGGATTTCACCCTCGCCACCGAAGGCCACATCACGCCGCAAGGACCCGAAGCCACGCTGAAACTCGACAACGTCGGCGGCACGTTGCGCCAGCGCAGCATCGCGGGCAGCCGGGCCGATCTTGCGATCACGCCCGGCAACCTGTTGCAGGGTTCGTTGCTGCTGGTGGCCGGCCAAAGCCGCATCCGCGCCGTCGGCCAGCACGGCAAGCGGACCGATGCCACCGTGACGCTGGATGTCGCCTCGCTCGACGACTGGATGCCGAACGCCTCGGGCAAGCTGCAGGGTCAGTTCACCCTCAAGGGCATGTGGCCCGCATTGGCCGTCGCGGGACAACTGCACGGGGCCGGATTGCGCGCGGGCACCCAAGGCATCGATGCGCTGCAACTCACCGCATCGATTCCGGACATCGCGCAACCCGGCGGCAATCTCGACCTCGCGCTGCACGGCGTGCGTGCCTCGGCGCTCGATTTCGAAACGATCGAGGTGAAGGGCAACGGCAACGCCGCGTCGCACGATTTGCGTTTCAATGCGCGCGGGCCGCAGCTCAGCGCCGCGCTCTCCGTGCAAGGCAGGTGGGATGCGAAGATGAACCGCTGGACCGGCACGTTGGGCGACATCCGGCTCGTGCCGCAAGGCCTGCCCGCATGGCAGCAGCAACAGCCAAGCACGATCGTCTGGCAGAACGGCGCGATGACCTTGTCGCAACTGTGCCTGGCGTCAGCCGGGGCGCATTTTTGCGCGTCCGCCGACCGCAACGCGAAGGGTGCGATCATCGCGAAGTACGATCTCCAACACCTGCCGCTGCAATTGTTCGCCACGCTCGTGCCCGGCGCCAATCCGATGCAGGCCAGCGGCGAGCTTTCGGGCAACGGGCAGTTCGCCATCAGCGCGCCCAATGCGATCGACGGCCACGCCAGCCTCGACGTGAGTGCCGGCAGCATCGCATACGTCTCCAATCCGGGTCGGCCGCTGCTTGCATGGACGAGCCTGGCCATCAATGTCGATGCGAGCGGCCTGACACAGCATCTGCGCTTGCGGGGTGCGCTGGACGACGGTGGCCATATCAACGGCGACGTCACGGTGAGCGGGGCGGATCGCGCGCTCAAGGGCACCGTCGATGCCAACCTGCGCAACCTCGGGTTCATCGAAGCGCTGTCGCCGGAAATCGCCAACGTGCGGGGCACGCTGGGCGGCAGCCTTTCGCTTTCAGGTACGGTCAACGCGCCGCGGTTCCAGGGACGGATCCAGACCCAGGGCTTCTCCGCGGAACTGCCGCGCGCCGGACTGAAACTGCACGACGGCGAATTCGGTGTCACCGGCGATGCCGAGGGCCGCCTCGCGATCAGGGGACAGATCGCATCCGGCAGCGGCGTGCTTCACGTCGACGGCAGCGTCGGGCTGGCGGCGAATGCGCCGCTGGCTTTGAACATCAAGGGCGACAACGTTCTGGTGGCGGATATTCCAGCGGCGCACGTGCTCGCGTCGCCCGACCTGCGCATCACGCGCGCGAACGGCGTGTTCGCGCTCACCGGCAGCGTCACGATTCCGAGCGCGAAGGTCGCGGTAGAGAAACTGCCGGGCGGCGGCCCCGCGAAAGCCTCGTCCGACGTGGTGATCGTCGACCAGCCGCAGGCGGCCGAGGTCGCGCCGCTCGCGATGGATGCCGACATCGACGTGAAGCTGGGCGACAGCGTGAAGATGCAAGGCTACGGACTCGATGGTACCGTGCACGGACAACTCGCGGTGCGCGTGCGGCCCGGTGAGACAGCCACCGGCCGCGGCGAAATCCGCATCGCCGGGAAATACCAGGCCTACGGCCAGGATCTTTCGATCGAACGCGGGCGCCTGCTGTTCGCCGGCACGCGGCTCGACAATCCGGGGCTGGACATTCGTGCGGTGCGCAACATCCGCAGCCAGGACATCACGGTGGGGCTTTCGATCCGGGGCACCGCGCAGCAGCCGATCCTCACGGTGTTCTCCGATCCCGCGATGGAACAGGCCGAAGCGCTGTCCTACCTCGTCACCGGCCGGCCCTTGAATGCACTGAAGAGCGGCGAAAGCGACACGCTCAACACCGCGGCGCAGGCGCTCGGCGGCCTGGCTGGCGACAAGCTGGCCAAATCGATCGGCGCGCGGCTCGGCCTCGAAGCCGGCGTGTCCAGCAGCGAAACGCTGGGCGGTTCCGCCTTCACCGCGGGCAAGTATCTTTCGCCGCGCCTGTTCCTGAGCTACGGCGTCGGCCTGTTCACGCCGGGCCAGGTGATCACGCTGCGCTACACCGTGAATCGCTTCCTGCAATTCGAAGCGGAAAACGCAACCACCGGCAATCGCGCGAGCCTCAATTACAAAATCGAGAAATAGCATGGCGCGATGTGCGCCGCGTGCCGTGATTCCGCGTTCAATCGGCCCTGACCCCGCAGCGCGCACTGCTAGAGTGCGCGCTGGCCTGCACGGGAACCTCGATGGATTCGCCGACGGACACGACCCCACCCACGCTCAGCGGCGATGACATGATCGTTCCGGAACAGGCCCGGCGACCCGGCGTTTGGAGCGGCCTCGGCACCGTCACATTGTATTTCCTGCTGCAGTTCGGCCTCAGCATCCTCGTCGGGGCGGTCATCAGCTTCGTGCTGGCGCTGAAGGCCGGCTTCAATGCAGGCCTGCATCACCAGCGGCCGGACATGAAAGCCATCGCCGAGATGATGCGCAGCAATCCGGACATGCCGATCATCATGACGGCCATCACGATCGCGGCGGCGGCGGTGATCATGGCGTTGCTGATTCGCCAGTTCTGGCCGGCGCAGTGGTCGCGCGCCGAGCTTCCCGGTTTCGGATTCGCCCCGCCCGCGAACAGGCTGGTTTACCCGGGCGCCGTCGTCCTGGGCTTCATCGTGCTGATGCTCGGCGGCGCGATCACGCACCTGCTCGCGGGACACCGTCCGGTGCACCAGGACGTCGCGGTAATGGCCGCCAAGGTTTCGCTGGACATGCGCATCCTGCTGGCGCTGCTGGTGGTGTGCGTGGCACCGTTCGTCGAGGAACTGGTGTTCCGCGGCGTGCTGCTGTCGGGCCTCGCCAGCCGCATGCGGCTGGGCTGGGCGATGCTGGTCAGCGCCATCGTGTTCGGCTGCGTGCACCTGCCGGATTTCAAGTTCGCGTGGTATCCGGTGCCAGCGCTGGTGCTGCTTGGCCTGGTACTGGCGTGGCTGCGCGTGCGCACGCGTTCGCTGTGGCCGTGCATCACGCTGCACGCGGCAAACAATTTCTTCGCGGTGCTCGCGTGGTTTCTCGTCACTCGCCATTAGCAACACGCGAGAGTGTGCCGGCGTCCACTTCGCGATCCCACAGCCTTGAACGGCCGGAAGCGGCCAAGGGCGGAAGTTCGCCCGTGCTGGATCGCGAAGGCAGCAGGTTACTTGCTATTGGCGGCAAGCTGATTGAGTTGTGTTGTGGTGCCTTGAATTATTACCGGGCGTTCTGCTGGATTCAGCCAACGTAGCAGAACGACCAGGTGCCGTTCCGCAATCGCCGTGCAACCAACCGTATGGCCATTTGGTCCTGGCCAGATATGAAGGAAGATGGCGCTGCCACGTCCCGATACGATGGGCTGCGTATTGTAGTCAATGACGGCCGCGTATCTATACTCCGGGATGTCCAGTTTTTCGAACGACTGCCAGTACCGGCGTGGATCTTGAAACGTTGTTACCCACCGGTTGTAATCGGCAGACTTCGGGTCGTCCACCCAGTAGTCGTAGCGGGTGGTACGGGTATAAGGCATGCGGAAGTCCGATGGCGCTCGCTCGCTGCCAAATGCCCTCCCCAACGGGAAGATGCCTGCAGGAGATTTACCGTCTCCTTCCCGCTTTTCAAGGGTGATGCCGTTTACGCCGAGCACCGCCGGTATGGGATGTCCAATCCTGCGCCATCCGTCTCCGGTCTTTTCATAGCGCCCAAGAAGAGCATGAGAGTTGTACGCGGCTGTGGCCTGCACCACAACGGCTTGGCCGCTCGAGAACGTTGCTTCGGCTCGTGCCAGAAGGCGCCCTAGAGCCGAGTCAGGTTGAGGCCGTACCGGCAGGTCGCCCGCTTGCCCGCTTGGCGCGCCCCATGCCGGCAGCGCGAATGCCACGATCAGAATTGCCAACGCCGCCCGGCGCACACGCCGCGCCACAAAATTGTTGTTATACATATTTCACCTCAAACGGTTGCACCGGGGATATACCAAGCACCACAACGAACCGGCTCAACGGGTCGCATCGCGACAGTCGTCGAGCGGCCAAAAGCGGAAGTTCATTAGCGCAGCCGCCAGACCCGTAATAGGACGTTTCGCGTACGGTTATGCACGCGCTTCGTACCACTTGCGAGAGCGATTGACGACTCGCACCACCGACAGCATGACCGGTACTTCGATCAAAACGCCCACCACGGTCGCCAACGCTGCGCCCGAGTGCACGCCGAACAGCCCCACTGCGGTTGCCACTGCCAGTTCAAAGAAGTTGCTGGCGCCGATCAGCGCGGAAGGCCCGGCAACACAATACGGCACACCCAGCCTGCGGTTGAGCCAATAGGCCAGACCGGAGTTGAAGTAGACCTGGATCAGGATCGGCACCGCGAGCATGCCGATCACCGCGGGCTGCGCCACGATCTGCGTGCCCTGGAAACCGAACAGGAGCACCAATGTCGCCAGCAACGCCGCCAGCGATACCGGACCCAGGCGCTTCAGCACAGCCTGCAACCGCAAAGCGCCACCTCGCGACAGCAACCAGCGTCGCAACCACAGGCTGAAGATGACCGGCACCACGATGTACAGCAGCACCGAGAGGAGCAACGTATCCCACGGTACGCTGATCGATGAAATGCCCAGCAGCAGAGCAACCATCGGCGCGAAGGCGAACACCATGATGGCGTCGTTCAACGCCACCTGGCTCAACGTGAAGTGCGGCTCACCATTACAGAGGTTGCTCCACACGAACACCATCGCGGTGCACGGTGCGGCGGCCAGCAGGATCAATCCGGCGATATAGGAGTCGAGTTGTGCCGCCGGCAGATACGCCGCAAACACGTGGCGGATGAAGATCCAACCCAGCAGCGCCATCGAAAACGGCTTGATGGCCCAGTTGACGAACAGCGTGACGCCGATGCCCTTCCAGTGTTGGCGCACGCCTGCCATTGCGTGGAAATCGATCTTGAGCAACATCGGCACGATCATCAGCCAGATCAGCACGGCGACCGGCAGGTTGACCTGGGCTACTTCCGCGCCGCCCAGTGTCGCGAAGGTGCCGGGGAACAGATGGCCGAGGAATGTACCGGTGGCGATGCACGCCAGTACCCAAATCGTCAGATAGCGTTCGAATGTGCCCATCGAAGCAACGGGTGGCGCGGCTTCCGCGGCAGCAGGGGTGCCGACCATCGGTACATTCATGCGCGGGGCTCCATACCCATGCGGCCGATTTCCTGCAGGGAGTCTCGCGCTTTCGGGCCGGAAAGCCGCGCATCGGGAAGCGCCACCATCGCTTCGACGCGCCTGCGCAGCAGTTCCGCCGCATCGCGATACGCCGCGCGACGCTGCGATTCATCGCCAGCGACGATGGCCGGATCAGGCACGCCCCAGTGCGCCGTGACCGGCGATCCGAACCAGACCGGGCAGGTTTCGCCCGCGGCGTTGTCGCAAACGGTGATCACGAAGTCCATGGTCGGCGCGCCTTCTCTGGCAAACTCATCCCACGATTTGCTGCGCAGACGCTCGGCGGGGTAGCCGAGGCTCGTCGCAAACGCAGCCGCCATCGGCTGTACCCGTCCCGTGGCGCGGCTGCCTGCGCTGAATGTTTCGAAGCGGCCATGGCCGAGCACGTTCAACAACGCCTCAGCCATGATGCTGCGGGCCGAATTGCCGGTGCACAGGAACAGCACGCGATACAGATGCGGGTACGTCATGTGTTGGCGTCATGCAGCCTGCGATTTCGGCCCGCAGCAGGAGGATTGAGGACCACAACACGCTTCCGACTTGGTGGACTCGGACTGCGCGACGAGCGCCGAATAGGTCGTGGCCTCACCGTGGGTGTGGAAGGTTTCCCAGCGCACGCCTTGCGGGTCTTCCGCCCAGTACTTGTCGGAATGGGCGTAACAGCAAGTGGTGCCGTGCTCGGCCAAGGCAACCGCATCGGCTGAGGCCAGGCGTCCACCGATGGCTTCGAGCTCGGCTCCGTCCTCCGCCTGCAAGCCAAGATG
>JBQCCP010000075.1:0-6338 GCA_051962095.1 Rhodanobacteraceae bacterium
GCTCGGCACGTACACCACTTCGTAACCGGGCGCGATTGCGCGCAGCGTATCGAAATGGTGCATCGCGATGCCGTCGTACAGCTTGTTCCAGAAATTGGAAAGCAGGAACGACATCGAACGCACGAACGGCGGCGAATAGTCCGCCGCGATTTCGTCCATCAGCCTTTGCGCCTGCCGCCACGCCTTGGCGTGCGGGATGTTTTCGCGCGCCGCGGTGGCCACGATCGCGGCGCGCACGCTTTCCGCGTTCAGCACCGAATCGACCACCGTGCGTCGGTGCGACAGATCCGGGCCGATCACCGCGGTACGTACGCGCCGGAAGTGCGCGCGCAGCACGCGCGCCAGCTTGCGCTGCAGGCGCTCGAGGCGTTCGTCGGCGGATTCATGCCGCAGGTCCTGCAGCGAAATCGGTGGCGAGAAGCGCACGATGGTGTCGCGCCCGTTCAACAGCATCGCCAGCAGGCGGCGGAAATGTCCGACCACCGCCCAGTTTTCCGAGAACAGCACGCTGAACCAGCCCGATTGCCGGTTGGGCGCGCGGCCGACGTAGATCGCGACCGGCATCAGTTGCACGTTGCGCTCGGGCGCGGCTTCCAGCGCGTGCAGCAGTTGGCGGATGCAGTCCTGGGCTACGTGGTCGCGCCGGCGCCGCTGGAACCAGCCGCCGATGCTGCGCAGCGCGAACATCGCGTGCCGGCGCTTGCCGAGGCTCGGCGCCGGCGCCAGCGGACTCGGCAGGCCGGCTTCGCGGCAGGCGCGTTCCAGGATCAGGCTGTCGGAAAACCCGTTGCGCTCGATCACGTAGATCACCGGCGTGTCCGGCGCCAGCAGCGTCACCGGTTCCGCCGGATCGCGCTTGATCTTGATCCACGGCCGAAGCAGCGCGCCCCACAGCGCACGCCACCAGCCGGCATGCACCAGCGCGTCGCGGGACAGGTTTTCGGTCATGACGCGGGCCATGATTCTGGGCTGGGCAGGGGCATCGAAGCGCACAAGCTCCATTGTCCCACAGCGCCGGCGATGGCTCCTCCCGCGCGGCGTTCGCCGCGTCGCGGAGGGCATCGCTGCCCGCCGGCGGGCCGCGCCGGGTCAGGAAAAGGTCAGGAGTGCGCGGACGCAGGGTTCGCGGTGGAAGGTGTCGCGGGCGCTGCTGCGCTGGCGTTCGGCGCAGGCGCGGTGCTGGCCGCCGACGGCGGGTGCGCCTTGCGCCATGCGTCCAGCATCGCCGCGTCGTACCAGTGGCCGGCTTCCTTCACCATCGGCCAGTCGCCGCTGACGGTCGTGCCGGCGAGATTCATGTCCAGCTTCACGGTCGCGCGCGCGCCGTCGTTCGCGTTCGCACTGATGTTGGCGTCGGTCAGGCTCCTGGAAAGGTCGAGGCCGTAGATGTCCAGCAGGCTCTCGAGTCCGTTCCAGAGCACGCCGTAATTGCGCATGGTCTGCGCGTAATCGAGCGCGCGCCACTGCTCGAGCGTCTGCACGTGGAGTTGACGCGCGGTGGCACACACGAGGTCGATGGCCTTCTGCGCCTTCTTCGGGTTGCTGAAATCGGTGGTTTTGGCCCACGCGACCAGGGCCGCCAGTACCTGCGTCGCCAGCGTCCGTTGCGCCTGGCCGAGCTGCGGCGAGTCTTCGATCATCTGCTTGCCGGCCGCTTCGATGATGCCGGTGAAGATCGGCGCGGGCGCGTTCTTGTCGCCACGCAATTTGGAGAGCTCCGGTTGCAGGCGTTTCGCCAGCTTGGCCTCCGCCCCGGGCTCGGTGAGCATCTGCATGATGTCCGCGAACTGTTTCTGCTGCGCGACCGAGGCTGGCACCGGGTGCGCGTGCGATTGCTCCCAGTCCTCGCGCCAGCGCGCGTAGTCGGCCGCGGGCAGGCGGTTCTTCATCAGTCCATCGAAGTCGCCCATCGCGGTGAGGCGCAGGTTGGTGGCGACCGCCTTCTCGGGCGTGGTGTTGCTGGGCGGGGGCGGCGCGTGGTGACAGGCCGCGAGTGCCAGCGCGCAGGCGCCGGTGGCGACCAGCGCCAGAGGGCTGCGGCGGGCAAGACGTCGAGGGCTTCCGGTTCGCATGCGCCGGAGTGTGGCGAGGCCGCGGCGGCGGTGCAAGTCAGGCGGTCGCGGTTGTGATCTGCCGCACGATGTCGTCGGCCGCCGCGCGCGGATCGGACGCGTTGCGGATCGGCCGGCCGACCACGATGTAATCCGCGCCCTGCGCGAATGCGGTCGGCACGTCCACGGTGCGCTTCTGGTCGTCGCCCGACGGGCCGGCCGGGCGGATGCCGGGGCACACCGTCAACAAATCACGTCCCAAGGCGTCGCGCAGGCGCGGCAGGTCGGCGCCGGAACACACCACGCCGTCGATGCCCGCGGCTTGCGCCAGCCGGGCGCGCTGGATCACCACGTCGGCGGGATCGCCCGCGACGCCCAGCGCGGCGAGGTCGTCCGCGTCATTGCTGGTGAGCACCGTCACCGCCAGCAGTTGCAGCGAACCCTTGGCCGCCGCCGCGGCTCCCAGCATCGCGCGACTGTCGCAGTGGATCGTCGCGAACGTGATCGGCTGCTGCGCCAGGCCGCGCACCGCGCCCGCAACCGTGGCCGGCACGTCGTGGAATTTCAGGTCCGCGAAGATCTTCTTGCCGCGCTTCGCGAGTTCGTCCAGCACCTTGAAATACTCGCCGCCGCTCAGGAGTTCCAGCCCGATCTTGTAGAACGACACGCTTTCGCCCAGTCGGTCCATCCAGGCGACGGCTTCGGCGTGGCCGGGCACGTCCAGCGCGAAGATCAGTCGGTCGCGGGCGGGGATTTCGGTGCGGTCGGACATGCGGATTCCGGTGGCTGGCTCACATGATTTTAATGGGGCCGCGGACCCAGTCTCGAAGCGGCCGTTGTAAAGGTCGGACCACGGGGCCGCTCATTCGAAGTAGCTGTTGGTGGAAAGTCAGGCCAGGGAAGGCCGTTCTGGAGTTGCCAAAGCTTCGAGCAGGAGTCTGGCCGAGTGCGGTTGACGCAGCGATCAGGGATGATCGCACGAATGTATGCCAGACTCCGCGCATGAGTGACGGTTTGATCCAATCCCTGCACGCTTCGCGCACCACCGCGATCGCGAGCTACATCGCGGCCGCCGTGGCATTGCTGCTGGTGATGTTCCTGCATCTCCTGCCCGCCTTGATCGCGGGTCTGCTGGTGTACGCGGTGGTCGACGCGCTGGCGCCGCTGCTTGAACGCCGCTGGCCCGGCGGCTGGGCGCGGCAACTGGTGGTGGGCGTGCTGGCGGTGTTGGTCGCGGGGCTGCTGGCGCTGCTGATCTTCGGCGCAGTCGCGTTCTTCCGCGCCGAACTCGGCGATCCCAATACCTTGTTCGATCGCTTGATGCCGGTGATCGAGCGCGCACGCACGCAACTGCCGGCGTGGATCGTCGCGTACCTGCCGGTGAGCGCCGAAGACTTCCGCTTCACCGTCACTCAGCTCGCGCGCGCGCATTCGGCGCAGTTGCAGGTCGCCGGCAAGGAAACCGCGCACGTGTTCGGGCGGATCCTGGTGGGGCTGGCGCTGGGCGCGCTGGTGGCGCTGACCCACGCACGTGCGGATGGCCAGCACGGCCCGCTGCGCCGCGACCTCACCGCGCGCTGCGCACGCTTCACGCGCTCCTTCCACGACATCGTGTTCGCGCAGGCGCGCATCTCGGCATTGAACACGCTCTTCACCGGCATCTTCCTGCTGGTCGCGTTGCCGCTGGCGGGCGTGCACCTGCCGCTCACCAAGACCCTGATCGCGATCACCTTCGTGGTCGGCCTGCTGCCGGTGATCGGCAACCTGATTTCCAACACCCTGATCGTGATCGTCGCGCTGTCGGTGTCGCTGTGGGTGGCGCTGGGCGCGCTGATCTTCCTGATCCTGATCCACAAGCTGGAATACGTCCTCAACGCCAACATCGTCGGCAACCGCATCCACGCGCGCGCCTGGGAAATCCTGCTGGCGATGCTGGTGATGGAAGCCGCATTCGGGCTGCCCGGCATCGTCGCCGCGCCGATCTACTACGCGTACCTCAAGAGCGAACTTACCGCGGCAGGCCAGATTTGAGCCTGCAACGCAAGTTGGGCTGAGCTTGCGAAGCCCAACAGCGTTGGGCTTCACTCCGTTCAGCGCCAACCTACAGCAACGTGCACCGGCCCCGAGTGAGCGGAACCAGCGCGCAGGGGGGAGTGGCGCAGCGACAAATTCGTCGGGAACGAATTTGAACCGCCGCAGGAGGGCCTCGAGCGTAAGCGAGGGGTGAGCATCAGGATGATGCGAATAATCCCGCCAATGTGCGTGCAGCGGCGGATTGCCACCCGTCCTACATAAAACTGGCCATGAATGGCGGACCCCGAGGAGAGAGGGTTCAAAGGGCGGTGAGGTGGGCGTACGCGGCGACGAGCCACTTCGGCCCCGCGTCGGCGAAGTTCACCTGGATGCGGGTGTGCGCACCGGAGCCTTCGGCGCTGATCACCACGCCTTCGCCGAAGCTGGCGTGGCGCACGCGCTGGCCGAGCTTGATCGGCAACGCCTCGTCGAGGTCGGCATGCCCGCGCAACGCGCGGGTCGTGTACACCGGCCGAGAAATCTTCGCGCGCGGGCGCACCTCGGCGAGCAGGTGCGCGGGCAGTTCGTCGAGGAAGCGCGAGGGGCGTTGCAGCGCTTCGCTGCCGTACTGGCGGCGCGATTCGGCGTAGCACAGCACCAGCCGTTCGCGCGCGCGGGTGATGCCGACGTAGGCAAGGCGGCGCTCTTCTTCGAGGCGCGAGGCATCTTCCATCGAGCGTTGGGTGGGGAACAGGCCGTCCTCCATGCCGACCAGGAACACCACCGGAAACTCCAATCCCTTCGCCGAGTGCAGCGTCATCAGTTGCACGCAGTCGGTGCCCGCTTCGCCCTGGCCCTCGCCGGCTTCCAATGCGGCGTGCGCGAGGAACGCGGCAAGTTCGGAAAGGCCGGATTCGACGTCCTCGGGCGTGGGTTCGAAACGGCTGGCGACGTTGATCAGTTCGTCGAGGTTTTCGACGCGCGCCTCCGCGTTGCCGCGGCTGTCGCGTTCGTAATAGTCGCGCAGGCCCGATTGGGTGATCGCGCGCTCGACCTGCTCAGCCAGGGTCAATGAATCCCTCTCCTCCAAGGGGGATGGCGCCGCAATTTGCTGGGCGCCCGCAGCGTGAGAATTCGCCCCCTCACCCCAACCCTCTCCCCCATCGCTGGCGATGGGGGAGAGGGAGTTTCTCTCGCGTTCGTTGGACCTCTGCGCCAATCCCTCGATTGTAGTCATGAAACCGCGCAGCGCGTTCTTCGCGCGCGTGTTCAATGCATCGCCGGTGAGTTCCGCGAGCGCGGCATCCCACAGCGAGGTGTCGTCGGTGCGCGCGCGGCGTCGCAGCATTTCGACGCTGCGTTCGCCCACGCCGTGCGGTGGTGTGGCCAGTGCGCGTTCGAACGAGGCATCGTCGCCGCGATTGGCCGCGAGCCGCAGGTACGCCAATGCGTCCTTCACTTCGGCGCGTTCGAAGTAACGTTGGCCGCCGTACACCCGATACGGAACGTTGTGCTGGTGCAGTTGTTCCTCGAAGTTGCGCGATTGCGCGTTGGAGCGGTACAGCACCGCGATATCCGAGGCGTTGCCGCCGCCGTCCAGGTATTCGCGGATGCGCTCGATCACGAAACGCGCTTCGTCCTGTTCGTTGTAGGCGGCGTACAGCGCGATCGCTTCGCCCTTGTCGCCGGAGGTCCACAGCTTCTTGCCGAGCCGCGACGGGTTCTGCGCGATCACCGCGTTGGCGGCTTCGAGGATCGTGGCGGTGGAGCGGTAGTTCTGTTCCAGCCGCAGCGTTTTCGCATCGGGAAAATCGCGCAGGAACGCGCGCATGTTCTCGACCTTCGCGCCGCGCCAGCCGTAGATCGACTGGTCGTCGTCGCCGACTGCGAATACCTTTCCCGCGCGGCCCGCGAGCAGGCGGATCCACGCGTACTGCAGCGCATTGGTGTCCTGGAACTCGTCGATCAGCAGGTGCCGCCAGCGCTCCTGGTAATGCGCGCGCAGGGCATCGTTGTCGCGGACCAGTTCGTGCGCGCGCAGCAGCAGTTCGGCGAAATCCACCAATCCCGCGCGGCGGCAGGCTTGCTCGTAGGCTTCATAGATTTTCAGGTACGTGCGCGCAACTGGATGCTCGCCGGGCTCGATGCCCTCGGGGCGCTTGCCTTCGTCTTTCCACTGGTTGATCTGCCACATCGCCTGGCGCGGCGGATAGCGCGCCTCGTCGATGCCGAGTCCAGCGACCACGCGCTTCACCAGCCGCTGCTGGTCGTCGC
>JBQCCP010000076.1:0-31123 GCA_051962095.1 Rhodanobacteraceae bacterium
TGCTGTTCGTGGTGCTCGCCGCGCGCCTGCAGTGGCCGCTGCCGCCGGGCATGTTGATGGCGGGCATCCTGGTATTCGTGGCGGCGCAGTTCGTGATCCGCCCGGTGTCGATCGTGGGGGCGACGTTCGGCAGCCTCTTGAACTGGCGAGAGCGCGCGTTATTGTCGTACGTGTCGCCGCGCGGTGTTGTGGCGGCGTCGGTTTCGTCGCTGTTTGCGCTGCGGCTGGGCGACTTGGGCGTGCGCGGCGCGGATGCGCTGGTGCCGCTGGTGTTCATCCTGATCATCGCGACGGTGGTGTTGCAAAGCGCGACCGCGCGGCCGCTGGCACGTTGGCTGAAGGTGGCCGACCCCGATCCCGACGGCGTGCTGATCTTCGGTTCCGATGAAGTTGCGCGCAGCGTTGCACAGGCCTTGGCGGACCAGAAATTCCAGGTGGTGCTGGCGGACGACGACTGGGAAGGGATCAGCAAGGCACGGATGGCCGGGCTGACAACGTTCTTCGGCAATCCCACTTCGCAGCACGCGGCGTTGAACCTGGACCTGACCGGCATCGGAAGCCTGCTGGCGATGTCGAAACGGCGCGAACTGAATTCGCTGGCGTGCCTGCATTACCGCCAGGAGTTCGGGCGCGAGCATGTCTACCGCTTGCGCGTGCTGGCGCCGGAAGATGCCAGCAATCGCGCCGCGTTCGCCGGCAATCTGCGCGCGAAGGCGCTGTTCGGTGCCGACATGACGCGCACTCGTTTCGTCGAGTTGCTGGGGGGCGGCTGGCGTTTCAAGACCAACGCGCTGACCGAGGCGTTCGACTGGCCGGACTTCGTGGCGCAGCACGGCGCGGATTCGGTGCTGTTGTTCGGGGTGGAGCCGAACGGAAAACTGCGGGTGAACAGCAACCGGGAGAAGACCGAGCCGCGTCCCGGCTGGACGGTGATCGCGCTGGTGCCGCCGCAGCAGGGCGCGCGGGTGGACGCCGCGGCGGCGTGAGCGCAACGGTTATGCTTGCGCGATGCTTTATCTCGCCTCGCAATCGCCACGCCGCCGCGAACTGCTCGCGCGGATCGGCGTCGATTTTGAAATCGTCAACGTGGACGTGCCGGAGGTCCATGCCGCGGACGAATCGCCGCGCGCGTACGTGGAACGCACGGCGCGGGAGAAGGCGCGAGCCGGTTTGCAGGCGGTGATCGCGCGCGATCTGGAGGCGGTCGTGCTGGGCGCCGACACCGAGGTGGTGCTGGGCGCCAAGGTGTTCGGCAAGCCTCGCGACGCCGGCGATGCCGCCGCGATGCTGCGCACGCTGTCGAATCGCAGCCACGCGGTGATCTCGGTCGTCTGCTGCGCAACCGCGATCGCGGAAAACATCGCGGTGTGCGAATCGGCCGTCACCTTCGCGGACCTGGACGACCACGCCATCGAAACATACGTCGCCACCGGCGAACCGTTTGGCAAGGCCGGGGCTTACGCGATCCAGGGCAGGGCGGCGGCCTTCATCGCGCACCTGTCCGGCAGCTACTCGGGCGTGATGGGACTGCCGCTGTTCGAAACCGCACGGCTGCTGCGCGGCGTCGGCATCGCGGCGTGACGTGGACTGAACGGGCGCGTTTGCTGCATCGACAGGTACAGAGGCGCCCGGATATAACCAAAGCCCGTACCTGGATGCGCGGACGAAAAGCGATCCATGGTAACGACTGAAAGCCCACCCGAGCGCCCGACATGACCGAGGAAATCCTGATCAACGTCACGCCCCGCGAAGCCCGGGTCGGCGTGGTCGAGAACGGCATGCTGCAGGAAGTGCACGTCGAGCGCAGCGGGCATCGCGGATACGTCGGCAACATCTATTGCGGGCGCGTGAAGCGCGTGATGCCGGGCATGCAGGCCGCGTTCGTGGACATCGGGCTGGAGCGCAGCGCATTCCTCCACGCGGGCGACATGGCGCACCCCAGTTATCCGATCGACGGTGGTGCGGCCGCGCCAGTCAGCGTGCGGCCGATCACCGAACTGGTCCATGAAGGCCAGCGCGTGATCGTGCAGGTGATCAAGGATCCGATCGGCAGCAAGGGGGCGCGGCTTTCCACGTTTCTTTCCATTCCGTCGCGCTACTTGGTATTGTTGCCGGACAGCACCACGCTGGGCGTGTCCTCGCGTATCGAGGACGAAGCCGAGCGCGAGCGCCTGCGCGACGCCCTCGCCACCCTGGCGGCGGGCGGGTTCGGGCTGATCGCGCGCACCAACGCCGAAGGCCTGGACGCCGCGGCGCTGGCCGAAGACGTCGCCTACGTGACGCGCGTGTGGCAGACGGTGTCAGAGGCAATCGCGCACGCGCAGCCGGGCGAGCGCGTCTACGAGGAACCGCCGCTGCCGCTGCGCGTGCTGCGGGACCTGATGCACGACGACATCGAGAAGGTGCGCGTGGATTCGCACGAAACCTTCGAGCGCACGCTGGCGTTCGCGCGCCAGT
This sequence comes from Rhodanobacteraceae bacterium, assembly GCA_051962095.1. Classification (GTDB taxonomy): domain Bacteria; phylum Pseudomonadota; class Gammaproteobacteria; order Xanthomonadales; family Rhodanobacteraceae; genus 66-474. Next base: position 2,458 of record JBQCCP010000076.1, read on the forward strand.
TCATGCCCGGTTTGACCGAACGCATCGAGCATTATCCGGGCGAGCGGCCGATCTTCGACCTGTACGGCGTCGAGGACGAAATCCAGAAGGCGCTGCGCAAGGAAGTGCCGCTGAAATCCGGCGGCTATCTCGTGATCGACCAGACCGAGGCGATGACCACCATCGACGTGAACACCGGTGCGTACCTCGGCTCGCGCAACCTGGAGGAGACCGCGTTCCGCACCAACCTCGAGGCCGCCCAGGCCGCAGCGCGCCAGCTTCGCCTGCGCAATCTCGGCGGCATCATCATCATCGACTTCATCGACATGCACGACGACGAGCACAAGCGCCAGGTGCTGCGCACGCTCGAGAAGGCGCTGGCGCGCGATCACGCCAAGACCACCGTGTACGAGATGAGCCCGCTGGGCCTGGTCGAGATGACGCGCAAGCGCACCACCGAAAGCCTGGCGCGCCAGTTGTGCGAGCCGTGTCCTGCCTGCGCGGGCCGCGGCATCGTCAAGACCGCCGAAACGGTCGGCTACGAAATCTTCCGCGAGATCACCCGCGCGGTGCGCCAGTTCGACGCCGAGAAGCTGCTGGTGCTGGCTGCGCCGAAAGTCGTGGCGCGGATGCTGGAAGAGGAATCGTCCGCGGTCGCCGAACTGGAAGCCTTCATCGGGAAGTCGATCCGCTTCCAACCCGAGGAGCAGTACGGGCAGGAGCAGTTCGATGTCGTGCTGCTTTGACTTCTGCATTTCCTTCCCCCGCTTGCGGGAGGTGCCCGAAGGGCGGATGGGGGCGGGCCTGAGGGCTTTCGATGCGACTTCCCTGTCTTTTTCCGCGCCCCTCCCGGGGGCGCGGGTAACTTTCTCTTGCCTGGCCAAGAGAAAGTCACCAAAGAGAAGGCCACCCCGCGAACACGTCCTGAGCACATCCATGTGCTCGGGATGCGCGGGCGGCCGCCGGGGTTCGCCGAAGGCACATCCCTGTGGCTGCGGCGAACTGGCGCACCTCCTGTGCGCCATCCTTCGGACTAATCCGTCATCCGCTCGCCGTGTTCGAGGGGCCCCATCTGGCGCGCTTCCCGCGCGCGGGAATGGACGGACCGAAGCGGTTTGTCTTGCTACGACGCGGCCATGGATGGCGGTCATCGAAGCAGAGCTTTTTGGGGGCCCCTGTGCTGCGGTGGGGGCGGGACGATCAGGCCCGCAGGGTTGGCGCAATGGATTGCGCCCACTTGCCGCCGCGCCAGGGACGGCGCGTCGGCAAGTCCGGCCGGTCCGCACGGATTTTTCGTCCAAGGATGGACGAAAAACGCGGCACCGGGGTGGCCTTTCTCTTGGTGACTTCTCTTTGGCCATGCAAAGAGAAGTCACCCGCGCCTCCGGGACGGGCGCGGAAAAGGACATGGATGTCATCCCCCCGCCGCTGCGCGGCGATTTCCTTCCTTCGGAAGATGGTGACAGCATCGCAGCTCGCGGAGCGATCGCGAGCGGCAGGAACGGAACCGCGCTATGACGCCATGGCGCCACCACCTGCGCCGCGCGCGGTTCGCGCTGACCGCGCTCGTGGCGGTGCTGCTGATCGCGGCGGCGGTGGCGATGGGGCTGTTGCAGCTCCTGTTGCCGCTGGCGACGCATTATCCCGATTTCATCGCGCGCCAGTTGTCGTCGCGATTGCACCGTCCGGTGTCTTTCGGCGCGGTCGCGAGCCAGTGGCAGCCATCCGGGCCGTTGCTGCGGGTGAAGGACCTGACGCTCGGCCCCGCGGAGCCGGGTGGCGGCTCGATCACGCTGAAACAGGCCGAGCTGAAATTCGATTTCGGCGCGTGGCTGCGTCCCGCACATCGCTGGATCACGTTGCGCCTCAACGGCATCGAACTGCGTGTCGAGCATTCGGCGCCGGGCTGGGAGGTGGCCGGGCTCGGCAACTCGTCCGGCGAAACGCACGCGCCGCTGCAATCGCTGCCCGTGGACCTCGACCTCGGTGACGTGCGCGTGGACATCGTGGACGAGGTGACGCATCGCTCGTGGCGGGTGCTGGCGCCGCGCCTCAAGGTGGTGAACATTGGCGACTCGGTGCGCTTCGGCGGCAGCCTGCAGCAACTCGGTACCCATCAGGCGGTGACGGTGAGCGGGCGCATTGATGCGGCGACCCGCGACTACGACCTGCACGTCGCGACCAGTGACTTCGATCTTGCCGAAGCCGTGCGCGGGCTGGACCTGCACGGTTACTTGGTGAGCAACGGACTGGCCGACATTGAGGTGTGGGGCCATTGGCGCGGCGGGAAATTCGAATCTGCCGCGGCGCGTTACGCGATGCGCGACCTGATTGCATCCGGCCCCGCTGATCGCAGCGTGTCGCTGGCGGCGCTGTCGGGCGTATTCCAGGCCACGCACGTCGAGGGCGGCTGGGATGTCGCGTGGCGCGGCCCGGGCAAGCCGCGCGCCGACATCGATCAGGCCGGCGGCGCGGTCGTGCACCTGCGCGGCCATCCGGGCGCGTGGCAGGTCACCGCGGCGGCACGCGCAATCGATCTCTCGCCGTGGCTGGCGCTGGCCGCGATGGCGCCGCAGGCACCGAAAGTGCTGATCGACTGGGCCGCGCAGGCGCAGCCGCACATGCAACTGGATTCCGCGGCAATCGCGTGGCGCGAAGGCGGCCACTACGACGCGACGGTGCGGTTTTCGGGATTGCAATCGAGCGGGACCGGCCCGATCCCGGGCATCGCCCTGGCGCAGGGCGTGGTGCGCGCGGACAACGAAGCGCTGTCGCTGGAGCTGCCGCCGCAGGCCGCGACGCTGGCGCTCACCGACGTGTTTCGCAAACCGTTCCTGTTCCACAAGTTCGGTGGCACGCTGGTGGCGTGGCGCGAGAACGGTTTGTGGAACATCGCGGCCGACCGCCTGCACTTCGATACCGGCGATTTCGCGGGCGGCGGCCGCGCGCATCTGATCTGGCAGGGCGAGGGCCGCAAGCCGTTCCTGTCGGCGTCCGCGGTGCTGGAACACGGCAGCGCCACCGGCGCGAAGTTGTTCTGGCCCTATCGCAGCATGCCGCCGTCGCTGGTGGCATGGCTGGACCACGCGATCATCGGCGGCGAGGTCACCTCCGGGCGTGTGGTGATACGCGGCGACCTGGCCGACTGGCCGTTTCTCGATCACCAGGGCCGCTTCGAGGCGACCGGCACCGTGCAGGATGCGACCTTCGACTTCTCCGACCAGTGGCCGCGCGCGACCCAGGTCGATGCCGGGCTGGATTTCGTCGACAACCACATGGACATCGTCGCCACGCACGCGGCGGTGCAGGGCGTGACCGCGACGCACGCGGTCGCGACGATCCCCGATCTCAACCAGGGCATGCTCGACCTCGACATCCGCGGTGGCGGCACGGGTGCCGAGTTGCTGGATTTCGTGCGCCACACCCCGGTCGGCGCTGACGCGAAGGACGTGCTGACCGGATTGAAGGTGGGCGGCACCGGCAAGTTCGCCATCAAGCTGTCGATCCCGCTGGATCGCGCGCAGGACTTCACGCTGGACGGCAAGGTCGATCTGGCGAAGGCGGATGTGACCGCCGACAAATGGAACCTCGCGCTGAAGAACCTCAACGGTCCGTTGCTGATCGACAACAAGGGATTCCGTGCGCAGAACCTTTCCACGACGTTCCGCGGCTCATCCGCGAAACTGTCGATGGCGGTCGGCAGCAATGCCGTGAGTGATCCCAAGGACATGGTCGAGGCCTCGATGGACACGACCGCGTCGGCGCAGGCGCTGGTGCAGGGCTATCCCGATCTCGTCGGCCTGGTGGCGCACGCGAGCGGCGCCGCGCCGTTCCACGTCGGCGTGCGCCTGGCGAACGGCGAGGGCAACGCGCCGGCCACGACGATCCTCAACGTGAAGTCCAGCCTCGTCGGCCTCGCGCTGGATTTTCCGGCGCCGCTGGACAAGCCCGCGGACGCGCCGTTGCCGCTCGACCTGACGCTGCAGCTTCCGCCCGCGGGTGCACCGCTCGGCGTGTCGCTGGGCAACGTGCTGCAGGTGCGCGGTCGCCTGGCAGATGCCGCGCGCAACCTGCCGACTGCGCTGGCGTTCAACTGCGGCAGCTAATGGCCGGCGAGTGTACCCCCGCGCGGCCTGTTGGTGACCGGCCGCGCCCCGAAGCTGGACGTGAGCGGCTGGATCCAGCAGGCACTGGGCGGCGAGTCGGGCGGCGCGTTCCCGGAACTCGCAAAGGCGAACGTCGCGACGGACGCCGCCGAGGTATTCGGCAGCGATCTCGGCGCGCTGCAGTTTTCGTTCGAGGCCGGCTCGGAGCACGACACCATCGCCTTCGACGGCAAGGCCGTAAAAGGCACCATCGATCTGCCGACCCGCGATCTCGCGGCACGGGGCATCACCGCGAACCTGGATTACCTGCACTGGCCCGAACCGCCGGAACCGAAACAGGAATCCGGCCCGCCACCTCCACCGGCGCCGCCGCCCGCGAATTCGCCGATCGCGCCCGCCGCGGTGCCGCCTCTGCACGTCACGATCGGCGACTTGAAGCTGGGCAAGGCGACGCTTGGGAAGACGACGTTCGAAAGCGCGTCCACGCCGCAGGGCATGCGCATCGGGAAGTTCGAATCGAAGGGCGCGGATTTCACGATCAACGCGCATGGCGACTGGAACGGCAGCAAGGCATCCAGCGAATCGCACCTCGTCATCGACGTGTCGTCGCACGATTTCGGCAACATGCTGGCCGCGTTCGGCTTCAGCGGCCTTTTGGCGGGTGGCAAGGCTTCGCACCTGCACATCGACGGCACCTGGCCCGGTGCGCCGTCGGGATTTTCGCTGGCGTGGATGAACGGCACGTTGGACATCAAGGTCGGCGAGGGCCGCATCCTCGCGGTGAAACCGGGACTCGGGCGGCTGCTGGGCCTGCTGTCGCTGCGCGAACTGCCGAGCCGGCTGATGCTGCACTTCGGCGACGTGTTCAAGTCCGGCTTCGGGTTTGACAGCGCGTCGGCGAACTTCCAGTTGCGGAACGGCAGCGCGTACACCCGCAACATGATCATCACAGCGCCCGCGGCGCGTATCGTGATGCAGGGCCGCACCGGATTCCGCGCGCGCGACTACGACCTGACCGTCGATGTCACCCCGCACGTCGGCGGCACACTGCCGGTCGTTGGCGCGGTGATCGGCGGTCCGGTGGGCGCGGCCGCGGGGCTGGTGGTGCAGGGCCTGATCGGCAAGGGTCTCAACAAGGCCGCGGGCAGCATCTATCGCGTCACCGGCACCTGGGACAAGCCGAAGATCGAGACGATCGCCTCGCTGCCGTTGCCCGCGTCCGGGGCCAGCGTGGCGGCGCCCGCCGGCACCGCGCCCGTGCCGCCGGCGACCACGATGCCGCCGCCGGCCGCGAGCGTAGCGGCGCCCGCGGCCTCAGCGTCGAGCGCGCTTCCGGCCAATGCCGGCAGCGGTGGCTGAGGCGTCCCGCGCTTGCCAATCCGGCGGCGCGCCCTTACGTTCAGTTGGATTGCAACCTCCAGCGTGATTCGATGGATTCCCCACTGACGCTTGCCGAACGCAGCCTGCTCGCACCCGGCGGCCTGTCCACCCATGACCTCGAACGCGTGTTCTCGCGGGTGATGGCACCCTCGATCGACGCCGCGGATTTGTACTTCCAGCATTCGCGCAGCGAATCGTGGGTGCTGGAAGACGGCATCGTGCGCGACGGCAGCCACAGCATCGAACAGGGCGTGGGCGTGCGCGCGGTATCCGGCGACAAGACGGGCTTCGCGTATTCCGACGACATTGTGCTGCCGCAGTTGCTGGAAGCCGCCGGTGCGGCACGCGCGATCGCGCAGGACGGCAACGGCGCGGGCAAGCCGCTGGCGGTGCGCGGCACGCGCGCCTTGTATCCGGCCGACGATCCGATCGACGGACTGGACAACGCCGCCAAGATCGCGCTGCTGCGCGAACTCGATGCGCTGGCGCGCAGCCTCGATCCGCGCATCAAGCAGGTGATCGTCAGCATGAACGCGACGCACGAATCGGTGCTGATCGCCGCCGCGGACGGCACGCTGGCCGCCGACGTGCGGCCATTGACGCGCGTCAACGTGCAGGTGATTGCCGAACACGACGGCCGCCGTGAATCCGGCTATTCGGGCGGCGGCGGGCGCTGCGCCTATCGCGAGCTGATCGATTCCGGCCGCGCGCACGGGTGGGCCCGAGAAGCGGTGCGGCAGGCGCTGGTGAACCTCGACGCGGTCGATGCGCCGGCCGGCACGATGGACGTGGTGCTCGGTCCGGGCTGGCCCGGCGTGTTGCTGCACGAGGCGATCGGCCATGGCCTCGAAGGCGACTTCAATCGCAAGGGCACGTCGGCGTTCGCGGGCAGGATCGGAGACAAGGTTGCCGCCGACGGCGTAACGGTGGTGGACGACGGCACAATGCCCGGCCGACGCGGTTCGCTTTCCATCGACGACGAAGGCACGCCGACGCACTGCACCACGCTGATCGAGAACGGACGCCTGGTCGGCTACATGCAGGACAAGCACAACGCGCGCCTGATGGGCATGGCGCCCACCGGCAACGGCCGCCGCGAATCGTTCGCGCACCTGCCGATGCCGCGCATGACCAATACCTGCATGCTGGCCGGCAAGCACGATCCACAGGAAATCATCGCCTCGGTCGAGCGCGGGCTGTACGCCGTCAACTTCGGCGGCGGGCAGGTCGACATCACCAACGGCAAGTTCGTGTTCAGCGCCAACGAGGCGTACCTGATCGAACATGGCAAGGTCACGCGGCCGGTCAAGGGCGCGACGCTGATCGGCTCCGGTCCCGACGTGCTGACGCGGGTCGCGATGCTTGGCAATGACCTGAAGCTCGACGAAGGCGTTGGCGTGTGCGGCAAGGAAGGCCAGAGCGTGCCAGTGGGTGTTGGCATGCCGACGACGAAGATCACCGCAATGACGGTCGGCGGAACTGCGACGTGAACTCAGGGCAGAAGCGTTCCGACGCGGATAAATGCGGATCAGAGCGGATCAACATCAAGAGGGCGGGTACACGCGCCGATGGAAGCAGTGTTTCTTTATCCGAATCTATCCGCCTTGATCCGCGTCGGAAGTTTTTTCGGTGTCGCGCAGCAGCCGGAACAGTTCGCGTTGGGCGCGCGGCGGCTTGTTCGCATCGCGTTCCCGTCGAGCCTGCCGAATCAGCGAACGCAGGTGCTGATGGTCGACGCCGGGGTGTTCGACGATGAATGATGTGAGTGCTGCATCGCCGTTGTCGCCCAGCAGGTTTTCGCGCAGTGCTTCGGTGCGATGCAGAGCGGCCGTTTCGCGCGCGTTCTTGCCGCGGTCGTGGGCCAATGCGGCGCGGGCGGCGGCGAAGTCCCCCTCGTCGTGCGCGCGCATCAACTTGGCAAGGTGCGCAAGTTGGCGCTTGTGCGCGATGTGCGACGGCGTGCGTTGCACTTCGGTGAGTTCGTCGCGCACGTCGTCGGGCAACGCCAGCTTGTCCAGCCGCGCGGACGGCAACTCCGACAACTGTTTCGCGAACGCCAGGACGTCCAGCGCTTCGCGGCGGCGTGCGCTGCGGCTGGGGCGTTCGTTGTCGGCGTCTTCTTCGATGGGGTACATGGTTTGAACGGGAATCGAGTGAACACGAACATTGTGACAGCCGACGCGGGCGTCGCGGAACTGGACCGCCTGGCCGAGCTTTCGGAAGACGTGATCCGGCGCGCGCGTGCGGCCGGCGCTTCGCAGTCGGAGGTGTCCGCCAGCGTGAGCAACGGACTGTCGGTGAACGTCCGCATGGGCGAGGTGGAAACCGTGGAGCGCACCCGCGATCGCGGGTTCGGCCTGACCGTGTATTTCGGGCAGCGCAAGGGCAGTGCCTCCACGGCCGACCTCAAACCGGAATCGATCGAAGCGACGCTGGCGCAGGCATGTGCGATTGCGCGCTACACCGAACCTGATCCCTGCGCCGGCCTGGCCGACGCGGCGCTGATGCAGACGGATTTTCCAGATCTCGATCTTTGGCATCCGTGGCAACTGGATATCGATCGCGCGGTCGAGATCGGCCGCGAGGTCGAGGCCGCCGGCCGCGGCAATCCCGCGGTCAGCAATTCCGAGGGGGCGAGCGTGCAATGTGGCGACGCGTCGGGCGTGTACGCGAACTCGCACGGTTTCGTGGGTCGCGAGCGCGGCACGCACCATTCGATTTCCTGCTCGCTGATCGCGGGCAAGGGCGACGCGATGCAGCGCGACGGCTGGTACGAGTACGTGCGCGACGCCGACGATTTTCCCGCGTTCGCTTCGATCGGCCGCAAGGCCGGCGGACGCGCAGCGGCCCGCCTGGGCGCACGCCGGCTTTCCACGCGCGAATGTTCCGTGCTGTTCGCGCCGGAAGTCGCGCGCTCCCTGGTCGGGCACCTGGTTTCGGCGGCCAGCGGCGGCTCGCTGTATCGGCGCGCCAGCTTCTTGCTCGATCACGCCGGCAAGGCCGTGCTGCCATCGTTCGTCGACATGATCGAAAAGCCGTTCCTGCCGTGCGGCCACGCGTCCGGCGCATTCGATGCCGAGGGCGTGGCAACGCGCGAATCGGCGCTGGTCGAACGGGGCGTGCTGCGGCGCTACGTGCTGGGCAGTTACTCCGCACGCAAGCTGGGATTGAAGACCACTGGCAATGCGGGCGGCGTACACAACCTCGCCGTCGCTGCGGGTTCGGTCGACGGCGACGCGGCGGATTTCCAGGGCATGCTGCGCAGGATGGGCACCGGGTTGCTGGCCACCGAGTTGATCGGGCAGGGCGTGTCGATCATTACCGGCGATTATTCGCGCGGAGCTGCAGGCTTCTGGATCGAGAACGGCGAAGTCGCCTATCCGGTTCAGGAAATAACCATCGCCGGGAATCTTTGCGACATGTTCATGAACGTGCAGGCGATCGGATCCGATGTCGATCCGCGTTCCTCGGTCCTCACGGGATCAATTCTTGTCGGGAAGATGACCGTCGCGGGCGAGTGACCGTTTTCACCTGGACGCGCGGCTGTCAACCAGGGACGCCGGTTTGCCGTTATTGCGTGGGTCTGCATCACGCGAGGCGGTTCCATGGACGCGTCCGGCAATGACATCACCGCGGCGGTCAATCGTTTCGGCTTGGGCGCGAAGCCCGGCGAGATTGCGGGCATCCGCGATCCGCGCGCTTGGCTGAATGCGCAGATTGCGCGTGGCGCCGACGACGGCGCATTTTCGGGATTGCCGGGCAGCCTCGATTACCTTCGTGAGGAAGCGCGGTTGGCGGTTACGCGGCGTGAACTCAAGGGCGGCGAAGATCGCCGCGCGTTGATGCGTGGGGCGATGCCGACGGCATCCGCGGATGGGCAGGCCAACGCCGCGGAACTGAAGCGAGCGCTGAAGCCTTTCCGCGAGGAAGCGCGCAAGGACCTACTGGCCGAAGCGACTGCGCGCTATCGCGTTGCGACCACCACCGACACGCCGTTCGTCGAACGGCTGGTGCATTTCTGGTCCAACCATTTCGCGGTATCGATCGACAAGCGTCCGGCGCGTCTGCTCGCGGCACCGATGGAGCGCGAGGCGATTCGTCCGCACGTGACCGGCCGCTTCGCCGACATGCTGCTGGCCGTCGAAACCCATCCTGCGATGCTGTTGTACCTCGACAACGTGCGTTCAATCGGGCCGAACTCGCCGCTGGGCCGGCGCGTGGCGATGCGCCTCGCGCGCATGGGCGACATGGACAAGGGCAAGGCCGGCGGCTTGAACGAGAACCTGGGCCGCGAGGCGATGGAACTGCACACGGTTGGCGTGAACGGCGGTTACACGCAGGCCGACGTCACCGAATTCTCGCGGGCGCTGACCGGTTGGAGCATTCCGCTGCCGCGCGATTTCGCGAACGGGAAACAACCGCAATCCGCATTCGTGTTCCGCGCCAACGCGCACGAGCCGGGGTCGCGCCGCGTGATGGGCCGAGCGTTTGCCGACGACGGTTTCGGCCAGGGCAAGGCGATCCTCGAAGTCCTCGCACGCCAGCCCGCGACCGCGAGGCATCTTTCGCTGAAGCTTGCGCGGCATTTCGTGTCGGACGATCCGCCGCGTTCGCTGGTGGACCGGATGGCGAAAAGCTACCTCCAGCACGACACCGATCTCGCCGCGGTGTATCGCACCCTCATCGCCAGTCCGGAAGCGTGGGAGGCCGATGCGCGCAAGTTCAAGACGCCGCAGGATTTCGTGATTTCCGCGTTGCGCGCGGGGCAGATCGACCTGGGGGACAGGCCGCAGCCGGTGCTGGCGTTGCTGATGAACCTGGGCGAGCCGCTGTTCGATCCGCGCTCGCCGGCCGGCTTCGGCGACAGTTCGGCCAACTGGATCGACGCCGACGGTTTGTGGAAGCGCGTGCAGGCGGCGGAAGCCTTGTCGGCGCGCGTCGCGCAAGCGAACGCGCAGCCGCTTGCGTTCGCGCAGGATATTCTGGGGCCGCTGCTGGACGCCGACACCGCGCAGGCGATCCGGCGCGCCGAATCGCCCCGGCAGGCGCACGCGACATTGTTCGCGTGCCCGGCGTTCCAGTGGAGGGCGTGACGTGACGACGCGCAGGCAATTCCTTGCGGGCACCGCGATCGGCGCGGCGACCTTGCTGGTGTGGCCGAAACTCACCTTTGCCGCGACGGGTTCCGATACGCGCTTCCTGTTCGTGCTGCTGCGCGGCGGACTCGATGGACTCGAATCCGTGCCGCCGTATGGCGATCCGGGTTACGCGGCGATCCGTGGCGCGCTGGCGCTGTCGCCTTCGGCGGACAAACCCGCGCACAAGCTGGACAACGTGTTCGCGTTGCATCCCTCGTTCGATTACGCGGCGCAGTTGTATGCGCAGGGCCAGTTCATGCCGGTGGTCGCCGCGGCGCCGCCGTACTGGGGACGCTCGCATTTCCAGGCGCAGGACTGCGTGGAGAACGGGACCGAGAAACCCGATGGCGCGCAGACTGGTTGGCTGAATCGCTGCATTGCCTGCATGCCAGGCGTGGATGGGTTGGCATGCGCGGCGGTGATGCCGCTGACGATGCGGGGCGCGGCGAAGGTGGAAACCTGGTCGCCGCCGTTGCCGACCGAAGTGAACCCGATCCTGTTGCAGCGCCTGCAGCCTTTGTATGCGGCGGATGCGCGCCTCGCGGCACCGTTTGCGCGCGCGGTTGCGCAGCAGAACGATTCCCAGGTGCCGGAATCCGGGGCGAATGTCGAAGCAATGGCGGGCGGCAAGCCCGGCAGCGAGAAGCAGGGCGGCCTGCCGCTGATGATGGCCGCGGCGGGCGGCTTCATGGGCAGGCAGGATGGTCCACGCATTGCGTTCGTCGAGGACGACGGCTGGGACACGCACGCGAACGAAGCCGCGATCGTCACCCGCAAGATCGCCGAACTGGATGCGGCGCTGAAGGCGTTCCACCAGACGATCGGACCTGCATGGAGCCGCACCATCGTGATCGTCGCCACCGAGTTTGGCCGCACCGCACACATCAACGGGACCGGCGGCACCGACCACGGCACTGGCGGTTCGATGTTCCTCGCGGGGGGCGCCTTGCGCGGCGGACGGGTGGCAGGCAACTGGCCCGGAGTCGGCCAGGCCGACCTTTACCAGGAACGCGACGTCCACGCGACCACCGATTTCCGTTCGGTCTTCAAGGGCGTTTTGGCCGCGCATCTGGACGTCCCGGAATCGCTGCTGGAGGCGCGGATATTCCCCGGCAGCGCGATCGCGGAACCGTTGCAAAACCTGGTCGGCCCGGCGCGCGCATCGGCTTGATTTTCCCGCCCCAAAACAGTGCTTGACAGGCGCGATGCAAGCGACGAGAGTCTCGTTGCGGCCCGTCCATCACTGCTTTGAGGGAGGTTGTCGATGAGCGTTCCACCGGAATCCGTAACACCCCCGGCGTCGGCCGGAACCCCACCACCTGCAGGCGCTCCGACCGCGGAAGAGCGCCAGTGGGCCATGTTCGCACACTTGTCGGCGTTGCTGGGCGCCTTCGTCACCGGCTGGATCGGCGGCTGGGGCTGGTTCCTCGGCCCGCTGATCATCTGGCTGGTGAAGAAGGACACCATGCCGTTCGTGAACGATCAGGCCAAGGAAGCGCTGAACTTCAACATCACGATGGCGATCGTATTCGTGATCCTGACGATCCTCGGGTTCGCGACGCTCGGCATCGGTTTCGTGATCGCGCTGCCGTTGATGGTCATCCTCGGAATCGCCGCGCTGGTCTTCATCATCCTGGCTGCGATCAAGGCCAACGAGGGCGTGGCGTACCGCTACCCGTTCGCGCTGCGGTTGATCAAGTGAGTGCAGGATGCACGAATCCGGTGCAGCCCATGGATGGGTATTGACGCGGGATCCATGAAGGACGCGCCCGTTGCTCGGGCGCGTCCGGATGCAAGCGCCCCAGCTTTGGGTGTTACGGCTCTTCGCCGGGCTCGAATGGGCGCGCCGATTCGGGCTGCGTCGGGTCGAGCAGCAATTTGACGCGTACCTCGGATTGTTCCAGCGCCGCCTGACAACTGCGAAAGAGCGCGATGCCGCGCTCGAACGACCGCAGCGATTCATCCAGGTTCAACTCGCCACCTTCCATCCCGGCGACCAGTTGTTCCAGTTCGTCGAGCGATTGCTCGAACTGGGCGACGGGCGAGACCTCCGCGGCAGGCGCTTCGGGTTTGACGGAGCTGGGCATGAACGCAAGCTAGCGCAGCGCGCCGGGCGAATCAATCCAGCGGTGGCAGCGAGCTTGCAAGTTTCATGCGGGTCAATGAAAATTGCCGGCTCGCTATGGTGGTGGTTTGACGAGCGCCTGCGCGATGCTGGTGGCATCGCGCGCGAGTCGAACCGGTGAGCCATGGATGGTCGAACACGAGGCGTTTGCGACAGTCCGGTGGGCTGTCGCGCCGAGTGTGAGGAGGAGGCATAGATGCCGACTGGAAGGTGCACCATGGATGGTTGCTTGCGAGAAGATTTCAGTGGTGGATGTAGCTCAGCTGGTTAGAGTCCCGGATTGTGATTCCGGTTGTCGTGGGTTCGAGTCCCATCATCCACCCCATTTTTGTACAATGCATGGTTTGCGGGCCGTTAGCTCAGTTGGTAGAGCAGGAGACTCTTAATCTCTTGGTCCTAGGTTCGAGTCCTAGACGGCCCACCATTTTCCCTCGCAACAGTGACCCTCGCCCCTTGCCCATTCCCGCAGGCGGGAGCGGGGAGCGGACATCTCGCTGCGCGACACCTTTGGCAGGAGCGGGGCGAAAGTGGCGGAACTGGTAGACGCGCTGGATTTAGGTTCCAGTGGGCTTCGTCCCGTGCGGGTTCGAGTCCCGCCTTTCGCACCAGGAAGTACATTTTTGCCATGGAACGCAAACATCAAGATTGCCACGAAAGCATCTTTATGCGATGGACGGCAAATTGAACTTGCGGAAAGCTGTCGGCGTCCACGGATGGCACCTGAGCGCATGATCGGCACGAACACGCAACATCGCACTGAACATCAGGAGCTGCAATGCAAGTGTCCCTGGAAAACGTCGGCAAGCTCGAGCGCAGGCTGACGGTCAAGTTCCCGGCCGAACAGTTCGAATCGAAGGTGCGCCAGCGCATCAGCGAGCTGGGTCGCAACGTGCGACTGAAGGGTTTCCGACCCGGCAAGGTGCCGGTCAAGGTGATCGAACAACGGTTCGGCGAACAGGTGCGTGGCGAGGCGCTTTCCGACCTGATCGGCAGCACCTTCCGTGAAGCCGTGCAGCAGCAGAACCTGCAGCCGGTCGCCAACCCCAGCATCGATACCGACGGCAAGCCGCAGGACGGCGAAATCGCCTACACCGCGACGTTCGAGGTGATGCCGGAACTGCCGACCGTTGACGTGGGCATCCTGAAGATCGATCGCCCGAAGGCCGAAGTCGGCGAAGCCGATGTCAACCGGATGATCGAAACCCTGCGCGTGCAGCGCCGCGTGTTCGAAAAGACCGATCGCGTAGCGGCTGACGGCGACATGGTGATCGTCGACTATGCGGCGCAGTCCGGCGACTTCCGCCATCCCGCCGAAGGACGCGAGCGTGCCGCCACGGTGCTGGGCGGCAACACCGCGCTGGCGGCGTTCGATGGCGCGCTGCGCGGTCACGCGGCCGGCGAAGAGCTGTCGTTCGACGTCGAATTCCCGCCGACCTTCCCCATTCCCCAGCTCGCCGCCAAGCCGGCGCGCGTCGAACTGCGGATCGGCGAAGTGCAGGAGCCGAAAACCCCGGAGGTGGACGAGACATTCATCCGCAATTTCGGGATCGCGGACGGTACCGTCGACACTTTCCGCACCGAGGTTCGCGCCAATCTGGAGCGTGAACTGGACAACGCCCTGCGTGCGCGCTTGCGCAACGAGGTGGGTGCGAAGCTGGCCGCAACCTATGCCGACGTGGACGTTCCCAAGGTGCTGGAGCGTGCCGAGGCCGAGTCGCTGGTGCGGGCGGCAATGCCGAACCTGTCCGGCGAACAGTCGCTGCCCCCGGCGGCACTGGAAGCCGCGCAACCGATCGCGCACCAGCGCGTGATCGCGGGCCTGCTGCTGCGCCAGATCGCGCAAAGCAACAACCTGCGGGTGGACAATCGCAAGGTGACCGAGCGGATCGCCAAGATCGCGTCCACCTACGAGGAACCCGAGCAGGTCATTGAACTCTACCGCAGCAACCCCCAGATGATGGACAACGTTCGCACCGCCGTCCTCGAGGACCAGGTTTCCGAATGGGTGGCCGATCATGCGGACACCACTGAAGTGAACTTGAGCTTCGACGAGGTGATGCACCCGCAGAACGCCTCGAATTGAGGTAGCGCGGGCCCAAGCCGCATCGTCCACCGGAGAATTCCATGCAGCAGCAGACCAAGGCCCTGAATCTGGTTCCGATCGTGGTTGAGCAGACCGCGCGCGGCGAGCGTTCGTTCGATATCTACTCGCGGCTGCTGAAGGAACGCATCATCTTCCTGGTCGGCCCGATCGACGACAACGTCGCCAACTTGGTCGTGGCGCAGATGCTGTTCCTGGAATCGGAAAACCCGGAAAAGGACATCCAGTTCTACATCAACAGCCCGGGCGGCGTGGTGTCGGCCGGTCTGGCCATCTACGACACCATGCAGTTCGTCAAACCGGATATCAGCACGATGTGCGTGGGGCAGGCGTCCAGCGCCGCCTCGCTGCTGCTGATGGCGGGCACCAAGGGCAAGCGCTACGCGCTGCCGAACTCGCGGATCATGATCCACCAGCCCTCGGGCGGCGCCCAGGGCCAGGCCACCGACATCGAAATCCACGCCCGCGAAATCCTGTACCTCCGCGGCCGCCTCAACGAGATATACGCCAGGCACACCGGCAAGACCGTCGAGGAAATCGCGCGCGACATGGAGCGTGACCGCTACATGAGCGCGGACGAGGCGAAGGACTACGGGCTGATCGACCAGATGTTCGAGCGCCGTCCCGACGAATCGGTGAAATCGGCCTGAGACATCGGTCGCAACTTCGCGATTTTTCACCTGTTTCGCCTGCATTTCCGCCTGCACCGCAGGGCCGGACCCACGGTCCGGCTGTGTTATGCTGCAGCCGAAACCGGGCAATCCCCATGACGCATCGCAAGACTGATCGACGGAGCACGAGATGAGCGAGGACCGGCCCAGCCGCGGCAACGAAGGCGGCAAGATCCTGTATTGCTCGTTCTGCGGCAAAAGCCAGCACGAGGTCCGCAAGCTGATCGCGGGCCCCAGCGTGTTCATTTGCGACGAATGCGTCGAGCTCTGCAACGACATCATCCGCGAGGAACTGGAAGAGAAGGCCGCGTCCGGCCGCACCCAGTTGCCGAAGCCGCGCGAAATCATGGACACGCTCGATCAATACGTGATCGGGCAGACCCGTGCCAAGAAGGCGCTGGCCGTCGCGGTGTACAACCATTACAAGCGGATGGAATCGCGCGCCAAGAAGGACGACATCGAGCTTGCGAAATCGAACATCCTGCTGATCGGGCCGACCGGCTGCGGCAAGACGCTGCTGGCCGAAACGCTGGCGCGCCTCTTGAACGTGCCGTTCACGATCGCCGACGCGACTACGCTCACCGAAGCGGGCTACGTCGGCGAGGACGTCGAGAACATCATCCAGAAGCTGTTGCAGAAGTGCGACTACGACGTCGAGAAGGCGCAGACCGGCATTGTGTACATCGATGAGATCGACAAGATTTCGCGCAAGAGCGAGAACCCGTCGATCACCCGGGACGTCTCGGGCGAGGGCGTGCAGCAGGCGTTGCTGAAACTCATCGAGGGCACGATCGCCTCGGTGCCGCCGCAAGGCGGGCGCAAGCATCCGCAGCAGGAATTCCTGCAGGTCGACACCCGCAACATCCTCTTCATCTGCGGCGGGGCGTTCTCCGGCCTCGACAAGGTGATCCAGCAGCGTTCGGAAACCACCGGCATCGGCTTCTCGGCCGAAATTCGCAGCAAGGAGCGCAAGCAGAACGTCGGCACGCTGCTGGCGAATGTCGAACCGGAAGACTTGGTGAAATACGGCCTGATCCCGGAATTCGTCGGCCGCCTCCCCGTTGTCGCGACATTGGATGAGCTGGACGAGAGCGCGCTGGTGAAGATCCTCACCGAACCCAAGAACGCGATCACCAAGCAGTTCAAGAAGATGTTCGACATGGAGAATGTCGAGATCGAGTTTCGCCCGGACGCGCTGAACGCGATCGCCAAGCGCGCGATCAAGCGCAAGACAGGTGCGCGTGGCCTTCGCACGATCCTCGAAAGCGTGCTGCTCGACACCATGTACGAGCTGCCGTCGCTGGAGCACGTCAGCAAGGTCGTAGTCGACGAAGCGGTCATCAACGGCCAGGCCGAACCATACCTGATCTACCGGGGCAACCTGCAGCAGCAGCGCGCGGCGGGCGAGGGCGACGCCGCCTGACGCACGGCGCTGGAACGGCTTTTGTAGGGCGGGTGCCAACCCGCCTTTCGTGCGGCGGGATACGTTGCGCTACTCTCGCCCTACGGGACTTCTTGCGGCTCTTCCGCGCTGGGCTTCGCGGATAAAGCCCGCTCAGCCCAACCTATCAAGGCGATGTCGGTCTAGGGCCGTGAAGCCCGACGTTACCCCTGCGTCAACGCCTGCTGGGCGTGCGCCTTGATGGTCTTCACCATCGCGGCGAGGCCGTTGGAGCGCGTGGGCGACAGGTGCTTGCCCAATCCGATCGCGTTGATGAACGCGGGATCGGTGTCAAGGATTTCGCGTGCGCTGTGTCCCGAATAGACGCGCAGCAGCAGTGCGATGAGTCCTGACACGATGGCCGAATCGCTGGCCGCGCGCAGGTCGAGACGGTCGGCATCACCGGATACCACGATCCACACCTGCGATTGGCAGCCATCCACCTTGTTGGCCGCCGTCATGTCTCCAGGCGGCAGCGGACGCAGCTTGCGGCCGAGGTCGATCAGATATTGATAGCGCCCGGTCCAGTCGTCGAAGAAACCGAATTCCTCGATGATTTCCTGTTGCGCGCTCTGGATGTCGGAAGCGTTCATCAGTTGGTGATTTTCCAGCGGGTGCCCTGCGGGCCGTCCTCGATCGCGACCCCCATGGCGGCGAGTTCGTTGCGGATCGCGTCGGCGCGGGCGAAGTCGCGGGCGGCACGCGCGGCGCGACGCGCCTCGATCAATGCTTCGACACGTACGGCGTCTACGCGTTCCACGCCACGCTTGAACCAGGTTTCGGGGCCCTGCTGCAACAGGCCGAGCATTTCGCCGCAGCCGAGCAGATCGGTCTTGACGCGAGCCAATTCGGCACGCACTGCCTCGGAGAGCGGTTTGGATTCGTTTTCCAGAAGATGCCGCGCTTCCGCGGCCAGGCGATTGAGGCCGGCGAGCGCGACGGGCGTGTTGAGGTCGTCCTCGAGCGCGGCTTCCATATCGACAGTGCCGGCCTTCGACTCCACTTCGAATTCGGCAAGATCGCGCAGCGTCCCGTACAATCGGTCCAGCGTCGCGATACTCTGCTCGATCAGGGCTTCCGACCAGTCCAGCGGCTGCCGGTAATGCGCGGAAAGCAGCGCGTAACGCAGCGCCTCGGGCGGATGTTGTTCCAGCAGCGTGTGCAATTGCCGGACGTTGCCGACCGACTTGCTCATCTTGGCGCCGCCAAAGGTGAGCATCCCGTTGTGCAGCCAGAAGCGCGCGAAGGTTCGCGTGCCGTGTGCACAGCGCGACTGCGCGATCTCGTTTTCGTGGTGCGGGAACACCAGGTCCACGCCACCGGCATGGATATCGATCACGTCGCCCAGGTGCGCGGCCGCCATCGCCGAGCATTCGATGTGCCAGCCGGGACGGCCGCGCCCCCAAGGGCTGTCCCAGCCGGGCAGGTCGGGCGTGGAAGGCTTCCACAGCACGAAATCGGCGGGATTCTTCTTGTACGGCGCGACTTCGACGCGCGCACCGGCGATGAGCTCATCGGTCGAACGCCCCGACAGCTTGCCGTAGTCGGCGAATTTCGAGACATCGAACAGCACGTGACCCTCGGCGGCGTAGGCGCAGCCGTGCGCGATCAGCGCCTCGCACATCGCGATGATGGCCGCGATGTGTTGCGTCGCCAGCGGTTCCACGTCCGGTGGCGCGACGCCGAGCCTGGCCATGTCTTCGCGATAGATCGCCGCGTATTTTTCGGCGATGGCCGCGATCGGCAGACCCGCTTCCAGCGCGGCCGCATTGATCTTGTCGTCCACGTCGGTGATGTTGCGCGCATACACCAGGCGCGGGAATTTCCGGCGCAGCAGCCGCGCCAGCACGTCGAACACCACCGGCCCGCGTGCGTTGCCGATGTGCACATAGCTGTAGACGGTCGGGCCGCACAGGTACATCGTCACGCGGCCCGGCTTGGCCGGCTGGAATTCTTCGACGCGGCGGGTCAGCGAGTTGTAGAGGCGCAGGGCCATGGTGTGATTGCCGTCGCGTTCAAGGCAAATAATCAAGTGATTTTATCAGGTTGCATTCGCTGCTTGAGCCTGGATTCAGCATGGAAGTGGTTCAATGTGAACAACTCGTGATGGCCTGTCGAGGCCGCGTGGTGTACGCCATGTCCAAGCTCCTGATCTCGTCGCTTTTGCTGACGTTCGCGGTGGCCGCGAACGCGCAGAACTATCCGCCGCCTCCGCCACCGCCTTCGCCCGGCCAAGCGGCAAATATCCACTACGGTTGGGCCGATGTGTTGCGGGTCGATCCCGTCTACGCAGCAGTGGCGCAGCCGCCGCCCCAGCAGTGCTATCCGCAGACGGTAATCCGGCAGGACAACAACCACACCGGCGGCACCGTGCTCGGCGCAATCGTGGGGGGCGTACTCGGCAGCACGGTGGGCAAGGGCGATGGCCGCAAGGCGGCGACTGTCGCGGGCGCGGTGGCGGGCGGCGCGATCGGCAACCGCGTGTCGGCCGCGAATGACCGCAGTTACACCACCCAGCAAACCGTTTGCCGGCCCGTCGACAATTACGCGCCGCCGCAGCAGATCGTGGCCTACGACGTGGAATACCGCTTCCGCGGCGAGGTGTACATGTCCCGGCTGCCGTACGATCCGGGCGAACGCCTGCGGGTCCGGGTGACCGTCGCGCCGGCGGATTAGCGCCTGATCGCCGGTAGCAGTGAAGTCGGGCCTCGCTGCTTTCAGCGTCAACCTGCCAGAGCGAATTAGTGGTTGGGCTGATTCCGGACTGACTGGTCCGGGAGAAGTCCAACAGCCGTGTCCTCCGCACGCCTGTCGTTGCATCCGCTTTGGAAGTGTGCGACGATGCGCCGCTCGTTTTGCAAGCCTCAACATGACCGACGCTTTTTCCACTGATGCGATCATCCTCACCAGCGCCCGTGCGGCCGCGGGGATGACCTCGCGCGCGCGTCGACCGGAGTACCGACATACGGCCGGGTAGGCAGTCGCGCGCATTGGTGTACCGAACGACGAAGAACCCGGCCCTTGTGCCGGGTTTTTCTTTTTTCGTCATCCCGGCCATGGATTGGCCGGGACCCAGAACCAGGGACGGGAAAACAACCATCCATGGCCGACTTTCCACTAGAGCAATGAACCCGTGACCCTTCGCCATTTCATCACCACGCAGGACTGGAGCCGCGCCGAAGTCGACGCGCTGCTGGATCAGGCCGCCAAGTTCAAGCGCTCGCCGGCCGGAAACCATCTCGTGGGCAAATCGATCGCGCTGCTGTTCTTCAACCCGTCCATGCGCACGCGCACCAGCTTCGAGCTGGGAGCGTTCCAGCTGGGCGGCCATGCGGTGGTGCTCAGCCCCGGCAAGGATGCGTGGCCGATCGAATTCGACGTGGGCACGGTGATGGACGGTGAGGCCGAAGAGCACGTCGCCGAGGTCGCGCGAGTCCTCTCGCGTTACGTGGACCTGATCGCGGTGCGCGCGTTCCCGAAATTCAAGGACTGGTCGGTAGATCGCGAGGACCGCGTCATCAAGGCATTCGCAAGGTGCGCCACGGTGCCCGTGATCAACATGGAAACCATCACGCATCCGTGCCAGGAACTCGCGCATGCGCTGGCGCTGCGCGAACACCTCGGCGAGTTGCGCGGCAAGAAGTACGTGCTGACCTGGACGTACCACCCGAAGCCGCTCAACACGGCGGTCGCCAATTCCGCGCTGCTGATCGCGACGAAGATGGGCATGGACGTGACGCTCTTGTGCCCCACGCCGGATTACGTGCTGGACGAACGCTACATGGCGTTCGGCGAACAGAACGCGCGCGAAAACGGTGGCTCGTTGCGTGCCACGCACGACATCGAAGATGCCTATCGCGGAGCGGACGCGGTGTATGCCAAGAGCTGGGGCGCGCTGCCATTCTTCGGTCGCTGGGACGAGGAAAAGCCGATCCGCGATGCGCACAAACACTTCATCGTGGACGAGGCCAAGATGGCGCTCACCAACCGCGCGGTGTTCAGCCATTGCCTGCCGCTGCGCCGCAACGTCAAGGCCACCGATGCGGTGATGGACGCGCCGTACTGCATCGCGATCGACGAAGCCGAAAACCGCCTGCACGTCCAGAAGGCGGTGATGGCAACCCTTGCAGCCCAATCCGAGAAGGCTACGACATGACAGGCCACCAGCATCGTTATCGCGCGAACGTGGAATGGACCGGCAATCGCGGCACCGGCACCGATGGCTACCGCAACTACGGGCGCGAGCACGTGATTCGCATGGAAGGCAAACCCGATATCGCGGGTTCGTCCGATCCGGCCTTCCGCGGCGACGCGGCCAGGCACAACCCCGAAGACATGCTGGTGGCCGCGCTTTCCACCTGCCACATGCTGGCCTATCTGCACGTCGCGATGCTTGCGGGCGTGGTGGTGACCGCTTACACCGACGCCGCGGAAGGCACGATGGTGACCGAAGGCAACGGCGGGCATTTCACCGAGGTGGTGCTGCATCCGGTGGTGACGATTACCGCAGCCAGTGATCCCGCGAAAGCCGAGGCCGCCCACGAGGACGCGCACCACGCTTGCTTCATCGCCGCGTCCGTCAATTTTCCGGTGCGCTGCGAGTCGCGCATCGTCGTCGAAAGCACCTGATCCTGCAGGACACCCATCATGAGCAAGGACATCGTTCTCGCCTTTTCCGGCGGCCTCGACACCAGTTTCTGCGTGCCGTACCTGAAAGAGCGCGGCTGGTCGGTACATACCGTGTTCGCCGATACCGGCGGCGTCGGCGCGGACGAACGCGCGTACATCGAATCCCGTGCGAAGGAACTGGGTGTGGCGTCGCACATCACCGTCGACGGCGGCCCCGCGCTTTGGGAGCACTTCGTCAAGCCGTTCGTGTGGGCGGGTGAGGGGTACCAGGGCCAGTATCCGTTGCTGGTTTCCGATCGCTATCTGATCGTCGAGGCCGCGATCAAGCGGGCGGCCGAACTCGGCACCCGCGCGGTCGCGCACGGCTGCACCGGGATGGGCAATGACCAGGTCCGCTTCGACCTCACGGTCAAGGCGCTGGGCGATTTCGAGATCGTCGCGCCGATCCGCGAGATCCAGAAGGAACACACCGCCGTGCGCGCGTACGAGCAGGAATACCTGAAACAGAACGGCTTCGATGTCCGCGCCAAACAGCAGGCCTACACCATCAACGAGAACCTGCTGGGCGTGACCCTGTCGGGCGGCGAGGTCGATCGCTGGGAGGCTCCGGGCGAAGACGCGCGCGGCTGGTGCAGGCCGCGCGGCGAATGGCCATCCGAACCGCTGCGCGTGAAGCTCGGCTTTGCCGGAGGTATTGCACAAACTTTGAACGGCCAACGCATCGCCGGACACATGCTGCTCGCGAAGTTGAACGACCTGTTCGCGCAATACGGCGTGGGACGCGGACTCTACACCGGCGACACCACGATCGGCTTGAAGGGACGGATCGTCTACGAGGCGCCGGGGCTGACTGCCTTGCTCACCGCGCACAAGGCGCTTGAAGAAGCGGTCTTGAGCAAACACCAGAACCGCTTCAAACCGGAAGTCGCGCGCCGTTGGGTGGAACTGGTGTACGAAGGCTTCTTCCATGATCCCTTGAAGGCGGACCTGGAAACATTCCTGGCGTCGTCGCAGCGTTGTGTGGAAGGCGAAGTCACGCTGGAAACCCAAGGCGGTCGCGTCGACGCCGTCGCGGTCGCATCGAAACATGTCCTCAATGCCAGGGGCGCGACCTACGCGCAGGCGGCGGACTGGGGCGCGGCCGAAGCGGAAGGCTTCATCAAGCTGTTCGGGATGAGTTCGAGCCTCTGGGCCGACGTCAACCGTGTGGCAGCCAAGGACTGAGTCGCATGGGCGCCTTGCAGATCACCACGGACAAGGACCGGCTCGACATTGAACTGATCCACCGCTTCCTGTGCGACGAGGCCTATTGGAGCCGCGGCATTCCGCGCGAGGTGGTGGAGCGTGCCCTCGAGGGTTCCCTGTGTTTCGGCGGCTACCTCGATGGACACCAAGTGGCGTTCGCGCGGGTGGTCACCGATGGCGCCACCTTC
This sequence comes from Rhodanobacteraceae bacterium, assembly GCA_051962095.1. Lineage (GTDB taxonomy): Bacteria > Pseudomonadota > Gammaproteobacteria > Xanthomonadales > Rhodanobacteraceae > 66-474. The sequence goes on from JBQCCP010000076.1 coordinate 25,461, forward strand.
GGTTACCTCGCGGACGTGTTCGTGGTGCCGGAGCATCGCGGACAGGGTCACGCCAGGACGTTGATGGCCGCGGTGATGGCGCATCCGCGACTGCAGGGGTTGCGCCGCTTCACGCTGGCCACCCGCGACGCCCACGGGCTGTATGCATCCTTCGGGTTCGCTGCGCCCTTGCGACCGGAAACCTTGATGGAGAAATTCGATCCGGACATCTATGCAAAGGCCGCGGGCACGCCATGAACGCGCTTCTCCACGCCACGCTGGAACACCTGAAGGCGCTGGTCGCCTTCGATACGCGCAATCCGCCGCGTGCGATCGGCACGGGCGGGATTTTCGATTACCTGCGCGCGCGATTGCCGGGGTTCGACATCGACGTGAGCGACCACGGCGCAGGTGCGGTCAGCCTGTTCGCAGTCCGCGGCCGACCCAGGCTGCTGTTCAACGTGCACCTCGACACGGTACCGGACTCGAAGCAGTGGAGCGCCAGTCCCTTCGAATTGCGCGTGGCGGGTAATCGCGCGATCGGGCTTGGCGCGTGCGACATCAAGGGCGCGGCGGCGGCGCTGCTTGCGGCGGCGAACGCGTCGAACGGCGACATGGCGCTGCTGTTCACGACGGACGAGGAGGGCGCCGCCCCGCGTTGTATTTCTGCATTCTTGCGCGCTGCTTCCCTTCCCCCACTTGCGGGGGAAGGTGCCGAAGGCGGATGGGGGAGACGCTTCGACACCGTCATCGTCGCCGAGCCCACCCGCTGCAAGGCGGTGCTGGCACATCGCGGCATCCAGTCGGTGCGTGCGCGGTTCGAAGGCCGCGCGGGACATGCGTCCGCTGCACAGAAGCCGTCAGACAGCGCGTTGCATCAGGCCGTACGCTGGAGCGCCGCGGCACTGGATTTCGCCGAATCGCAGTCGACGGAAAACTTCGGCGGGCTGCGCGGTACGCGCTTCAATCTTGGCCGGATCGAAGGCGGCATCAAGGCCAACGTGATCGCGCCGGAGGCCGAAATCCGCTTCGGCATGCGTCCGTTGCCTTCGATCGACATGGACGCGCTGCTGGATCGGCTGCGCACGCTCGTCGAACCGGCGCCCGTGGCGTTTGACGAAACCTTTCGCGGGCCGCCATTGCCGGCCAACGCAGCCGATGCGGAATCGCGGCTGCGTGATGCGCGCGCGCTCGCGGAAGAGTTGGAAATCCCGATCGGCGCCGCAGTCGATTTCTGGACCGAAGCCGCGCTGTTTTCGAAAGCGGGTTGCACGACTTTCGTGTACGGACCGGGCGACATCGCGCAGGCGCACAGCGCCGACGAATGGGTGGCGCTGGACGAACTCGAAGCTGCGGCACGAACGTATCTGCGAATCACGGAGAAATCGACATGAACACGTTTGCCCTCGGAACTGCAGGCGCGGAATTGGCCGCCACCGCGCAACGTCACCGGAGGTTGCTTCCGGCGGTCCGCGCGTGAGGATGCGATCGGCATGAGCGAAGTACGCAATACCATCGTGCGCCTGCTGTCGGCGATGGGCAGCGCGCGCGAGATCCAGCAGTACCTCAAGCGCTTTTCGCAGCTCGATGCGAAGCGTTTCGCCGTCGTGAAGGTAGGCGGCGCGGTGCTGCGCGATGACCTGACCGAGCTGGCCTCGTCGCTGACGTTCCTGCAGCGTGTCGGCCTGACGCCGATCGTGGTGCACGGCGCGGGCCCGCAGCTCGACGAGGAACTCACCAAGGCAGGTATCGAGAAACGCACGGTGAATGGCTTGCGCGTCACGCCGCCGCAGGCGCTCGGCATCGTGCGCCGCGTGTTCCATCAGCAGAACCTGGCACTGGTGGACGCGCTGCACGCGATGGATACGCGCGCGACCTCGGTGGTTTCGGGCGTGTTCGCGGCCGACTGGCTGGATCGCGAGAACTGCGGGCTGGTCGGCAAGGTGACCCGCATCGAGCTCGCGCCGATCGAGGCCAGTCTGCGCACCGGCTCGATACCAATCATCGCGAGCCTCGGCGAAACCGATGAAGGCCAGATCCTCAACGTCAACGCCGACTTCGCGGCCAACGAACTGGTGCAGGTGCTGCAGCCGTACAAGATCGTGTTCCTGACCGGCACCGGTGGCTTGCTGGACGGATCGGGCAAGGTCATCGACTCGATCAACCTGTCGACCGAGTATGAGCGCCTGATGGCGCAGCCTTGGGTCAGCGGCGGCATGCGACTGAAGCTGGAGCAGATCGCTGATCTGCTGCGCGACCTGCCCTCGGCGTCGTCGGTTTCGATCACTCGACCCGCGGAACTGGCGAAGGAGCTGTTCACCCACAGGGGCTCGGGCACGCTGGTGCGGCGCGGCGAAAAGGTGCTGCGCTTCGATTCATGGGACGGTATCGACAAGGACAGGATGCGCGCGCTGATCGATTCCAGCTTCGCGCCGCGTCGACTCGCCGCCGATTATTTCGAGCGGACGCAACCGTACCGCGTGTACGTGAGCGAGAATTACCGCACCGCGATGATCCTGACGCTGGAGGATGTCGACAAGAAGCGTGGTTTGCCTTACCTCGACAAGTTCGCGGTGCTGGAAGAGGCACAGGGCGAGGGCCTCGGCCGGGCGGTCTGGCAAGTCATGCGCGCGGAAAACCCGAAGCTGTTCTGGCGCTCGCGCCACGGCAATCGGATCAACGCGTTCTACCACGAGCAGTCGGACGGCTGCTTCAAGGAGTCGGCGTTCAAGATCTTCTGGTATGGCCTCGGCGCCGACTTCGACATCATCGCGCGCTGCGTGGCGCATTGCGTGCAGCGCAAACCGACGCTGATCGAACAAAGCCATGGCGCATGACAAGCACACGGTTGGAATCGTCGGAGCGAGAGGTCACACGGGCGCGGAGCTCATCCGCCTGATCGCGGCGCATCCGTTGCTGAAGTTCGCCTTCGTTTCTTCGCGCGAACTCGACGGACAGCGCGTCGATGCGCACAACGAAACGTATGCGGGTGACCTTTGTTACGAGAATCTCGATCCGCAAACCGCGGCAGGCAAACGCGCGGACGTCGTGATCCTGGCGCTGCCCAACGGCAAGGCCGCGCCCTTCGTTGAAGCCATCGATGCTGCCGCGCCCGATACATTGATCGTCGATCTTTCCGCGGATCATCGCTTCGACAAGACTTGGTACTACGGTTTGCCAGAACTCACTCGCGATCGTTTGCGTGGCGACGGTAGCGGCAAAATCAGGCGAATCAGCAACCCGGGATGCTACGCGACCGCGATCGAGCTGACGGTCGCGCCGCTGAAGGACGTGCTCGCTGCGCCGCCAGTATGTTTCGGCGTATCGGGTCATTCCGGTGCGGGCACCACGCCGTCCGACAAGAACGACCCGGCAAAGCTGCGCGACAACCTGATGCCGTATGCATTGACGGGGCACATCCACGAGAAGGAAGCGTCTTTCCAGCTTGGCATCCCGGTCGAGTTCGTGCCGCATGTGGCGCCGCATTTTCGTGGCCTTACTGTCACGACCAATTTGTATATGTCGCGTGCGATGAAGCGCGACGAGGTGCTGGCACGCTTTCGCGACGCCTACGGCGCCGAAAGACTCGTGCAAGTGGTGGATGATCCGCCGTGGGTGAGTCGCATTGCGGGCCGGCACCACGCGGAAATCGGCGGTTTCGCACTTTCCGCCGATGGACGGCGCGTCGTGATCGTGGCGACGCTGGACAATCTGCTGAAAGGGGCAGCGACGCAGGCGATGCAGAACATCAATACCGCACTGGATCTGGATGAGCTGACCGGAATCCCGATTGTCGGCGAAAGCCGGGATCCTTCTTGATTTTCGTCACCTGGCAACAATGGATTGCGCGCTGCTCCTGCAGCGCATCTTTCAGGCCATCGACTTCGTCGATGTTCGCCCCGGCATTCCCGGATCAAGTCCGGGACGGGTTCTGCCTTCGCAGTCAGGCCTTTGCCGGAATGACTGGAAACTAAGGACGTCCCATGAATCAGCCCCTCTGGCAAAAATCCGGCAGCAAGGTTGACGCGAAGGTCATGCGCTTCCTCGCGGGCGACGACGTGTTGCTGGATCGCGAGTTTTTCCTGCACGACATTGCGGCAAGCAAGGCGCATGTCGAAGGGCTTGGCAACGTTGGCGTGCTCGGTGGCGACGAGGTGACGGCATTGAAGCGCGAACTCGATGCGCTGGCCGATGATTTCCGCAATGGCACGTTCGTGCTGGACGAACGATTCGAAGACGGCCATTCCGCGATCGAAGCGCGGTTGACGGAACGCCTGGGCGACATCGGCCGGAAGGTCCACACGGGCCGTAGCCGCAACGACCAGATACTGGTCGCGACGCGGCTTTGGCTGAAGGAAAAACTCGCGGCACTGCAGGCGCATTGCGTGGACAGTGCGCGTGTCTGTCTCGATCGCGCGGCCAACGAATCGGTGCCGATGCCGGGCTACACCCATCTCCAGCGCGCGGTGATTTCGTCCACGTCGATGTGGTGGGCGGGTTTTGCCGAAGCTTTCATCGACGACGCCACGCGGGCAAAACAGACGCGTGAATGGATCGATGCCAACCCCCTCGGCAGTGCAGCCGGCTACGGTGTGAACCTGTCGCTGGATCGCGGCCACACCACGCGTGCGCTTGGCTTTGCGCGAATGCAGGTCAGTGCGACTTATGCGCAACTTTCGCGCGGCAAATTCGAAATGGCGGCGCTGGAAACGATCGGAAGCGCGCTTCTCGACGTGCGCCGCCTGGCGTGGGATCTTTCGCTGTTCACGACCCACGAATTCGGGTTCGTGACGTTGCCGCCCGAATACACCACCGGCTCATCGATCATGCCCAACAAGCGCAATCCCGACGTGGTCGAACTGCTGCGCGCCAGTTACGCCAGCGTGGCCGCCGCGCGCACCGAAGTGGAACAGTTGCTCTCGCTCCCGTCCGGCTACCAGCGCGACCTGCAATTCAGCAAAGGTGGCATCTTTCACGGCGTGCATCGCGGGTTGATGGCCATGGAACTCATGCCCGACTTGCTGGCGCGGATGCAATGGGATGAAACTGCGATGCGCGCGGCGATCGAGCCTGCGATGTACGCCACCGATGTGGCGATCGAACAGTCCGTGCAAGGCGTGCCGTTCCGCGACGCCTACCGCGCGGCCGCGGAGGAGGCCGGCACGGCAGGACAAGGACGCACGCCCGAACAAAGCCTCGCCGCGCGCACCTCGCCCGGCGCGCACGCCGATTTGCGGCTGGACGAGTTGGGCACCCGCCTCGATGCGCTTGCCTGAGCAGCGAGGGCGGCGAGCCCGCATTGCCAAGCCACAACGGACCGGCCAGATATCGAGCGCTCAATGTGATGCGGCTGCCGCAGGTGCACCCTTCAGGTAGCGGTCGAACCATGCGACGGTGCGCTGCAACGCGTCGATCTGGTTCTCGCGTTTGGTGAAACCGTGTCCTTCGTTCGGATAGTAGTGCGCCTCGACGGTGCGGCCGGCGCCTTTCAGGATCGAAGCGACCTGCTCGGCTTCCTCCTTGGGTACGCGGATATCGTTCGCGCCCTGCAGGACCAGCAACGGCGCCTTCGCATTCCTGATGTAGGTGATCGGTGAATCGGCTTCGTAGATCTTGCGGTCCTTGACCGGGTCGCCCAGCAGCGACATCTCGTATTGCCGCAGGAACGGATCTTCGTGCTTCAA
>JBQCCP010000077.1:0-3854 GCA_051962095.1 Rhodanobacteraceae bacterium
GAATTGTGCGGCCCGGTGCCGATGATCCCGCGCTACGTGCTGGGGCCGATGATCACCGACCTCAACTTCGAATACTTTCCCGGCGCCGCCGAAACGAAGTCACCGGAGTTTCGGGATTACGGAGAACAGCACCTCGAAGACGAGATTACGCGCTTGCGCGAAAACCACATCCCGCTCGGCGTCCTGGTGCTGGATTTCGCCTGGCACGACTATGGTTGGCAGGGCGGCTACGACTGGAGTCCGTTGATCCCGCACCCGGATCGGCTTTCGGACTGGCTGCACGCGCGCGGCATCAAGCTGGCCCTGAACGACCACCCGGGGTATGCGAACACCGAGGAAAACATCCTCTCGCACGACGACAGCCACGCGCCGGCCGTGCTGAAGGCGCTCGGGAAATCGCTGCCGCCGAAACCGTCGTTCGACCTGGATTTGTCCGACGGCTGGCTGTTCGCCACCGATCCGCGCGACGAAGGCCTCCGCCAGCACTGGTTCGCGTCCGGCTACGACGACTCGAAATGGAAGCCCATCCGCACGGATGCGCCATTGACGGCACAAGGTTATGCGAGAAATGTCGGCGTCGTGTGGTATCGCCGGCGAGTGCAACTGCCCACGCATTTGCCGCCGCATGTTGATCTGTACGTGAGCCGGCAGGGCAAGGACTACCAGCTTTACGTCGATGGCCGGCAGGTTGAACACAGCCACGTCCGCTGGCCGCGACGGCTGACCTTCGCCGACATCGGACCGTACGTGCACGCTGGCCAACCGGTGCAAATCGCGATACGCATCGAGCCGGACGAGTACGGCAGCGGCTTCCTGCGCGGCGTCGTCGCCATCCGGGATGTCGAACCGCCGCCTCGGATTTATTTCGACCTCTCCGACAAGAAACAGGCGGAAGTCTTCATGCGGCTGCTGCACGGGCCGCTGATGCAACGTGGCACCGATTTCTGGTGGGTGGATGGCGGCAGCGGCGCCGCGGAGATGCCGGGCCTGGACCCGCAGCTCTGGACCAACCGGGTCTTCTACGACTACTCGCCAAAGGAAACCGGAAAGCGCGGCTTCATTCTTGCCCGCTACGGCGGCTGGGGCAGCGAACGTTATCCGGCGTATTTCACCGGCGATACGTATTCCGAATGGCCGGTGCTGGCCTACGAGATCGCCTACAGCGCGCGCGGCGGCAACGTGCTGGTCCCGTACATCAGCCACGACATCGGCGGATTCCACGGCGGCAAGATTGACTTCGACCTGTACGCACGCTGGGTCGAGTTCGGCGCGTTCAGTCCGTTGCTGCGGATGCACAGCGCGCACGAAAATCCGCGCGACGGCAACCTGCGGATGCCGTGGACCTACGGCGATCGCGGCATCGCGCTGGTCAGGAAATACTTCACCCTGCACACGCAGCTGATTCCCTACATCTATACCTACGCCTGGATCGCGCACGAGCAGTCACTGCCGATCCTGCGTCCGCTGTACCTGCAGGATCCCGATTCAGAAGCGTCCTACGACCATCCGCACGAATATTTTTTCGGCGATGAAATGCTGGTGGCGCCGCTGTTCCGTGCCGGCGGGAATCGCACCATTTATCTGCCGCCCGGCAACTGGATCGGCTTTTTCGACGGAAGGCACTACGACGGCGGCCAGTCGTTCACTGCGCATTACGACGTGGACCAGACGCCGGTGTTCGTGCGCGACGGCGCGATCGTGCCCGAGCAGCCCGCGGATTTCGCGTGGTCGGACGCTAAGCCGCTGGATCACCTGATCGTCAACGTGTACGGATCGGGCAGCGGCGAATTCAACCTCTACGAAGACGACGGCGTTTCGCTCGAATACCAGAAGCATCGATACGCGCTGACGCCCGTGCGCTACACGCGCGAAGACGACGGCGTCCATCGAATCGTGATCGGACCGTCGACCGGCTCATTCGCCGGCCAGGCGCAGCGGCGCTCGTACGAGCTGCGCATCCACGGCATCGGCAGACCGGCCGCGGTGTCGGTGGATGGCGCGAATGTCGCGCACTGGGACTGGGACGGCGCGACGGCCACCGCGACCCTGGAGGTTCCCGCACATTCAATCCGCGATCGGATCACCATCGGGTGGCATCGGACGCCTCGCTTTTGATCGTCATCCCGGAGCAAGCCGGGATCCACCGTGCTTTTGGAACAAAGATCAAGATGGATTATTCGCCGCATCCTGCGGCTCGCCCTACGGGCCATCGGCCTTGCCGATGTTCGTTTGGCATCCCTGCCTCCGCAGTCCGGCTTGCGCCGGAATGACGAGTTTGAGGGGCACGCGTGGTTGTGATCGCCACTCGTTTGGGAAGCATCAATAAAAAACCGGATCAGCCGGGCCGGCCTGGTACCGCGTCGAACGCCACGGTGAGGCGCGGCTGTTCGCCCGAGAACGGCACCGTGCCGTGCCAGAAATAGGAAGGAAACAGCACCAGCATGCCGACTTCCGGCCGGACGTCGTGTTGCGGCGGCAGCGCGGGCGTGGTGAGGATGCCGGGCTCCGCGAACATCAGCACGCCTTCACGACTTGCCGGATCGTTCATCCGTTCGGGCAGGGCGATATAGCAGGCCGAGGAAATCCAGCCGCGCGGATGCACGTGGTTGTGGTGGAAGCCGTTCGCGCGCAGCCGGACCGACCAGCTTCCGTTGAAGCGGTACGCGCCGGTGTTGCGGCGGCGCAGCGGGTCGTCGCCCTGCCTCATCCGTGCAATGTAGTCGCGAATGGGCGCATCGAAGGCCGCGAACAGCGCGCGGATCACCGGGTCGTCGCTGCGGGTCAGGTCGTTGGTGGTTTCGGTGCCGTGGCGCAGCGACTGGAACAGCAGCGGATGCGCGAGCGCGTCGTGCAGGCGGTCGAGGCTGCGCTGCACGTCGGCGAGGAAATCCGCGAGCTGTGTCCATCGCGGCGGCGCTTCGAGGCGATACGGAACCACCCGATCCCGATAATCGCAAAGCTGCGCGTAGCGCTCGTCATCCAGCATGCGCCACGCGGTCGTCTGCAACGCGATCAGGTACTGGTCGTCGGGTGAGGCCGCCCGCAGCATTTCGCAATCGGGCAGCGCGGCGCGTGCGTCGCCCACGCCCAGCAGCGCCGCCGCTTTCAGCGTGCGTGCCGGCGCATCGGAAGGTACGGCGCGCAACGCGCGGTTCGCCAGTTCCAGCGCGCGGCGCGGATCGAACTCCAGCGCCGCGAGTCCGGCGCGCACCAGCAGCGCGGGCGGTGCGTGCGCACGCTCGATGCGCGGCGCGAGACAGTCATAAGCAGCACGCGGGTCGCCCGCGCCCTGCAACACCGCCGCCTTGGCCGCCCACAGCGCGTCGTTGTTCGCGAAGGTGCGCAACGCTTCATCGAAAGCCGCCGTCGCCGCGTCGCGATCGCCGCTACTCATCCAGATCAACTTGGCCAGGTCGCCATGCGCCTCGACGTGCTGCGGCTGCAAACGCAGGCAGTCGCGCAGCGCCGCCTCGGCGCGCTCCCAGGCGCCGAGCGCGATCAGGCTGCGCGCATGCGTGTAGCAAAGCGCCGGCGTCTTCGGCCCGCGTGCCACGGCTTGCGCGGCGACGGCTTCGGCGTCGGCGTGACGTCCGGTCGCCTGCAGCGCGATCGCCAGGGCTTCAGCGGCCGGCGCGCTGCCCGGCGCGCGCGCCGCGGTGCCGCGGTAGCGGGACACCGCGTCCCCGGCACGGCCCAGCCCGACCAGTGCGATCACGTGCTGGACTGCCAATTCCGAAGGCGGGCTTTCCGCTGCGCAAAACGGCGCGACCACCGCGAGCGCCTGCGCAAACTGGCGGCCGTCGTTGTAGAGGCGCGCCAGCACCAGCGCCGCCTGTGCGCTCGGCGGATGGCCG
>JBQCCP010000078.1:0-12717 GCA_051962095.1 Rhodanobacteraceae bacterium
AGGCGCGGCCTTGATCGGCCAGCTCCGTCCGCACAACGCGCCGGACCGGCTTGCAGCGTATGCGCAACGCAAGCTCAATGCGTTCTCGCTGGAACTGCTGCCGCGCACCACCCGTGCGCAGGCGATGGACGTGCTGTCTTCGCAAGCCGCGGTGGCAGGCTATCGCGCGATGCTGATCGCGGCCGAAGCCGCGCCGAAATTCTTCCCGATGCTGACCACCGCCGCCGGCACGCTGCGTCCGTCGAAGGTGCTGGTGATCGGCGCGGGCGTCGCCGGCTTGCAGGCCATCGCGACCGCGCGCCGGCTGGGTGCAATGGTCGAAGGTTTCGACGTGCGCCCGGAAACGCGCGAGCAGATCGAATCCCTGGGTGCAAAGTTTTTGGACCTCGGTGTAAACGCCGCAGGGCAGGGTGGCTACGCACGCGAGCTGACCGCCGACGAGCGCGCGGCGCAGCAGGCGAAACTCGCCGAACACGTCAAGACCGTGGACGTGATCGTCACCACTGCGGCAGTGCCGGGCCGTCCATCGCCGAAGATCATTCCGTTGTCGATGGTCGACGGCATGAAAGCGAGTGCGGTGATCGTCGATCTCGCGGCAGAAGGCGGCGGCAACTGCGAAGCGACGAAACCCGGCGAGCGCGTGCAGCGCAACGGCGTCACGATCATCGGCCCGCTGAATCTTCCGTCGGGCGCGCCGCTGCACGCTTCGGAAATGTACGCGCGCAACCTCGCGCACTTCAGCGAACTCGTGATCGCCGACGGTGCATGGAAACCGGATTTCGAAGATGAACTGGTCGCGAAGACCTGCGTGGCCCGTAACGGCGAGGTCGTGTTCGGCAAAACCTGACGAATCACTCCCGCAAGGAAGCGCAGCAGCAAGCGACGGCTTCGCTCAATGCCCCTTCGGCGGATGCACCGGAACGGGCCTGTCCGCCTGCCCGGTGGCCCAGCGGCGGCGTTGTTCGGGCGTCATGGTGCGCCAGCGTTCGCGCAGCGCGCGACGTTGTTCCGGCGGCAGCGACTGGAACTTGCGGAAGGCTTCGCTGACCTTCGCGCGTTCCGCGGGCGTGAGGTTGTGGAAGGCGCGCGCGTTTTCGCGCACCTGGCGACGTTGCTCCGGGGTCATCTGCGACCAGCGGGTCAAACGCTCCTGGATTTGCTGCTGGCGCTCCGGCGACAGTGTCGCCCAGTGCAGCGCATGTTCGGCCAGACGGTGTTGCCGGCCCGGTTGCATCTGGTTCCATTCGCCTTGCAGCGGCGCGAGTATCCGCTGCTGGTCGGCGGAAAGACTGGACCACTGGAGCGCCTGCTTCGGCGCCTCCGCATTCGCGGAGGCGCGCTGCATCGGAATCGCCGGATCGGTCTGGGCGAATCCTGCGCTTGGTGCACCGAACAGGCACGCCGCGACCAGCAACGTCGGCAGGACCGGTACACGCATTTCAGCGGCCGCCTCCGCGGGACGTTGCGACCGTCGGCTGCGCCGCCAGCCAGCGATAGAAGTCGAGGTCCTGCACCATTTCCATCCGGGTGCTGCCGATCTCGGGGATGATTTCTTCCTGTACACCAACGTCATCCGTGATGGCGGGCGCCGACGATACCGCGGTTGCTGCCGGTGCGATCTGCCGCTCGGGATGCATCCACACCACGCCGAGTGCCAATGCACAGCACGCCGCGGCGCCGGCCAGCGGTGCCCACATCCGCGACGCGGGGCGCGCTGCGCCGACGTGCGCCGCCTTGCGGCGCGCCATGCCGAGCCGCAGGGTGTGATACGAGTCGGTGTTCTCGCAGGCGTTCTTGAAGATCGCCCGCGCACGCGATTCGATTTCCGCATCGCCGGGCCGTTCGCGAATAGTGTTTTCCGGCACCTTGTTCATCGCCAATCCTCGAGTTGCATCCGCAGCGCATCCATGGCGCGCGACAAATGGGTTTTCACGCTGCCGGCGCTGCAGCCCATCGCCTTCGCGGTGTCGGCCACGTCCAGGCCTTCCAGCACCCGCAACAGGAAGGCCTGTTGCTGGCGGCGCGGCAGCGCACGGATGGCCTTCGACATTGCCGCGTGCGCCTGCCGCGAAGCCAGTGCGCGTGCTGGATCGGGGCCCAGGTCCGGCGCTTCCCATGCCGGCAGTTCCTCGTCGTCGTCGTTGGTGGCGCGCCCGGTCCAGACCAGAATCCGGTTGCGCACCGTGCGACGGCGCTGCAGGTCGGTGATGCGCCGGCGCAGGATGCCCCAGAACAGCGGCGGCCATTCCTCGGCCGGCTTGGCGGCGTAGTGCCGGACCAGCCGCAGCATCGCGTCCTGCACGGCGTCCAATGCCTCGTCCGGGTCGTGCAGCGCGATTTCCGCGACGCGCCACGCCCGCCGCTCGATCGAGGCCAGGAATGCTTCGATCGTCGCCGCGACCGGGCGCTGTGGCTCGACGACCGGCGCCGCGACGGGCGCTTCCAGTATCGCGACGGCGTTCATGGCAACCCCGCTGGCGGGGATCGGTTCGGCATCCGTTGTCTCGCGCATCCTGACTTGTCCTCGATAACGCATCAGCGCTCGCGGGGTTGACTGCCGCATGCCGGCCGCGCTTGCCGGTATGATGGCCTTGGGGTCTGTGAACACTGTGCCAAGTGGCCGCGCTGTCGGCCCTTTGCCTGCAGGGCAAGGAAGAGTGAGGAAGATGTATGTCGATACATCGACGAGCGATGACGCAGCCATGCGGGCAAAGGGCCCCGGCCCGAAGGGTTGCTCCGCAGCGGCCGCCATCCGTCGGCGCGCACCTTGGCCAGAGAACCACTCTGGCGCTGCGGCGCGCACCTCGTCTGGCAGCCGCTCCGGAAGCAACGCGACTCACTTGGCATAGCGTTCACAGACCCCGCTACGGGAGGCGACCATGATCACCGGCTTTCTCGCACTCTACATCTTCATGTTGGCGGCCTTCACCGGCTACGAGATCATCAGTCGGGTCCCAGTCATTTTGCACACGCCGCTGATGTCCGGTTCCAACTTCGTGCACGGCATCGTGCTGGTCGGCGCGATGGTGGCGCTGGGGCACGCAGAGTCCCCCGTCGAAATCGCGATCGGCGTTATCGCGGTGCTGCTGGCCGCCGGCAACGTGGCCGGCGGCTACGTCGTCACCGAGCGGATGCTGGAGATGTTCAAGACTTCGAGGCCCGCTTCTCCGCAGCCGGCGGAGAAAAAGCAATGATGCTCCCGGCCTGGATGCCCACCATCGTCGAAGCGATCTATTTCATCGCCGCCGTTCTTTTCATCTGGGGATTGAAGCGCATGAGCTCGCCGCGCACTGCGCGCACGGGCATCGTGTGGGCCGGTGCGGGCATGGCGGCCGCGATCGTCGTGACGTTCTTCCTGCCGGGCATGCACAACCTCGCCTGGATGATCGGCGCGATCGTGGTGGGCGTGGTGGTGTCGTGGATCGTCGGGCGGCGTGTGCCGATGACCGCGATGCCGCAGATGGTGGCGCTGTTCAACGGGATGGGCGGCGGCGCGGCGGCGGCGATCGGCGTCGTCGAGCTGATCAAGTTCAACGCGGCGCTGGGCCTCGTGCCGAACACCTCGCCGATCCAGCCGGAAGCCTGGGCCGACGTGGCGGGGCACCTCGGTACCACCGAACTGGCGCTGGCCTACGTCGGCGCACTGATCGGCGCGGTGTCGTTCACGGGTTCGCTGATCGCGTTCGCGAAACTGCAGGGCTGGATGGACCGGCGCTTCGTGTTTCCGCTGCAGCGCTGGGTAAATCTCGCGATCTTCGCCGCCGCGATCGTGTGCGGCGCGCTCGCGCTCGCCGCGGGCATCCAGGGCCATGCGTTCGCGTGGGGTCTTCTGGTCGGCTTTATCGTGCTGTCGCTGGTGTTCGGCGTCGCGATGACGCTGCCGATCGGCGGCGCGGACATGCCGGTGGTGATCTCGATGTACAACGCCTTCACGGGCCTTGCGGTCGCGTTCGAAGGTTTCGTGCTGCAGAACGAGGCCATGATCATCGCCGGCATGGTGGTGGGCGCGGCCGGCACGCTGCTGACGCAGTTGATGGCGAAGGCGATGAACCGTTCGCTGGGCAACGTGCTGTTCGGCAATTTCGGCGGGGGCGGCGGCGCGGCCCAGCAGGAAATCTCGGGCGCGTTGAAACCGGTCGATGCCAATGACGCAGCGGTGATGATGGCGTACGCGGAACGCGTCGCGATCGTGCCGGGCTACGGCATGGCGGTTGCGCAGGCGCAGCACAAGATCTGGGAATTCGCGAAGCTTTTGATCGATCGCGGCGTCAAGGTGAAGTTCGCGATCCATCCGGTGGCGGGGCGCATGCCGGGACACATGAACGTGCTGCTGGCCGAAGCCGGCGTGCCGTACGACCTGATCGAAGACATGGACGACATCAATCCGGAATTCCCCAACACCGACGTCGCACTGGTGATCGGCGCCAACGACGTGGTGAATCCGGTCGCGCGCACCGACAAGAATTCACCGATCTACGGGATGCCGATCCTGGACGTCGCCAAGGCGAAGAACGTCATCGTGATCAAGCGCGGCCGCGGCAAGGGTTTCGCCGGCATCGAGAACGCGCTGTTCTACGCCGACAACACGCGGATGTTGTATGGCGATGGGCAGGCGGCGGCGAGCGAACTGGTGGCGGGGCTCAAGACGCTGGATGCCTGAGGGGCAAAAACGCTGCGAAGAATCGAATGAAGGGACGAACAAACGCCGCGAGCGAAGCGGCTGTTGTGAAAAGTCAGGCAAGGGATGGCCGTTCTGGTGCTCGGTGGCCGAAAGTGTTTGTTCTTGGACAGTGGTCGGCGGTGCAGCGATCAGGGACGATCGCCCGAAGATGCCAGCCAAGCCGCGAAGGCGGCGCCGATGATCGCTGCGCCCGCGTACACCAGCACCGAAACCGCGTCCAGGCCGAGTTCGGCCACCTGCAGCGTCAGTCCGATGCCGCCGGCGCTGAATGCCTCCCCGAACGGGAACCCGGTGGCAGCGGCGATGCGCGCGACCGCCACCAGGCACGCGGCATAGGCGCCCGCCAGCAGCACCGCGACGGCTGCGATTTGCGGCGCCCAGCGCGCGAACATGCAGCCGCACAGTTTCAGCACCAGCGTCAGCGGCAGTGCCAGAACGAGGATCGGCCAGCAGGGGCGGATGCCGAGCACGATGGCGGCGAACGCGGAAACGGCGCCCGTGGCGAGCGTGCACATCAGCCAGCCGAACGCGGAGGTCAGGCATCCGGCCACGCGGGCGATGGCCGAGTGCGCGCCACGGGTGGACTCGTTGGCTGGCCGGGTGGCGGAATCGTCCAAGCGGATCGGGCTGCAAAACGGGATTGCTCGATGATAGACCAGCAGCCCGCACCGCGCTGTTACCGGGTTCCCATCCGGGCTTGTGCAGGACGTGCCTGACCTCCATCAAGAGGTGCGGGTGCGGCGTGTTGCTATGCTTCCAGGTTGCGTGCCACGTCGTGCGCGCGCTCCCGATCGTCACCGTGGAAAACCATGTCCGGATTCAGTGCTTCCAGCGAACCCTTCACCCTGCAACGCGATTGCCCGGCGGTGCACGTGCCCTACGGCGACGCGGTCACGCTGCCCGCGGGCCAGACGGGCTACATCACGCAATCGCTGGGCGGCAGCTTCACGGTGTATGTCGAGGGCAGCCTCTTCCGCGTGGATGGCAAGGATGCCGATGCGCTCGGCAAGCCGCCGCCGGCGCCGCTGTCGGTGCCGGAAAATCCGAACGACGAAGACATCGAACTGGTGGTGTGGGAACAGTTGCGCACCGTGTTCGATCCGGAAATCCCGATCAACGTGGTCGACCTCGGGCTCGTCTACGACCTCAGCATGGAACACACCGACGACGGCCAGCGCAAGGTGTACGTCAAGCTCACCTTGACCGCGCCGGGCTGCGGGATGGGCGACATCCTGGTGGAGGATGCGCGTACCAAGCTGGAGATGATTCCGACGGTGGCCGAGGCGCAGATCGACCTGGTGTTCGATCCGCCGTGGAATCAGTCGATGATGTCCGACGAGGCCAAGCTGCAGACCGGGATGATGTAGGCGGCACGCGCCGCTGCGGCCGCACACGCGACGCCGTTCAAGTTGCTGTCCCTGCACTGAACGCGTTGTTGCATTGCAGCGTGACCGGATAGTTACATTTGTTTACGTTTGTCGGGTCCGCCGGCCGATGAGGGTGCCGGTCGGGCAATCCGCATTCGCGCCGTGTCGACCGGCGCGTCACATGTGAGGAATCGAACGGGGCCTTGGCGGCTTCGCTGCCGGGTGGGGAGTGGCATTGCGGATTTGCGTCGCACGGATGCGTGCTCGCAAGGCGTGTCCGTGCTCCTTCCACCAAGCAAGGAGCTCAAGATGCCAAGCAACCTCAGATTGAAGGCCCTGGTCGTTGCGATGGGCCTGGCTGCCGGATCGGCAGCGTTTGCTGCAACACCCTCCGCCGTCGTCGCCACTACCGCCGTCGTCACGCAAGCGACCCGACTGCGCGCGGGCGACACCGTGGTCGGGCCGATGGCGCTCACCCAATCGATGCGCGTCACGATGTCGCTGCACTGGCGCAACCAGGCGCAACTGGAAGCATTGATCGCCAATCCGCACCACAGGAACCTCACCCAGGCCGAGTTCATGGCCCAGTACGGGCCGACCGTGGCGCAGGTGAACCAGGTCAAGGCGTACCTGCGCCAGCAGGGCTTCACCCACATCACGGTAACGCCCGACAACCTGCTGGTTTCCGGCGTGGCGCCAGTATCGAAGGTGCAGTCGGCGTTCCACACCAGCATGGTGAACGTGCGGACCGCGAAAGGGCGGCTGGCGTTCGCCAATTCCTCACCGGCGCGGATTCCGGCCGCGTTGCGGGGCGTGGTCAACGAAGTGCTGGGCCTGCAGAACGTGCACCAGTTCCACGTGATGCCGGTGAAGCGGATGGCCTCGACCCAGGCGCAGGCGGGCCACAACCCCACGGCCTTCGCGTCGATCTACGACGCCGGCAGCAACGCGACTGCATCCAGCATCAGCGTGGGGATCATCACGCAGGGAAGCATGAGCAACGTGCTCAACGACTTCTCCTCGTTCCTCAGCCAGAACGGCTACGGCAACATTCCGATGAACGTGGTGACGGTGGATGGCAGCAGTTCCGATACCAGCGGCGACGCCGAATGGGATCTGGACAGCCAGGACATTGTCGGCATCAGCGGCGGCGTGCAGGCGTTGTACCTGTACGACATCCCGCAGTTGACCACGCAGGATCTGGTCGATGGCTTCAACAAGGCCACCACCAGCGGCCAGGTGCGGGTGGTGAACGTGTCGATCGGCGGTTGCGAAACCAGCGCCGAAACCAATGGTGCCGCGACCGGCGACAGCGTGTTCCAGGAAGCGGACGCCAAGGGCATCACGTTCTCGGTTTCATCGGGCGATTCCGGCGCCGACGAGTGCGGCAACGGTGGAACCACGCCGAGCTGGCCTGCCGATTCGCAGTACGTGGTCGCGGTAGGTGGCACCACGCTCAACACCAGCGGCAATACCTGGACCAGCGAAACCGCCTGGAGCGGCACCGGCGGCAGCCCCAGCACCTTCGAGGCGATGCCGACCTGGCAGCAGGGGGTCGGCCAGAACGCGGGCCACTCCACCCGCGGCGTGCCCGACGTGGCGTTCGATGCCGATCCCAACACCGGCGCGCTGGTGATCGTGGACGGGTCGAGCGAACAGATCGGCGGCACCAGTCTCGCCTCGCCGCTGTTCGTGGGCGTGTGGGCGCGCACCCTGGCCGCGGACTCGAGCCTGGGCTTCGCGGCACCGCTGATCTATCAAGACGCTGCGTCGCATTATTCGACCGACTTCCATGACGTGACCTCCGGCAGCAACGGCGGTGAAACGGCCGCGGCTGGTTGGGACTACACCACCGGTTTCGGCTCGATCAACATCGCGAGCTTCGTGGGCAACGTGGCCGGCAGCGGTGGCGGCGGGACTTCGCCACCTCCGCCACCACCTCCACCACCCCCACCGCCGGGCGGAACGTTCTCGAACAACAACCACTACGTGATCCGGGACGACGGCACGGCGACCAGCCCGATCAGTGTCACGGGCGAGGCGGGCGCGGCACCCTCCGACCTGCCGGTGCACGTGAACATCACCCACAACTGGTCGGGCGATCTGGAGATCGTGCTGTACGCGCCGAACGGAAGCTACGCGATCCTGCAGTATCCGGACTACAACAACGACGGCAACATCAACAAGACGTACGACGTCAACGCCTCCTCGGTGCAGGGCAACGGCACCTGGAAGCTCAAGGTGATCGATGACGACATCTGGGGCGACGGAGGTGATTACGGCACGTTGAACGGCTGGAGCTTGACATTCTGAGTTCCGCCACGGCTGCGGGCCCCCGGCATCACGCATGAGGGTCCGTTCGGCTCGGGTCCGGCCGTCCGCGGCCGGACCCTTTTTCGTTGCGGCGCCGGGTGTCCGAACCGTCTGCCGGCATGACTTGGGGCACGTTGACCGTGCCCGCGCCGCTTGCGATGCTTGTTCGTGCGGAGGGCGTCCTATGCGCTGGCGCAAATACGGAGTGTTGTTCACGCTGTTCGTGCTGTGCCTGGCGTTCAACGCCTGGCTGTACGGATCGCTCGCCCGCGAACCGGACATCGGCCCCGCGCTGGCGTCGTCCGCGCGTGCCACTGCACCGCTGCTGCACACCTACATCGCCCTGGGCGAACCGCTGGCCGCGTACACCGGCGCATCGGGCCAGCAAGTAGCGGATGCCGCCTTCGCCGCTGCGTATCCGTCGATCACGTCATCGCCGGCCACCGCTGCCAGCCAGTTGTTCACCGATGCGCAGGGTCCATTGCGCCGGTTGTTCGTGATCTTGTACTGGGCGACCCCTGTGCTGCTGGTGCTGGCACTCGCGGCCTGGGTGCTGCGCAGCCGCCCGACCCATTTGATGGGGCGCGCCCGGCGCTGACTGTCCGCAGGTTGCATACCCCCAATTGGAGTGACGGGACCCCCGATCGTGGTGCATCGCAGCGTGACTCGGGATTGCAAGCACGATTAGTGTTTCCTGGCTTGCGCGCGTGAGGGCGCGCCCAGGTGGTCCGCAAAGGTCGTCTTGATGTTCCGCACATGCTTGCCCGGTTCCCGGGCAACGCGCTAGGGGAGGTGGTGTCCGCATGGCCGTCTTTGGACGGTACGCGCGGGACCGCAAGCTCGATCATCTTCGTGCCCTTCCTGAGGAGATCTCGATGTCACACAAGTTGCAAATGAAAAGTCTGGTGGTGGGCCTCGGCCTCGCCGCTGCCACGCTGGCCTGCGCTGCAGCGCCCGCCGGTACCAACGTGGTGGCGCATGCCGCCACGCTGAATACCGGCGACACGGTGACGGGACCGCTGTCCCTCGCCCAATCGATGCGCGTATCGGTTTCACTGCAATTGCGCAACGAAGCGCAACTGCAGGCCTTCATCGCCGATCCGAATCATCCCAACCTCACGCCCGCCCAGTTCACCGCGCAGTACGGGCCGGGCGAGGCCGACGCGAATGCCGTCGCGACCTGGTTGACGCAGCATGGCTTCTCCGACGTCAGCGTCTCGTCCAACCGCCTGCTGGTTTCCGCGACTGCGCCGGCAGCGACCGTGCAATCCGCATTTCATACCAACCTGGTCCGAGTCCATACCCATGACGGCCGCAACGCCTATGCCAATTCCAGCGACGCGGCGATTCCCGCTTCGCTGCATGGCGTGAGCGGCGTGATCGGTTTGCAGACGGTGCACGTACCGCATCCCATCGGGCGTGTCATGAAGGGCAAGCCCGGCGGTGGTGGTGGCGGTTCCATCATCGGCCACGATCCGACCCAGTTCCCGTCGATCAACGGCGGCAGCAGCCTGCCGACCGCGGCCGGCGTGACGGTGGGCATCATCTCCAACGGCGATCTCACCCAGACGCTTTCCGACCTCAACACCTTCACTTCGCAGAATGGGCTGGCGACGGTGGCGACGCAGATCGTCAACACCGACGGCACTGGCACCGACACCAGCGGCACGGCCGAGTGGGATCTCGACAGCCAGGACATTGTCGGCATGGGCGGCGGCCAGGTCGGCAAGATCGTGTTCTACAACATCCCGACGCTGGCGAATTCGAGCATGGTGGACGACTTCAACACGGTGGTTGCTGACAATGCCGCCAAGGTCATCAACGTGTCGCTGGGCGAATGTGAAACCTCGGCGAAGGGAGATGGTTCGGCCGCGGCGGCCGATGCGATCTTCCAGCAGGCCGACGCGCAGGGCCAGACGTTCTCGGTGTCCTCGGGCGATTCGGGTTCCAATGAATGCGGCGGCAGTCCCAAGGGGACCACGCCGAGCTGGCCGGCCAGTTCGCCATACGTGGTGGCCGCGGGCGGCACCACGTTGAACGCGACCACCACCACCTGGCAAGGCGAGACGGTGTGGTCGAGCACCGGTGGCAGTCCCAGCACCTTCGAGCCGATCCCGAGCTGGCAGGTGGGAGTGGGTCAGAACGCGGGCCACACCACCCGCGGCGTACCCGACATCGCATTCGACGCCGATCCAAACAGCGGTGCGATCATCATCGTCAACGGCAGCAAGGCGCAATACGGTGGCACCAGCCTGTCGTCGCCGCTGTTCGTGGGTTTCTGGGCGCGCATGATCGCCGCGAAAGGCACCGGCATCGGCTTTGCGGCACCGAAGCTGTACCAGTTGCCGGCCTCGGCGTTCCACGACGTCACTTCCGGCAGCAATGGTGGCGAAAAGGCGGCACCCGGCTGGGATTACTGCACCGGCTTCGGCAGCATCATCATGGCTCAGGCGGCGGCTTCGCTCTGACGCGCACGTTCCATCGTGATTTCGAGCCCGGCGCATGCCGGGCTCTTTTCTTTGGAACAGGCGGAAGCGATGAATCGCTATTGGGCTGGCTCGAAACGATTCGCCGCGCGGTTCTTGCGTACGTGCGACGGATCCCAGATGCGCCCGTTCATCGCGATCCACACGCCGTCGCCCAGCGTCTGCACCGCGCCCACCGCGCAACCGATGTTGAACACCGCATCCGAACCCTGGAAGCGTGCGGGATTCAGCGCCCCGGTCAGAACGATCGTCTTGCCCGGAATCCCGGCCAGCGCGCGCGCGGTTTCCACCATGGTGTCGGTGCCGTGGGTGATCAGGATGTGCCGGTGCGGCTGTTTTTCGACCGTGTCGCGGATCGCCGCGCGATCGGCCTCGGTCATCTCGAGGCTGTCCTTGCGCAGCACCGGCACCACGTCGAATTCGAAGGCGACGCCCAGTTGCCCGAGGATCTCGCCGATCTGCGGCGCGCCGATCTGGTAATCGGACTTGGCGTCGAAGTACACCTTGTCGATGGTGCCGCCGGTGGTGATGACCGTGAGATGCTGCATCGTGGCGTTCCTTCGGGGTCTTGCGGAACCCCGAATTATCGCAGCGTGTCCAACCTGCGTCACGGCTCGGCCGATCAAGCGCTTGCGGCGCATGCGCAGGCCGGCCGGGCGTGGCATAATCCGCTGTCTTTTGGGCAGACCCGCCGCTTTGCGGCCGCCCCACAATCGAGAGTCCCACATGTTTTCGACGCTTTTCGCCGCCGCTGCGGCGCCCGCCGCGGCGGGCGAACCGAACCCGATGTACTCGTTCGGTTTCCTGATCTTGCTGTTCGTGGTGTTCTATTTCCTGCTGATCCGTCCGCAGCAGAAACGCGCCAAGGAACAGCGCAAGATGATCTCGGAAATCGCCAAGGGCGACGAAGTGATCGCGGCCGGCATCCTGGGCCGGGTCGAAAACGTGGGCGAGCATTTCCTCACCCTGGAAGTGGCCGACAACGTGCAGATCCGGGTGCAGAAGGGCGCCGTCTCCAACGTGCTGCCGAAGGGCACGCTGAAATCCTCCTGAGCATGCCCTGAGGGCGTGCCTTCTTCCGCACAGATCACATCCCGACCCATGATCGACTTTCCCCGCTGGAAATACTGGCTGGTCGGCCTCGCGATGGTGCTCGGCCTGCTGTACGCCTCACCCAACGCGTTCCGGCCGCAGCCCGCCGTGCAGATCGTGGCCAACCGCGATGCCAAAGTGGACGCGACGCTGCAGAAGAACGTCGCCAATGACCTCGACAAGGCGAACGTGCCCTACCAGGACATCTCGATCGAGAAGGATCGGATGCTGGTGCGCTTCGCCAACACCGACGTGCAACTGCGCGGTTCCGACGTGCTGCGCGTGGCTTTGGGCGACGACTACACGGTCGCGTTGAACCTCGCGACCACGGTGCCGGCGTGGCTGCAGAAAATCGGCGCGCGCGCGATGCCGCTGGGCCTCGACCTGCAGGGTGGCGTGCACTTCCTGATGGCGGTGGACCAGAATGCGGTGCTGCAGAAGCAGCAGCAGCGATATCTGGACGACATCCGTTCCACGCTGCGCCAGAAACAGATCCCGGTCGACTCGGTGTCGCTGAGCGGCGACGGCGTGCAGGCCGTGTTCAAGACCTCGGACGAGCGCGACCGGGCTGCCGGTATCATCGGCAGCGACGCGACCGACCTCAACCTCACCGACGGCCGCACCCCGGGCGGCGCCTACACGCTGCACGCGTCCATCAAGCCGGACGTGCTGCAGAAACTGGCGCAGACCACGATCACCCAGAACGTCACCACGCTGCGCAACCGCGTCAACGCGCTGGGCGTGTCGGAACCGCTGATCCAGCAGCAGGGCCAGACCC
>JBQCCP010000079.1:0-10903 GCA_051962095.1 Rhodanobacteraceae bacterium
ATCACCGGCGGAACTGTATGCACCCGGGCGGCTGATCGCAACGTGCGGTGCATGCATTCGGCAGGCCCCCTTCTTGGCGGCACGGTTCGCCAAGACAGTCCTGGAGCCACGGCCGAAGGTCGCCCGCGTACCATGAAGACCGCTGCCGGTTCATTGCGGACACGGTTCGCTGCGAACCTGGCAAAGCGCACCGCGTCAATTCCATCTGGGAACTCGTCACATGCAAACAACCCGTACCGTGTTGGGAATCACGGCCGCCCTGCTGCTCGCGATCTCGCCCGTCGCGCCGGCGAGTGCAGCCGGCGAGACGCTGCGTGCCAGGGAGATCGCGGCGGGTTACGAGGCCATCTTTCTCTGCAGCGACAGCTTCGTCGGACACATGTCCGAAGCCGCGATCGATGCCACCGATCTGACGGGATGGCGGTTCCCGCTGGATTCCCTGCACGCCGCCATCGATCGAAAGGCCAAGCGCGTCAGCGTCCAGTTCGATCCAACGATGCCGCCGCGCATCGCGGCTTGGCGCCCGCTGCTTGGCTGTACGCACCTGCCGATCGGGGCGAGCCTCGACGCGGCGAACGCGGTGCCCAGCCTGCCGAAAGATATGGCGCCACCTGCCCTCGACCGCGCCGACTGGCCGCGCGGCGATGCCAACGCCATCGCACCGTTGCCGGCAGCACGGAAGGCTGCCCTCGACACGCTGGTCGCCAAGGCGTTCGATGGTTCGACCTACGGCAACGGCAGCAAGACTTCGGCGGTGCTCGTGCTGCTCGACGGCCGCATCGTCGCCGAACACTACGCGCTCGGCGTGACCATGCACACGCCCCAGCGCACCTGGTCCATGGCGAAAAGCCTGGTGGTGACCTTGATCGGACGCGCGGTCGAATTGGGAGGCATCGAGGTTTCGATGCCTGCCAACATTCCGCAATAGCAGCATCCCGGCGATCCGCGTGCCGCCATCACCCTCGATCAACTGCTGCGGATGAATTCCGGACTCTGGACCGATGGCCCCGGAAACCGCACCGACTCGCTCTACTGGGGCGGCTCGACCGTGCCGGAAACCGCGGCCGCGGCGCCGCTCGAAGCGGCACCCGGCAGCCGCTTCAACTACGCGAACAGCGATTTCCTGCTCGCCACCTACAGCCTGATGACCACGCTCGGGCCCGATGCACTGGCTTTCCCGTTCAAGGAGGTGCTGTGGCCGCTCGGCATGACCCGCACCACGCCGGAAACCGACTGGCAGGGGCATTACGTGATGTCGAGCCAGGTCTGGATGACGGCGCGCGATTCGGCGCGGCTCGCGCTGCTGTATGCCAACGACGGGATGTTCGACGGCAAGCAACTGCTGCCGAAAGATTGGGTGGAATATGTTTCGAGCACCCGCGGCGCCCAGCCGGACAATGCGCACACGCCGCGCTACGGCGCGGGCTTCTGGGTTCTGGATTCGCGCCAGGGACTGCCTTCAGGAACGTTCGCGATGGAGGGCAGCCGCGGCCAGTACGCGGTCATCGTGCCTTCCGCGAACGTCATCGTCGTGCGGCGTGGCTTCGATCCCCTGGATGCACGTTTCGACATTGACCGGTTCACGCACGATGCGTTGGGTGTGTTGAAGGGAGAGGGTGGTCGCCAGTAGGCGGGCGTCTGCACGAGCTTCGAGCGCTCGGCATGGCAACAACCGTTCCGCGTATTACGACGGCGATAGCACTCAACAGTCTCGATTCGACCCGAAGTTGCCGTTGACCCGGGTCGCGGGAACGACAGCTTTGGAGCGGAGTGGTGTGCGCTGACACTGCATGTTCGGTCTGGCTGGCTCAGCACTGCTCAACCCCCGAAGCCACCGTTTTACGCCCACTGATCAGCGAGTGAGCGTCCGCCTGAATGAGTTAGATTTTTCCGAATAGAATCCAGACGTAGCGCAACGCCACCACGTACGCACAAATGACTGCCAGCACTTTGCCCCAGAAGAACAGTAGCGCTGGCCAATTAAACCAACTGGGTGCATCTAAGTCCCTATCCGGATCCTTGTCTTGCCATTCGTGATACCACGAAAACACACCCCACACGAAGGTGCTGTAAATTGCCTGTATAAGGTCAAGCGCGAGCGCGACAACAAAGAGTGCTGCTGGAAGTAGTAGCTCTTTGGGAATGGTGGGCTCAGTACTTTTAGCCCTAAGTATCCATATCAGCGCAATGCCAGCGAACGACAGCTGACGAGAGATTTCGCTCGCCTTAGCGCTGAACGCATAGTAGTCGCTCCTGTAATCAGCAAGCTTCACGGGCGCCTACCGCTTGCTCGGTTTCGCACGAGGACCAGTGCTGCCTGTGCGCCCGATTGCAAAGGCTCTCTTGGCGACTCTTTTTATCTTAGCGCTTACCTTACGTACAGCTTTCTTCGCAGTTTTCTTCGCTGCTCGTTTTGTGGTCTTTCTTGCAGGCTTGCGCATCGCCTTTTTGACTGGCCGCTTCGTAGCCTTTTTTGAGACTTTCCTAGCCATATGTCCCCCATGAGATGAAGCAGGTGAATTCTAATGCTTGAAATAATTCAGCGGCGCGCGCGGCACGTCCGCTGAATTGAGATGCTACGCCTGCAACCGCGTACGCAAAGCCGTGACATCCGCCTGCCAGTCTTTGAACCCATCCGATTCCTCCCACAACTCTCGCAGCTCTGAGCCGGTAGCCAGCACGCGGTCAACGACCTGAACTGCCTGCGACACAACTGCGGCGTCCACAGACGGGTTGACGCGGACGACCCACGCTGTGAGATCTTCCTCGGCTTGAGAAGCGGCAGAAGAATGGCCCAGTGCAAGTGCCAATATCTCGCAAGCCGCAAGGCCTTGTTGTGCCTCCGGCGCTTCCAGGTAGCCCGATCTGTTCTGCACGCGTTGAATTGCTTCAAGCACGGGCCCCAAGTCGGTTCCCTCCACCAAGTCGCCGATGAGATCACCAGCGTCGTCGTTACCGAAAGAATGCAACGCCCAAGTGCCCATGCAATTTTCTCTTCAGGCCTACCCGAGTTAAAAGGCGCTCGCCCACATAACGGGCGAGCGTCCGTCTGGGCGAGATGTCGAAAATCAGGCCACAACCCGTTCCGCCGACTGCTCAGTTATGCATGTGCGCAACGACGCTCTTCGTTATTTGCAACGCGATGTCGTCCCAAACTTGCTCGACGAGACCCGTTTGGCTCGTGCCGCCTACCTTTGGGTCCTTCGCATCTGCATGGAACGTTTGACTCCAATGCGTCGAGCCCGCTACGAAGTCCACATCAAGATCGCAGCTTGCGCTGTCGATCGCCGGCGTCACGTTGAAGATGCCGGCCGAGTACTGGAACTTTGTCTTCGCATTGCTGATAGTGAGCGTCAGCACCTTGGGCGCGGAGCTATTTACGCCGACGGCAGCATCCAAGGTCTCGAGAATGCGGCTTGACAGCCCTGGACCTATGGGAATACGCGTCCTGGAACCGCCTCCAACAAAACCAGACGCCCCTTCAACGTCTACGCGATCCGGAAACGACGATGGGACCCACGTGACCTTGATAGGACCTTCGCTCTTTGCGTCCAGGCCCCGGGCTTGCGTAACAGTCTCGAAGGACGGGCGCGTATTGAAGGGCAAATTGACCGTGCAGCCCGACAACAGCCCAATCCCAACGGCCGCGACCAACACACTGCAGCACTTTTTCATGTGATCTCCCCTGTTTTCAAACTATTGCATAGCCGGCCCCATAACTCCGGCCGTACACCTCACGGCAAACCTTCGTAACGGTAGCACAGCCTCAGGATGGTGAAGCAACTTCGCACGGTTAGATCCGGCTAACCATGCACGGCACGACCGGACCTAGGAACTGCTGTGAGGTCCGGGCCACGCGCGCCGCTGTCTGCACCCGCAAGACGAGCGTCCAACAATGGCAATCGAGCAAAGAAATCGCGCGCGGCAGTGTCGGCCGTGGCTGCGAAATGACCGAGTGACGCGCACGATCGGAACCGGCCACCTGCGACCCGTTGCGATCATTGAAACCACGCGCCACTCTATACCAATGAAAATGCGCCAACGGTTGGTTTGCATTGGTTTGGCTCTTGCCGGGGCGCCCGCATTCGCAGGGCCTTCGGGATGCGGTCTGCCACAAATCTCGGGCTTGCGTGAACTGCACCAATTCCTGAGCCTTCGTGCCGTTGAAGTAGTCAGACTGGCAGCGCGCTCGGATGACGGTCTCACGGCGCTGGTCGCCCCGTCTGCAAGCTTCAACCTTGGCGCAGGCGACGTGGGCCGTCCCTTGGGAACGGGAGTGAATGGTGCTCGTGCGCTTGCGCGAACGATGAAGGCGGATACCTACCGCTTCCTTGGTTGGGATTACATGGACATGCCGGCAGATCCCTGCTCAAAGCGCAAGGTTGAAGTCGAGTTCATCGACAGCCAAGGCAAGTACGTGTCCCGAGTGGAGTTCACGTTTGAAGCGGGTCGCGTGGTGAGTGCCGAAGGCTGGGAGAGATCGTACGAAACTGGCCGACTGTAGGACTAGGCATGGACGGGGCGCGAATGTCCGCTTCGAAACGCGCGAGCCGGGGTCACGCTTCCTACGAATTCATGTATTGTCGCAGCGACTCGGGCGTTACGTTGTCCAGCGAGATGTTGCGCGCGGCTTCCTTCGTGCTGTCACTAAGCGAGTTCCAGATCAACTTAATTACCGAGGCGGCGACCGCACACTGGATTTGGCGATCGTGGCCAAGGTGTTCGGCCGCTGCAGCGCAACCGAACATGCGCGCCGCCAAATCGTCCTGACAGTAGCACGTCATCAGATATTGCTCGGGTATCCCGGCCTGCATACATTGCTTGGTGACGCCATCGACGAACGCGGTGGTGATTTCTTCGTTCACTATCCAGCTTGGCCGCTTGAGCAGCTTCTGCCTGACCCCGGCGGGGGCGGCATCGATCGCGGCGAACCATGCCTTTGCGAAGTCGTAGAGGGCGTCGCGCTCGGCTGAAGGATTGTCCGATTGGCCCTGCCCGAAATTCTCGTCTTGGCGCTGCGCCTTTTGGGCGC
Organism: Rhodanobacteraceae bacterium; assembly: GCA_051962095.1. Taxonomy (GTDB): domain Bacteria; phylum Pseudomonadota; class Gammaproteobacteria; order Xanthomonadales; family Rhodanobacteraceae; genus 66-474. Next base: position 5,033 of record JBQCCP010000079.1, read on the forward strand.
CATTGATCGTAGCCCGTGTGTTGTTCGACCCAATAGGGTTGTTCGACCGGCCCTCGGCGAATTTCTCGACCTGGCGCTGCACCTTTTGGGCGTCCTCAATCGTGATCCGGGTTCTGTTCGATCCAATATCCCGGAAAAACATCACATCCCATCGGCGCCCGTCGATAAGCATATATACGGAGGCGACGTCGGCTTCGTTCGCCCGGCCACCCTTTTCACTGGCGTACTTTCGGGCAGCATCGAAATACAGTCCTGCGAATAGTGTGTGGCTCTGTCCTTGCGCGATCATGCTTCTTACCCTGCCCACGATCGCCTTTTCGCGGCGGGACTCGGCGCTCGCGATGAGGTACACCACGTAACAAACCACCACCAACACAACGATGCCTACAATCATCTTGGTTCTTGTTCCTTGGTATGGGTCAATTTGGCATGCAGGGTACGTGCCATGCTTGATCTCAACCACGTCCCGTCCCATGACTCTGATGCGTAGCCAGGTGCACTTGTCCATCCCTTGTAGAGAACGACGGTGAGCGGACACCTCGGGGCAGCGCGCAAATGACCGCTTTTGGCCGAGAGCCGCCGGTTGTCGATTGCCGTGGATAAGAAAAGCCCGCCGAAGCGGGCCTTTCTTTTCGACCACCGGGCGAACCGATCGCGGCCGTGGGCCGCTCCTACTTCTTCGGCGGCTCCAACCCGCGATCCTTCTTCATCGCGTCGATGTTGGGGGCGCGACCGCGCCAGTCGGCGTACATCTTGGCGAGGTCTTCGGTGTTGCCGCGCGACAGCACCATCTGGCGGAAGCGGTCGCCGTTGGCGCGCGTCAGGCCGCCGTGTTCCTGGAACCAGCCGAACGCGTCGTCGGCCAGCATCTGGGTCCACAGGTATGCGTAGTAGCCGGCCGAGTAGCCGCTGCCCCAGATGTGCGAGAAGTAGCTGGAACGGTAGCGCGGCGGCACGTAGCTCAGGTCGACGTGGTTGTCCTTGAGCGCCTTGGCTTCGAACGCGTCGACGTCGGTCACCTTGGGTGCGCTCGGCGAAATCGTATGCCAGGACATGTCGAGCAGCGCGGCGGAGATCAGCTCGGTCATGTCGTAGCCCTTGTTGAAGAGCTGCGAGTCCTTGAGCTTGTCGACCAGCGCCTTCGGCATCGGCTCACCGGTCTTGTAGTTCTTGGCGTAGTGCGCGAACACGGTCGGGTACAGCGCCCAGTGTTCGTTGAACTGCGAGGGGAACTCGACGAAGTCGCGCTGCGGCACGGTGCCCGACAGGCTGGGGTATTCCTGGTCGGCGAACATGCCGTTCAGGGCGTGGCCGAACTCGTGGAACATCGTGATCACGTCGTCGAACGACAGCAGCGCGGGCTGGCCTGGCGCGGGCTTGGTGAAGTTGGCGACGTTGTAGATCACCGGCTTCTCGTTCAGCAGCTTCGACTGCGTGACGAGATTGCTCATCCACGCGCCGCCGCCCTTGTTGTCGCGCTTGAAGTAGTCGCAGTAGAACAGCGCCAGCGGCTGGCCGTTCGCGGCATACACCTCGAACACGCGCACCGTCGGCTCCCACACCGGGATATCCTTGCGCTCCTTGAAGGTCAGGCCGTAGAGCCGGTTGGCGGCATAGAACACGCCGTTCTCCAGCACGTTGTTGAGTTCGAAATACGGCTTCACCTGCGCGGCGTCGAAGTCGTACTTGGCCTTGCGCACCTGCTCGCCGTAGTAGTCCCAGTCCCACGCATCCAGCTTGAAAGCGGGCTTGCCGGCCTTCTTCTGGTCCTGGTCGATCATGTCCTGGCGATCCTTGCCCTCGGCTTGGGCGCGCGCCACCGCGGGCGGCGCAAGCTGGTCGAGGAAGTTCATCACCGCGGACGGCGTCTTGGCCATCTGGTCTTCCAACTTCCACGCCGCGTAATCGGAGAAGCCGAGCAGTTTGGCCTTCTGCGCGCGCAGGTAGGCCATCTGTTCGATCGTGGCGCGGGTGTCGTTGGCGTCGCCCTTTTCGGCGCGGGTCCAGGAATGCTCGAACAGTTCGTGGCGCAAGTCGCGGTTGTCCAGCGAGCCCAGCGCCGGCTGCTGGGTGGTGTTCTGCAATGGGATCACCCATTTGCCGTTGAGTTTGCGCGCCTTGGCGGCTTGCGCCGCGGCATCGATTTCACCGGGCGACAGTCCGGCGAGTTTGGACTTGTCGTCCACCACCAGCGCGCCGGCCTTGTCCGCGGCCAGCAGCTTGTTCTCGAACTGCGCCGACAGCGTCGAGAGTTGTTCGTTGTACTGCTTCAGCTTGGCCTTGTCGGCGCTGGAAAGCTTGGCGCCGTTGTGCACGAACTGCTGGTAGTCGTATTCCAGCAAGCGTTTGGATTCGGGATCGAGCTTCAGCTTGTCGCGCTGGTCGTAGAGCTTCTGGATGCGTGCGAACAGCTTCGGGTTCAGGTAGATCGCATCCTGATGCGCGGCGAGTTTCGGCGCTTCGGTTTCCTGCACCTTCTGCAGCGTCGGGTTGGTGTCGGCGCCGGCCAGAAGACCGAACACCTGCATCACGCGATTCAGCATCGCGCCGGTTTTTTCCATCGCGACGATGGTGTTCTCGAAGGTCGGGGCCGCCGGGTTGTTGGCGATCTTCTCGACCTCGGCGCGCTGCAGCTTCATGCCTTCTTCGATCGCGGGCTGGAAATCCGAATTCTTGATCTTGCTGAAATCGGGTGCCTCGAACGGCAGCGTCGAGGCCTTGTAGAACGGATTGGTGGTGATGGCGCCGGCCGACTGCGCGGCGGCCCCCGCAGGCGCGGCCTCCGCGGTCACGCCCGCGGCACCGGCGAGCAGGGCGCAGCAGGCGAGGGCGAGGGTTCGATGGCGAAAAAAGGGCATGGCGAGGCTCCTTGCACGGCAAGTGGTGGCGATTTTTTTCAGGCCCCCGCGACGTCGCGCAACTGCCAGTTCGGACCGATCAGGATGAACAGGCGATGGCGCAGCACGGAATGGGTCAGCGTGGTGACCACCTGCACGTCGGTGTGCAGGTCGTCGAGTTCGGCGGTGACGGTGGCGTTGGCATCGACCGGGGCGAGCGACTGGTCGACTTCGTCCGGATCGGGCTGCCGGGCTTTCCAGCGCTGGAACAGGATAGGCTGGCGCAGCGCCGCCTGCAGCGCTTCGGCGAAGTTCTGCGGCGAGGAACCGTGGAACGAGAGGTCGGCGTCGGGGCCGCGTGCGTGCGCGAGATTGGCGATCGTGATGTAGAACCGTTGGGCTTGACTCAACTTCCTGACTCCGGCGGCGCGCGAGGGCGGGAGGGTCGATCAACAATAATGCCGCGATCGAGTGCGGGGTGCCATCCGTGCCGCAAGTCATGGCCGAGTGCCGCCCCGCAACCAGTCTTGCGAACCCGCCGCGTCTTTTCGCGTCTGGCGTTGTTGCGGCTCCTCGCCGTAGTGCCCGCTATGACTCGTCGCCGCGCCTGTCTAGCCGCAAAAATCCACTGGCGACTTCATCAAGCTGGCTGCGGGGCGGCACACTGCGTGACTTTCCGCAGTGGCTCGCGGGGCAGAATCCGGGTATAGCAGGCGCTCCAATGCCACGACGCGAGGGGCGCAGCATGTCATCCACGATCCGCAAGTCCATCCTGGCCGGTTGCGCGCTGCTGGCCGGCGCCGGACTGGCCGCCTGTTCGCAATCGCCTTCGCCGTCCGCGGCATCAAGTCAGGCTTCGGCGCCCGAGTCGTCCGCCAGCGCCACGCCGCCCGCGCCGCCCGCGCCGGCGGGAACGTCCGCCGCGGTAACCGCCGGCGCGAACGTCGAAGGCACCCGTCTGCTGCGCTTCCCCGATGTGTGCGGCGACCGGGTGGTGTTCACCTACGCGGGTGATTTGTGGACCGCATCGACGCAAGGCGGCACCGCGACGCGCCTGACCGCCGGACCTGGCCTGGAAATGGCCGCGCGCTTCTCGCCCGACTGCAGGCAGATCGCGTTCACCGGCCAGTACGGCGGCGACAGCCAGGTGTACGTGTTGCCCGCGACGGGCGGCGAGCCGAAGCAGTTGACGTTCTATCCCGCGATGGGGCCGCTGCCGCAGCGCTGGGGTTTCGACAACCAGGTCTACGGCTGGACGCCGGACGGCAAGGCCGTGCTGTTCCGTTCGTGGCGCGACTCGCGCAACATTTCCGATCCGCGCGTGTTCACCGTCGCCGTGACCGGTGGCTTGCCGAACGTGCTGCCGATGCCGCAATCGGGCACCGCGCGCTTTTCGCCCGACGGCAAGCAGATGGTGTACTCGCCCAAGTTCCGCGACTTCCGCGACTGGGACCGCTACTCGGGCGGCTGGGCGCAGGATCTTTTCATCTATGACTTCGCTTCGAAGTCGGCGAAGAACATCACCAACGATCCGAACACCGACCGCGACCCGGTGTGGATCGGCAAGAGCATCTATTTCCTGTCCGACCGCGGCCCGCATCTGAATCTCTATCGCTACGACACCAGCGACGGCAAGACTACCCAACTGACGAACTACCAGAGCGACGACGCGCGCTGGGCCAGCGGCGATGCGGCCGGGCAGATCGTGTACGAAGTCACCGGTGCGCTGCACATCTACGACACCCGCAACGGCAGCGATCGCGCGCTGACGATCCACGTGCCGAGCGACCTGGTCGCCGCGCGCGCGTCCGAACGCAGCGTCAAGAGGTACATCGAGGATTACGCGCTCAGCCCCAACGGCAAACGCGCGGCGTTCACCGCGCGGGGTGACGTCTTCAGCGTGCCGCTGGAACACGGCATCACGCTCGACCTCACCCACACGCCGGGCGCGCACGAGCGCGAAGTGTCGTGGTCGCCCGATGGCAAGCGCGTCGCCTACATCTCCGACGAGAGCGGGGAGGAAGAAGTGTGGGTGCGCGATGCCGACGGCACGAATCCGGTGATGCTGACCAAGGGCGTGATCGGGCGGCTGTACCAGCCGCTGTGGTCGCCGGACGGCAAGCACATCGCCTTCGTGGATTCCGGCAACCGCATCCACGTGATCGGCACCGCGGCCAATGCGAACGATCAGGTGGTCGCCGAGGATCCCGGCGTTTCGCGGCGCGATTACGCGTGGTCGCCGGGCGGGCATTACCTCGCGTATTCGTTGACCGACAAGAACACCCAGTTGTCGCGGCCGTACGTGTACGACCTGGGTTCCGGCAAGGCCGTCGAACTCGGGCGCGAATACGCCGATGCGACGGCGCCGGCGTTCTCGCCCGACGGCAAGTACCTGTACTTCCTCGGCGACCGCGAATGGTCGCCGCAATTCTCCAGCGTGGAACTGGACTACGCGACCAATCGCACCACGCAGATTTTGGCCTACGCGTTGCGCAAGGGCGTCGACAATCCGTTCGCACCGCGCAACGACAGCGCGACGGGCGATGACAACGCGCCGGATTCATCTGCCCCTGCGAGCAAGGGCGAACACGGCAAGCAGGCCAAGCCGAAACCGGCCTCGCAGGTCAACGACACGATCGACTTCGACGGCATCGAGCAGCGCCTGGTGCGCGCGCCGATCGATCCCGACAACATCCCCTGGATCGCGGTCACGCCCAAGGCGATCCTGTACGCGACATCCGGCGCGCCGTTCCTCGGCCGCGAAAGCGCGTCGCCGTTGAAGGTGCACGCATGGTCGTTCAAGGATCGCAAGGACAGCGACGTCTATACGTACAAGCCGGAGGGCGGCGGTGGCGGCGAAGGGGGCGGCGGCGCGGCGCCACTGGCGTTGTCGGCCGACGGCTCGACGCTGCTGGTGCACGACGGCGACGATTACAAGCGGATCGACCTCGACGCGCCGAAGCCCGAACCCAAGGACGTGAAGCTGGACGGCCTGTTCATGCGCGTCGATCCCAAGGCCGAGTACGCCGAGATC
>JBQCCP010000080.1:0-24012 GCA_051962095.1 Rhodanobacteraceae bacterium
CCATGTTCTCGAACTTGTCGGCGAGCTCCACTTCCTTCGCCACGGACACGCCGTCCTTGGTGATGGTGGGGGCGCCGAAGCTCTTCTCGAGCACGACGTTGCGGCCCTTGGGGCCGAGGGTGGCCTTGACCGCGTTGGCCAAGGCGTTGACGCCGCGCACCATGCGGCTGCGCGCGTCTTCGGAGAAACGGATTTCTTTGGCTGCCATGGTTGGATTCCTGTAATGCTTTGCGTTCGATCGTCATGCCGGCGAAGGCCGGCATCCAGAGAGGTTGCGAAGAAGCTGAATTCCGGCCTGCGCCGAAATGACGGCTGGGAATGACGGGCGTCGATCAACCTTCGATGATGGCCATCAAGTCTTCTTCGCGCATGACGAGCAGTTCCTCGCCATCGACCTTGACCTCGGTGCCGGAATACTTGCCGAACAGCACCTTGTCGCCGGCCTTGACCGCCATCGGGCGGACCTTGCCGTCTTCCTGGATCTTGCCGGTGCCCACGGCGACCACTTCGCCCTTGATCGGCTTTTCGGTCGCGGTGTCGGGGATGACGATGCCGCCGGCGGACTTGGTTTCCGCCTCGAGGCGCTTGATGATGACGCGGTCGTGCAACGGACGAAGCTTCATAACGACTCCAGCTGCGTTGGGTTGGGGAAAAGGGTTGGCGTTGTTAGCACTCAACAACGGCGAGTGCTAATTGTAGGTGCGGAACTTGCCGTTTCAAGTCTCCGCAGGGCGGGAGAAGCGCAGCGGATCCCGCCATGTCCGGCTGGTCGGCGGGATATGCCGCCATGCGGCTCCTCCCGCCCTACCGGTTTTCGCCCCTGCCGGCCACAATCACCAGACGCCATGCCTGATCTACCGCCCATGCCCCTGCTCTGCCTTTCCACCTGCCCCGATGCCGAAACCGCGACCCGGATCGCTCGCACGCTGGTCGAGGAACGGCTGGCGGCCTGCGTGAACCGGCTGCCAAACGTGAATTCCACCTACCGCTGGCAAGGCGAGATCCACGAGGACGCCGAAGTGCTGCTGCTGATCAAGACCACTCGCGAACGCTTCGACACGCTGCGCGAGCGGCTGGTGGAGCTGCATCCCTACGAGGTGCCGGAGCTGGTCGCGTTCGACATTGCCGACGGACTGCCCGCCTGTCTCGACTGGCTCGCGCGCGAGACCGCGATCCGGTGAGTGGCAGCGTGGAAAGGGGCCTGCGACAATGAAATCCGGCACGGGCCGGTCTTAAGTGACTCCGCCCCGGTTTTCTGGTTATCCCGATGCTTTCCCGACGAATTCTTGTACGCCTGATGAGCCTCGCGGCGGCGTTGTTCGTGGCCGCGGGCGCGTACGCGCAAAACGCCAGCCCCGGCGAAGGCCTGCTGCCGGTCACGCGGGCGTTCGCGCTGAAGGCCACGATCGACAAGCCCGGCGCCGTCGCGCTGCACTTCGACATCGCGCCGCATTACTACCTGTACCGCGGGCGCATCCACGCGAAGATCCTGACGTCCGGCATTACCACCGGCGCGCTGCAGACGCCGGGGGGCACGCGGGAGCACGACCCCTACCTCGGCGACGTGGAGATCTATCACGACGCGGTCGACGCTTCGTTGCCCTACACCGCCTCGGGCGCCGTGCCGGCAACCCTGAAGGTGCAGGTGGAATACCAGGGCTGCCACGAGGTGCCGCCGCTGATTTGCTATCCGCCGAACACCGAGACGTTCACCCTGCCGACGTCCGGCGGTGGCCCGATCGGCGCGGCGGGAGGCGTGGACGCGATCGACGGCGGCGCGCGCAATCCGATCACGTCGTCGCTGACCGCCGCGTCCGGCGAGCAGTCCCACGACCAGACAGCCGCACAAGCCGTGAGCCCGATCGGCACCAACCTGGCCTTCGCCTTGCTGCTGGCCTTCGTGGGCGGATTGATCCTGAACCTGATGCCGTGCGTGTTGCCGGTGCTGGCGATCAAGGCGGTCGGCGTGCTGGAAAGTGGCGAGTCGCGCCAGCGCGCACGCGCGCATGCATTGGCCTATGCCGCGGGCGTGATAGCGACCTTTCTCGCGATCGGGCTGGCCATCCTCGGGCTACGCGGCGCGGGTCACGCGGTCGGCTGGGGCACGCAGTTGCAGCAGCCGGTGGTCGTGGCGGTGCTGGCGTGCGTGCTGTTCGCGGTGGGGCTGTCGATGTCGGGTGTGGTGCAGTTCGGCGCGAGCTTCGGCAACTTCGGCGCCGGCCTCACGCATCGCGGCGGCGCGGCCGGGCACTTCTTCACGGGCGTGCTGGCGGTGATCGTGGCAAGCCCGTGCACCGCGCCCCTCATGGGCGTGGCGCTGGCGTACGCGTTCGTCGCGCCCGCCGCGCACGAATTGCTGGTGATGCTCGTGCTGGGCATCGGCCTCGCATTGCCGCTGACGCTGATCGGCCTTGTGCCCGCGCTGGCGCGCTGGTTGCCGAAGCCCGGCCGCTGGATGGAGACGCTGAAACAGATCCTCGCGTTTCCGATGTATTTGTCGGCCGTGTGGCTGGTGTGGGTGCTGGCGCACCAGCGCGGCGCGGACGCCGTGGCGCTGGTACTGGTGGCGATGGTGCTGCTGGCGGCCGCACTGTGGTGGCACGCCCGTCGGCAGCCGGATCGCATGCTCGGCCATGCCTTCACGCTGTTACTCGCGGTCGCGGCGGCGGCCTCGCTGTACGCCGTCACGCGGATCGCGCCGGTTTCGCAGACTGCCTCGTCAAGCAGCGATGCGGTCGCCTTCAGCCCGGCCAGGCTGCAATCGCTGCGCGATGCCGGGACGCCCGTGTTCGTGGACATCGGCGCGGACTGGTGCGTCACCTGCAAAGCCAATGAATACGCGGTGCTGAACACGCAAGGCTTTCACAACCTGCTTGCGAAAACAGGCGCCGTGTACATGAAAGGCGACTGGACCGACGTCGATCCCGAGATCGGTGCGTACCTGAAATCCTTCCATTCACCCGGCGTGCCGCTGTACGTGGTGTATCCGCGCGGCGGAGGCGAAGGCCGTGCGCTGCCGACCGTATTGACCGCGTCGCTGGTCCGGAACGCGCTGGAGAGTGCTGCGCAATGATGGACCGCCGCACGATCCTGATCCTGGTGCTGGCCTGCCTGGCGGCGGCCGGCGGTTGGTGGCTGCAGAACGGCTGGGCGAGCCGGATGCCGGATCAGCCGTCCGCGCCCGCGGACGTCAAGACCTTCGCGGCGGGGGATTCGGTGAGCGGGTACACATTGCCGGACGTGGCAGGCCAGCCCACCGCGCTGGCGAAGTGGCATGGGAAAGTGGTGCTGCTGAATTTCTGGGCAAGCTGGTGCGTGCCGTGCATCAAGGAGATGCCGATGCTCGCCAAATTCCAGCGCGAGCACGCGACGGACGGCGCGCAGGTCGTCGGCATCGCGATGGAACAACCGCAGTCGGCTGCGGCCTTCGTGAAACGGGTCGCGGTCGACTACCCGATCCTGATCGGCATCGACGCGGATCCCGTGCCGACCACCGTGTTCGGCGACACCGCCGGACTGTTGCCTTACAGCGTGCTGGTCGGCCGGGACGGGCGCATCCTGCAAACCAGGCTCGGGCCGCTGGACGAAGGATTGCTCGACGACTGGCTGAAGGAAGCCAACACCGCCGCGCACTGAAACACGCCCGCAATTTCGCCCAACTCCGGCGATCCGCTGGACAAAAGGTGAATGACAGTTCAGACTTCGCCGCTTCCCGTCCGGCCCCAGGTACGCTCGAAGCGTGGCGAAGATTCTGGTCCTCCACGGCCCCAACCTCAACCTGCTCGGTGACCGCGAGCCGGTGGTGTATGGCCGCATCACGCTCGGCGACATCGACGCCGCGCTGACCCGGCAGGCGGAGGCCGCCGGCCACACATTGACCAGTCATCAGTCGAATGCCGAACACGAACTGGTCGAGCGGGTGCAGGCGGCCAAGCGGGATACCACAGCCTTCATCCTGATCAATCCGGCCGCCTTCACTCACACATCGGTGGCGCTGCGCGATGCGCTGGCCGCCGTCGCGATTCCCTTCATCGAAGTGCACCTGTCGAACCCGCACGCGCGCGAGCCGTTCCGCCACCAATCGTACTTTTCGGACCTTGCCGTCGGTGTCGTTGCCGGTTTCGGCGCCGACAGCTATCGCTATGCGCTGGATGCCGCGATCGAGCGGCTCGCAGCGTCGCAAGCTTCCCCCCATCCCGACCTTCCCCCGCAGGCGGGGGAAGGAGTCTGAAAGAGGCCGTCATGGACCTGCGCAAAGTCAAAAAACTGATCGAACTTTTGGAAGAGTCGAACCTCTCGGAACTCGAGATCAAGGAGGGCGAAGAAGTCGTCCGCCTGTCGCGCTTCCCCGCTGCCGGGATCGCGTCCCAGGTGATCGCGGCGCCTGCGCCGGTAATGGCAGCGCCCGTTTTGGCGCCCGCGCCGGCCGCAACACCGGCACCCGCGCCCACGGCGGCGGCACCCACCGAACCGGGCCTGCCGCCGGGCACCGTGGTGCGCTCGCCGATGGTCGGCACCTTCTACGCCGCGTCCTCGCCGGGTGCCGAGCCGTTCGTCAAAGTGGGTCAGCAGGTGAAGGTCGGCGATCCGCTGGGCGTGATCGAGGCGATGAAGATGTTCAACCAGATCGAGGCCGAAGTCGCCGGCACCGTGGTTGCCATCGTGGCCGAGAACGGCCAGGCGGTGGAGTTCGATCAACCGCTGTTCGTGATCGGCTGACGCCATGCTCGACAAGGTTCTCATTGCCAATCGCGGCGAAATCGCGCTGCGCGTGCTGCGCGCCTGCCAGACCATGGGCATCAAGACCGTGGCCGTGCATTCAACCGCCGACCGGAACCTGAAGCACGTCGGCATGGCCGACGAGGCGATCTGCATCGGTCCGGCACCCTCCGCGCAGAGCTATCTCAACATCCCGGCGATCATCGCGGCGGCCGAAGTCACCGACGCGTCGGCGATCCATCCGGGTTACGGCTTCCTGTCGGAGAACGCCGACTTCGCCGAACAGGTGGAACGTTCCGGATTCGTGTTTGTCGGCCCGACCGCGCCGGTGATCCGGATGATGGGCGACAAGGTGGAAGCCATCAAGGCCATGAAGGCCGCCGGCGTGCCCTGCGTGCCGGGCTCCGACGGGCCGCTGGACGATGACGTCGAACGCAACATGCGGATCGCGCGCGACATCGGGTACCCCGTGCTGATCAAGGCTGCGGGCGGCGGCGGTGGGCGCGGCATGCGCGACGTGCACACCGAGGCGCACCTCGGCAACGCGATCGCGACCACGCGCGCCGAAGCGCGCGCCGCGTTCGGCAACGATCAGGTGTACATGGAGAAGTTCCTGGAAAATCCGCGCCACGTGGAAATCCAGGTGCTGGCCGACGGACAGGGCAACGCCATCCACCTGTGCGAGCGCGACTGCTCGATGCAGCGCCGTCACCAGAAGGTCGTCGAGGAAGCGCCCGCGCCCGGCATCACGCCGGAAATGCGCGCCGAAATCGGCAAGATCTGCACGGACGCCTGCATCCGCATCGGCTACCGCGGCGCCGGCACATTCGAATTCCTGTTCCAGGACGGACGCTTCTACTTCATTGAAATGAACACCCGCATCCAGGTCGAGCATCCGGTGACCGAAATGATCACCGGCGTCGACCTGGTGCGCGAGCAGTTGCTGATCGCGGCGGGACAGCCGCTGTCGATCAGGCAGGAAGACATCGTGCCGCGCGGTCACGCGATCGAATGCCGCATCAACGCGGAAGATCCCGACAGCTTCATGCCGAGTCCCGGCACGGTAAAGCGCTTCGAAGCGCCGGGCGGCCCCGGCGTGCGCATCGACACGCACCTGTACGACGGTTACAGGATTCCGCCCAACTACGACTCGATGATCGGCAAGCTGATCGTGCACGGGATCGACCGCAAGACCGCGATCGCGCGCATGCGCACCGCGCTCAGCGAAACCGTGATCGAGGGCGTCAAGACCAACCTGCCGCTGCAACAGCGGATCATGGCCGACTCGGGCTTCAAGCACGGCGGACGCAACATCCATTACCTCGAAAAGCGCATCCGCGAGCAGAAGGAAAAGGGGATCGGGTTGGGGAGCTGAAATACCGGGGCTCGGAACCGGGGACCGGCAAAATCATAATCATCTATGTCGCCATTCCGGGGCGATCGCCGGCTCCATGACGATTGAACCCGGAATCCATTTTGATTTCGCGCAAAAGCAAACATGGATTACTCGCGCCATCCTTGGCGCTCGCCCTACGGGCCGCCTTTGGCGTTCGCGTTGGCAGTCCTGCAAACGCAGTCCGGATCGCAGCTGCGCCGCGTCCGGAATGACGAATATTTCTGTGACGGTCCCGCACTCATGCCCTGGCTCGAACTCCAACTCACCCTCGATGCCGCCGACCAGCCGCACGCCGAAGCCGCGCTGGAAGAACTCGGTGCGCTGTCGGTGACGCTGATGGACGCCGACGCCGACACGTCCGACGAAGCCGCGATCTTCGAACCGGGCGTGGGCGAAACGCCGTTGTGGCGTTCATTGACCTTGCTCGCGTTGTTCGAAGCGGATGCCGACCGCCGCGGTCTCGTGCACCTGTTGCACGACGCGTTGCCGGAACTCGCACCGGATCGCATCGCCTTCCGCGAAGTCGCCGATCAGGATTGGGAACGCGCGTGGATGGATCGCTACCAGCCGATGCGCTTTGGCCGGCGGCTGTGGATTTATCCGTGGAATGTCGAACCACCAAACGACCTCGACGCCTCAGCCGTCGTCACCCGCCTCGATCCCGGGCTCGCGTTCGGCACCGGCACGCACCCGACCACGGCGCTGTGCCTCGAATGGCTGGACGGGCTCGATCTCGCCCGCAAGGCGCTCATCGACTACGGTTGCGGCTCGGGCGTGCTCGCGATCGCGGCGTTGAAGCTCGGCGCCGCGCACGCGATCGGCGTGGACAATGATCCGCAGGCGCTGATCGCCACCCGCGACAACGCCGCGCGCAACGGCGTGGCCTCGCGTCTGCACGTCTGCCTGCCGGATGAATTGCCGCCAGACACGCAAGGCGACGTGTTCGTCGCCAACATCCTCGCCGGACCGCTTGCCGAACTCGCGCCGTGCTTCGCGGCGCTCTGCAGATCCGCCGCGGCGTTCGCGCTGTCGGGCATCCTCGCGGGCCAGGAAACCGAATTGCTGGAACGCTATCGCGCGTACGGTTTCACGAACCTGCGTGCTGCACGGCGTGAAGACTGGATCCGCATCGACGGCGTGCGCGGGTAGCGCATCGCGGCGTTCGCCGTGGCCTACAATCGCGGCATGTACACCCAGTGCCCGGAATGCCTGACGGTCTACGCGATCGACGAGGACGCGCTGCAGACTTCGCTCGGCATCGTGCGCTGCGGCCGCTGCGACAAACGTTTCGACGCGCTGCGCACGCTTTCCGACACGCTGCCGATCGAACCATTGGCACCGCCCGAGCAGCCACCGGACGATCCCGCGCCGACCCTGACCGAAGCGGTGCCGCCCGCTGCGTTCGAATCGGCTCTCCGCAAGTCTCGCAGGAAAACGCCGCCGGAACCGGAACGCCCCGCGCCGGCTGCTGGCATGCAAGCCGGCAGCGCCGATGACTGGTTTGCCGATATCGAATCCGAACTGGACACGGAACCGAAAGTGAGCGACGGCGATGCGCCACCGCTCGAGGCAGGGATCGAAAACTGGAGGCTCGACTTTCCGTCCGAATCCGGCACGCCGGAAACATCCGCCGAAATTCCGGATGCCGCGACGGCCGGTGAATCCTACGAAACGTTGCCCGATGCGGAATCGGGCATCCCTGCGGAACCCGGCGACGAAGCGCCGTGGCTTTTCGAGGCGCCCGATGAACCCGCCGCGGTTCCCGAAACCGCATCGGAAGAACAGGACCTCGCCGTCCACCAGGATGAATCCGGCGACGACCCGGAAAATCAGGGCACCGTCGAAGCCGTCGCCAAGGCGGCACCCAAAGCCGCGACGAACGATGGTGAATCCGATGCGGCGACCGCGCCAGCGCCGGTGTACGTGCGGCCCCGCCGCCGCGTTTCGCGCGCAAGCGTGGCGTGGGCGCTCGGCTGTGTGCTGCTGGCGCTGTTGCTGGCCGCGCAACTCGCGTGGGCCGACCGGATCGAGCTGGTCCGGAATCCGGCGGCGCAGCCGTGGATGGCGCGCCTCTGCGGCACCTTGGCCTGCAACCTGCCGCTGATCAAGGACACCGCGAAACTGGAATTGCTGTCGCGCGACGTGCGGCCCGATCCGAACGCGCCGGGCGCGCTGACCATCACCGCCACGATGCGCAACGACGCCTCCTTCAGCCAGCCCTGGCCGGTGGTGGTGGTGCAGCTCACCGATCTCGACAACGCGCCGGTGGCGATGCGGCGTTTCCGGCCCCCCGAATACATGACCGATCCGGCCAAGCGCGCGGCAGGGATCGCGCCAGGCGCGACCGCGGTGGTGGCCTTCGAAGTGGCCGACCCCGGCAAGCGCGCGGTGGCGTTCCAGTTCGGCTTCGAATGACGCCGCGGCATGCGCTGCGTCGCCATCCGCTGTTAGACTCATCGGTTCGCACGCGCAGGGACTGGCGCACACACGATCGACACGCACGCTTCATGGGCAACCTTCAGCCGAACGCACCGCCCACGCCCGCTGACGGCGCCGCTCCCGCACGCGGGACGCAGACGCTGGGCGACTGCATGGCGCTGAACGCGCGCCGCTATCTTGCCGACCTCAACGGGACGCCGTGCCGCGAGGGGCTGTACGCGCGGATGCTGCGCGAAATCGAACCGCCGCTGCTGCGTGAAGTGCTGGCCTGGAGCGGCGGCAACCAGAGTCGCGCCGCCGAAATCCTGGGCATCCATCGCGCCACGCTGCGAAAGAAATTGCGCGACCTCGGCCTCGATTGACCATACAGGACCACGCACATTCATGACCGGATCGGGCATCGTCACCACGCGCCGCGCGCTGTTGAGTGTTTCGGACAAGACCGGACTGGCCGATGTGGGCCGGGCGCTGCACGCGCTGGGCGTCGAGCTGGTGTCCACCGGCGGCAGCGCGGCAGCGCTGCGCGAAGCCGGCGTGCCGGTGCGCGATGTCAGCCAGCTCACCGGTTTTCCCGAGATCATGGACGGCCGTGTCAAGACGCTGCACCCCGCGGTGCACGGCGGGCTCTTGGGACGGCGCGGCACCGATGACGCGGTGATGCGCGAACACGCGATCCTGCCCATCGACCTGCTGGTGGTGAACCTGTATCCATTCGCGCGCACGGTGGCGCACGCCGGCACGACGTATGAGGAAGCCATCGAGCAGATCGACATCGGCGGTCCCGCGATGCTGCGCGCGGGCGCCAAGAACCACGAGCGGGTCACCGTGGTCTGCGATCCCGCCGACTATCCCCAGCTCATCGAAACTCTGCGCCGCGATGGAGGCACCTCGTTCGAACAGCGCCGCCGGTTCGCGGCCAAGGTGTTCGCGCACACCGCGCGCTACGACGGCATGATCGCGGACTGGCTGTCGGCACGCGCCGACGGCGAGCCGCGCGATGCGTATCCGCCCACCCTGCACCTGGCGCTGCGGCGCGCGCAGGAAATGCGCTACGGCGAGAACCCGCACCAGGCCGCGGCGTTGTACCTGGACGGCCGCCCCACCGCCGGCACGGTCGCGGGCGCGACGCTGCTGGCCGGCAAGGAAATGTCGTACAACAACATCGTCGATGCCGACACCGCGCTGGAGTGCGTGAAGGCCTTCGACAAGACGCCCGCGTGCGTGATCGTCAAGCATGCCAATCCCTGCGGCGTCGCGCTGGACGCCGATCCGATCGCAGCCTACGAGCGCGCCTTCGCCTGCGACGCGACCTCCGCGTTCGGCGGCATCATCGCCTTCAACCGTCCGATCGACGGCGCGCTGGCGCAGGCGATCCTTTCGAAGCAATTCGTCGAGGTGCTCGTCGCGCCATCGTTCGACGAGGCGGCGCTGGCCGCGCTGCGCAAGAAGCCCAATGTGCGCGCGCTCGCGACCGGCGAATGGCCGGCGGAACCTGACGTCGCGCCGCGGCAGTTGCGGAGCATCGCCGGCGGCGTGCTAGTGCAGGACACCGACGTCGACACGCTGATGCTGTCCGACCTGAAGGTGGTTACCAAACGGGTGCCCGACGCCGAGCAGTTGCGCGACCTGCTTTTCGCATGGCACGTCGCGATGTTCGTGAAGTCGAACGCAATCGTGTACGCGAAGGGCGGCGCCACGGTCGGCATCGGTGCAGGCCAGATGAGCCGCGTGATCAGCGTGAAGATCGCCGCGATGAAGGCGGCCGATGCCAAGCTCTCCACCGAAGGCAGCGTGATGGCCTCGGACGCTTTCTTCCCGTTCCGCGACAACGTCGACCTTGCGGCCGGCGCCGGGGTGCGCGCGATCATCCAGCCGGGCGGTTCGATGCGCGACCAGGAAGTGATCGACGCCGCGGACGAGCACGACATGGCGATGGTATTTACGGGGACGCGGCACTTCAGACACTGAAGCGGCGCTTCAGTGTCTGAAGTGCTCTTTCCGCCATCCGTGGCACTGGGTCCCGGCCAATCCATGGCCGGGATGACGTTCGACGCGAAGCTCCGGGGTCGTGATCATCCCTCGTGGCGGCCTGTTCACGTGACCGGCGCTAGGCTGTTCGACCGTGAAATACGAACTGTATTACTGGCCGACGATCCAGGGACGCGGCGAATTCGTGCGGCTCGCGCTGGAAGATGCAGGCGCCGATTACATCGACGTCGCGCGACTGCCCGAAGCTTCGGGTGGTGGCGAGGCGGCGCTGCTGGAATGGATGCAGGACCCGCCGATCGCGCATCCGCCGTTCGCACCGCCGTTCCTCAAGGCCGGCCGGCGGGTGATCGCGCAAACCGCGAACGTCCTGCTGTTCCTCGGTCCGCGTCTTTTGCTTGCGCCGCGCGAGGAAACCGGCCGGCTGTGGACGCATCAACTGCAACTGACGATCGCGGATCTCGTCGCCGAAATTCACGACGTCCACCACCCGATCGCGAGCGGGCTCTACTACGAGGACCAACGCGAAGAGGCGAAACGCCGCAGCGCGCACCTGCGGCGCGAGCGCCTGCCGAAGTTTCTCGGCTGGTTCGAACGCGCGCTGGCGGACAATGCGCGCGGGCGGCATCGCTGCCTCGCGGGCAGCACCACCAGCTACGCCGACCTGTCGCTGTTCCAGGTCATCGAAGGCTTGCGGTACGCCTTCCCGCGCGCGATGCGGCGGCTGGAATCCTCGCTGCCCCTGTGCGTCGCACTGCACGCGCACATCGCCGCGCGTCCTGCGCTGGCGTCGTATCTTGAATCGCCGCGCCGGATTCCCTTCAACAACGACGGGATCTTCCGGCATTACCCCGAACTGGATGGGTGAGGCGGTTGCTCGAACGATTACCTGCCGCCGCTCGAAGCCGCAGCCGGCGCGCTGCCGGCCGGCTTCTTCGGCCCGCCCCACTTGTAGATGTCGTAATACACCGGCGACACCGGCCCCATCTTGGGATCGTGCGTCAGACTGCCATTGGCATTGTTGTTGACCATGTAGGTCTGGGTGACGCCGTTCTTGGGCGTGACGCGCACCATGTACACCGTGCCGCCGCGGCGGTATTCCTCGATGGTGTCGCCGTTGGCGTCGGTGCGGATGCTGACGTTTGTGCTGTCGCCATTGCCGTCCTTCTGCCGCGCCGCGGGCGCCACCGAGGGCGGGATGCCGGTGCTGGGCAGCGGCACCGACTGTGGCTTTGCACCGGGTTCGTTGATGCCGGGTGGCGGCAAGGCCGAACCTGGCGGCGGCGCGGACGACGAGGCCGCCAGCGCCTGCTGCGCCTGCGCGGCGGGCATGCCGAACAGCATTGCACAGGCCGAAAACCACACGAGCGCTTTCACGGTTCTTCTCCCGCAGCGACAGTCTGCAGGATGAGCATACATGCGCCGCGTGAGTGCGGCGTGCATGCGACAACATCTGCGACAATCCGCGCATGGCCAAGCTCACGCTCATCGACGGGTCAAGTTATCTGTACCGCGCGTTCCACGCGTTGCCGCCGCTCAGCAACGCCGCGGGCGAACCAACCGGCGCGCTGTTCGGCGTGGTCAACATGCTGCGCGCGACGCTGAACGAAAAGCCCGACTATGCGGCGTTCGTGGTCGATGCGCCGGGCCGCACCTTCCGCGATGATCTGTATCCCGAGTACAAGGCCAACCGTGCGCCGATGCCGGACGACCTGCGCGCGCAGGTCGAGCCGATGATGAAGATCGTCGAGGCCTTGGGCTTTCCGATCCTGCGCGTCGAGGGCGTGGAAGCCGACGACGTGATCGGCACGCTGGCGACACGCGCGGCGGCCGACGGCATCGAGGTGGAAGTGTCCACCGGCGACAAGGATTTCGCGCAACTGGTGCGCCCGGGCATCACGCTGGTCAACACGATGTCGCGCACGCGCATGGACGAAGCCGGCGTGCTGGAAAAATTCGGCGTGCCGCCCGAACGCATCATCGATTACCTCGCGCTGATGGGCGACTCGATCGACAACATTCCGGGCGTCGTGAAATGCGGTCCCAAGACCGCCGCGAAATGGCTGGGCGAATACGGCTCGCTGGACGCCGTTATCGCCAACGCCGACAGGGTCGGCGGCAAGATCGGCGAAAACCTGCGGGTCGCGCTGGCGCAACTGCCCCTGTCGCGCCAACTAGCCACCATCAAGACCGACGTCGTGCTGGATCACGGTCCCTCCGACCTGCTGTTGCGCGGACGAGACGTTGAAGCCCTGCGCGGGCTGTATGCACGGTACGAATTCCGGCAGGCGCTGGCCGAACTGGACAAGCAATCGGCGGGGCCGGACGACTCAAAAACCGTTGTCATTCCGGGGCCGGCCGCAGGCCGGAGCGCGGAATCTGCAATTGTCGCTGACGAGCGCGCAGGCTCGCGCGCCCCAGGTCCCGCGCCACGCTACGAACTCGTCACCACCCGGGAACAACTCGGCGCCTGGCTCGCCAAACTGCGCAATGCCGACCTGATCGCCTTCGACACCGAAACCACGTCGCTCGATCCGATGCAGGCGCACCTGGTGGGGCTTTCGTTTTCGGTCGAAGCCGGCGAAGCGTGCTACATCCCGGTGGGCCATGATTATCCGGGCGCACCGAAGCAGCTTGGCCTCGACGAGACGCTGGCGGCGTTGAAGCCGATCCTGGAAGACCCGGCGCGTCCCAAGGTCGGCCAACACGCAAAGTACGATTGCAACGTGCTGTCGAACTACGGCATCACGGTGCGCGGCGTCGCCTTCGACACGATGCTGGAGTCGTACGTGCTGAACGCGACCGCGAACCGGCACGACATGGACACGCTGGCCAGGCGCTGGCTGGACCACGACACGATCCACTACGAAGACGTGGCCGGCAAGGGCGCCAAGCAGATTCCGTTCTCGCAGGTCGACCTCGACACCGCGCGCGATTACGCGGCCGAAGATGCCGACGTCACTCTGCGCCTGCACCGCGCGCTGTGGCCGCAACTCGAAGCGCAGCCGGCGCAGCGGACGTTGTTCACCGGCATCGAAATGCCGCTGGTGCCGGTGCTGGCGCGGATGGAGCAGCGCGGCGTATTGATCGACATGGCTGCGCTGCGCCTGCAGAGCCAGGAACTCGGCAAACGCATGCTTGCGTTGCAGACTGGCATGCAGAAGCTCGCCGGGCGCGAGTTCAACGTCGATTCGCCCAAGCAGTTGCAGGCGCTGCTGTTCGACGAACTCGGCCTGCCGGCGAAACTGAAGACGCCGACCGGCCAACCGTCCACCAACGAGGAAGCGCTGGAAGCGATCGCGGGGGACCACGAACTGCCGCGGATGATCCTCGATTACCGGCAACTGGCGAAGCTGCGTTCGACCTACACCGACAAGTTGCCGGAAATGGTGAATCCGCGCACCGGCCGCGTGCATACCTGCTACAACCAGGCCGCGGTCGCGACCGGCCGGCTTTCATCCACCGACCCCAATCTCCAGAACATCCCGGTGCGCAACGACGAAGGCCGGCGCATCCGCGAGGCGTTCATCGCCCCGGAAGGCTGGCGCGTGCTGGCCGCGGACTATTCGCAGATCGAACTGCGGATCATGGCCTCCCTGTCGGGCGACCCGGGGCTCACCCGCGCGTTCCAGGACGACCAGGACGTGCACCGCGCCACCGCCTCCGAAGTGTTCGGCGTGGCCGTGGACGAGGTCGCGCCCGAGCACCGGCGTGTCGCGAAGATGATCAATTTCGGGCTGATGTATGGCATGAGCGCGCACGGCCTCGCGCAGCGGCTCGGGATTCCGCGCGGCGAAGCGGCCGAATACGTGCAGCGTTACTTCGATCGTTATCCAGGCGTGAAGGCGTTCATGGATTCGACCCGCGAACGCGCCCGCCGCGACGGCTATGTGGAAACCTTGTTCGGTCGGCGGCTTTATCTCGACGCCCTGCGTTCCCGCAACGCCGCCCAGCGCGCCGGGGCCGAGCGCGCCGCGATCAACGCGCCGATGCAGGGCACAGCCGCCGACATCATCAAGCGCGCCATGGTGGCGATCGACGAGTGGTTAGGAAAACGTGAGGACGACGCCCACATGCTGATGCAGGTGCACGACGAACTGGTGTTCGAGGTGCGTGCGGACGCGGTGGAAGCGGTGCGCGAAGGCGTCCGCATACGTATGCAGGGCGCGGCGGAACTCAGCGTGCCGCTGCTGGTCGATATCGGATCCGGCGCCAACTGGAATGAGGCGCATTGATTTTGCGTTCGTCCCTGAACGCGGTTTCATCCAGCGCTCCTGCGGCTACAGCACTTCGGAACCAACACACCAGAACGGCCATCCATGGCCTGACTTCTCACGAAAAGCCGATTCGGAGGGGGATTCAAGGCAACGTTGATTTAACGGCCGCCTGCGTTTGGACGTCTATTCGTAGGCCGGAAGTCATGCCGCCCGGACGAATGAACGAAGTCTAAATTCCTCCAAAAAAAGAATTTGAACTTCCCGGGGCGGGCCCCATCTAACGCTTCGGACGCACGCAACGGCGTCCCGGTTCACTCACCTCCCTGAGCGAACCCCCGAGGTCGGACCCCTCCCCAGGTTCGGCTTCGCCCGCCCCGAGAGCTCCCCCCTGGCTCTCGGGGCATTTTATTTCTGGGCCGCTCCATTCAATACCGTTGTCGCGCGCAGCGCGACGATCACTCCCCGCTTGCGGGAGGGCGGCCGCAGGCGAGCGCGTAGCGCTGGGGCGAGGGAAAGCGTGCGGGACATCAGCAACACGAACCGAAGATGCGCCGACTCATGCCGAAATCGCCAGCCGTTCGCTGCGATACACCAGCGCCGTGCCGACGCCGATCACGAACGCCAGCGCGAACCCGCACACCAGCGCGATCCCGATATCACTCGCCACAACGGCATTGCCGCGCAGCAAGTCGCTGATGCCGATCTGCTGGCCGAGCAACGGGATCGCGTACATCCAGTGCGCCG
The DNA here is from genome assembly GCA_051962095.1 of Rhodanobacteraceae bacterium. Lineage (GTDB taxonomy): Bacteria > Pseudomonadota > Gammaproteobacteria > Xanthomonadales > Rhodanobacteraceae > 66-474. The sequence goes on from JBQCCP010000080.1 coordinate 15,502, forward strand.
GCTTCACCGGCAGGAAGCCCATCATCATCGACGGGATGATCGGGATGATCATCAGCAAGCCGATGTAGGTCTGCGCCTCGCGGTAGCTCTTGGCGAACGCGGCGACCAGGGTTTCCAGCACCGCGAAGATCGCGATCAGCGGCAGCTCCAGCAGGATCGCATCGCCGATGAAGCCGGGACCGAGGTCGAACACCATCCCGAGTTTCTCGGCCGGCATCACGTGGCCCGCGATCGAGAAGCCGACCGCGGTCAGGACCAGGCTGGCCAACGAAAACGAACAGATCGCGCCCAGCTTGCCGGCCAGGATCCGCCAGCGCGCCACCGGGTTCGCGAACAGCGGCTCCAGCGACTGCCGTTCGCGCTCACCCGCGGTCAGGTCGATCGCAAGATACATCCCGCCGATGTACACCGCGATCACGAAAAAGTACGGCAGGAAACTCAAGGCCATGCCTGCGCGCGACTGCGGGGTGGACTGGTCACGTTCGCTCACGACGATCGGCGCGGCGATGCTGGGCGCCAGTCCGCGCGCCAACAGCCGCAGCGTGCCCTGCTCGCTGCCGTAACGTCTAAGCATGCCTTCCAGCCGCTTGGTGGGCGTGCCGCTGTTCTGCTGCGAGGCGTCGAAAATCACCTCGACCTGCGCCGGTTCGCCGCGGGTCCAGGCCTTGGCGTAGTCGGCAGGGATGCGCAGCACCACGTCGGCGTCGCGGTCGCGCACCGCCTTGTCGGGATCGGCGATGGGCGGCTGCGGCACCAGGCCCTGCTGCTTCAGTGCATTGATCAGGTTGGGCGCGTGCTCGGCGCCGATCACCGGCACCTTCAGCGGCCCCTCGGCCTTTTTCATTTCATGGCCGACCAGCACGTTCATGATCACCACGAACATCACCGGGCCGATCAGCGGACCGTAGATCAGCGCGCTGAACACCGTGCGCTTGTCGCGCAGGTTTTCGCGGACTTCCTTCCACCACACCGTCAGCATCGGGTTCATGCGGCGAGTCCTTCTTCACTGCCGATCAGTTTCACGAACGCGTCCTCGAGGTTGGCTTCGCCGGTTTGCGCACGCAGCGCATCGGGCGATTCGTCGGCGACCACGCGGCCGGCCGCGATCACCACGATGCGATCGCACAGCATCGCGACCTCCTGCATGATGTGGCTGGAGAACAGCACGCATCGGCCTTCGGCCTTGAGGTTGCGCATGAAGGTGCGCAGGCCGCGGGTGGCCATAACGTCGAGGCCGTTGGTGGGTTCATCCAGGATCACGTTCCTGGGGTCGTGCACCAGCGCGCGCGCGATCGCGGTCTTCACCCGTTGGCCCTGCGAGAAGCCTTCGGTGCGACGGTCGAGGATGTCGCGCATCTCCAGCGCGTCGACCAGCTTCTCGCGGCGCTGGTGCATCAACTGCGTTTCGATGCCGTGCAGGCGCGCGAAATATTCGATGTTCTCGCGCGCGGTGAGGCGCTTGTACAGGCCGCGCGCATCGGGCAGCACGCCCAGTTGCCGGCGCACCGCAATGGGATCGGCGGCCGCATCGATGCCGTCCACCAGCACCTGCCCGGAATCCGGCTTCATCAGGGTGTAGAGCATCCGCAGCGTGGTGGTCTTGCCGGCGCCGTTCGGGCCGAGCAAGCCGGTGATTTCGCCGTCGCGGGCGGTGAAGGTGACGCCGTCCACGGCCTTCACCGTGCCGAAGGCCTTGTGCAGATCTTTCACGTTGATCATGGCGCGGCTCCATTGAAATTCACGAATGCGGGAGTCGCCCCGATCTTGTCGAGGCAACGCGCATCGAGTTTTTTCGGCTGCAGTTTCGTGACGAACTGCTCCACCAGGTCGGGCATGCAGTCGGCGTAGATCGGTTCGGCATGACCCAGCCCGTTCACCACCAGCGAGCGCCCGTCCGACAGGCCTTTCAGCACTTCGTCGGCATAGGCCGGCGGCGTGACCGGATCGCGTTCGCCGGAGATCAGCAGGGTCGGGATCGAGGACTTGAACGGCGCGTGGAAATCCTTCGGCATCGGGACGTGCGGCCAGACCTTGCATTCCGCGAGCAAGCCGTCGATGAGTTCCGTGCCGAGCAGCAGGTCCGCATCCTGCGGGCGCGGCTTCATCAGCGGCGCATCCTCGGTGCAGATCACCGACAACTGCATCCCGCCCTGCATGGATTCGGAAAGGCTTCCGCTCAGCAGCTTCGATTGCCCCAGCAGCGGCGCGTAATTGCCGTGTGCGGCTTCATCGACCGCCAGCGGCAGCAACGCCGCGGTGAGGGTGCTGTAGGAGAACATCCGCACCACCCCGACCAGGTCATCGGCGGTCAGCGTTTTCGTGACGGGCTTGTAGCTGTACGGGTCTTCGAACGTGACCTGCTGCGGCGCCGTGCCTTTCAGTTTGGCGTGCAGTTGGTGCAGCGTCGCATACCAGTCGCCGAATGCCTTCTTGCAGGCGGGCGTCGCGTCGCACGCCGCGTTCTGCAGTTTCAGCGAACGCTCCAGCGCCTCGGCAAAGGTTTCGCCCACCACCATCTGGTTGGGCACCACGCCATCCAGCACGATGCTGCGCACCGCGTCGGGATACGCCGCGGCGTAGTGCTGCGCGACGCGCGTGCCGTACGACACGCCGATCAGGTCCAGCGACGATGCGCCCAGCGCCTTGCGCACCGCGTCCAGGTCCGCCACCGCGTCGGTCGTGGTGTAGTAGCGCGGATCGGATTTCTTCCCGACCTCGGCCGCGCATTCGGCCACGCGTTCGGCGCGCTGGGCCGGCGTCAGCGTGGCATCGCCGAGCTGCTTCATCTGCTTCGCGACAATTGGGCAATCCAGGGGATTCGAACCGCCCGTGCCGCGCTGGTCGAGCAGCAGCACGTCGTGGTGCTTGAGCAGCGGCGCGAAGGCCGGCGCCAGTTCCGGATAAGTCTGGATCGCCGACTGGCCGGGGCCGCCGGCGAGATACGTCACCAGGTCGCGGTCCGGGACTGCGGAATCGCTTTTCAGGATCGCGAGGTTCAGCTCGATCGTGCGCGCCGCCGGGTCGGCGCGGTTTTCCGGCACCGGGAATTTCGCACAGAACGCCGGCGTGGTGGCGGCGGAGTTGAGCTGCTTCAGTTCGCACGCGGTCAGCGTGAGCGTGCCCATCCTGAGGGTGGCGGGCGGCGCCGGCTTCACCGGCTTCGCGGGCGCGGATGCGGAAACCGCCGAGGCGGGCGCCGCGACACCCCCGGCGGTTTCGGGAGTCGCATCGTGCGCATGCTGCTTGCTCCGCCATTGCCAGCCGAGCACGGCCACGACGACCACCACCGCGATGATGCGCACCAGCATCCGTGGATTCATCTTCATTCAGCGTTCCTCGTCCGGATCGAACATCGATTCGATGCGTTGCCTGAACAGCCGCGCCAGCTTGAACGCCAGCGGCAGGCTCGGGTCGTACTTGCCGGTTTCGATCGCGTTGATGGTCTGGCGCGACACGTCCAGGTGTTCCGCCAGCGTGCCCTGCGACCAGCCGTGCGCCTCGCGCAACTCGCGCACGCGGTTTTTCATCGAGCACGGTTCCGCCACTTCGACCAGGTGCAGGACAAGCCGTACACCACGCACAGCGACGGCAGCACCATCAACGAAACCAGCACGCCGTCCAGCGCCACCAGCTTCGCGGCCGCCAGGAGGCCCAATGACATCGCGGCGATGCTCACCGCCAGTACCGCCACGCCCGCCGCTTCCAGATGCTGGCGGCGCTCCAGTTCGTCGCAACGGTTGACGTAGCGGACCACCGCCCACGCGATGAACAGCACCGGCGCCATGGGCGTGAGTACCACCAGGGCCTTCAGCCAATGGGTGGTGACGTCGTCGACCCGCGGCAGCACGAAGATCACCAGCAACATGTAAACCACGAAGGCCGGCACGATCACGCGCAACTGCCAGCGGTCGATGCTGCGCATCCGCTCATTCAACACCGCCCGCGACGAATACGTGAGCACCCACAGTCCCGCGCACACGCCCGCCAACGCGATGATGCGAACCGCGAACGCGTCGATCGCCAGCAGCAGCCAGAACGCGCCGACGTACAACACCCAGCCCAGCAGCCACACGCCCCAGCGGCGCCAGGCCGGCCATTCGTCCATCCGTCCCATCGTGATTCCCCGCATGTTCATCGTCGCACCCTCTGTCAAGCAACCTTGACAATGCGACTGTACAGAGTGGCTTTTGCGTTGTCAAGCGTGCTTGACACCGCAGTCGCCGCCGCTGCGCCCTAAGCGGCACCTAAGCGTCCGCCTTCACGCTGCGGGACCATGCGCTCTCTTCCCGCATGGTTGGCCGTGCCCGCGATCGCCGCCGCCCTCGCCGGCTGCGCGACCTGGCGTGCGCTGCCGCTCGACACCGGTCGCGGCCCCCGCAGCGCCGCGGACATCAAGGTGCCCGCCTCGTCGATGCCGACGCCGGCGCTGCGCGCGTACCCGTTCGATGCGGTCGATGGCCTCGACGTCACCGAGGTTGCGATACTGGCGGTCGCCAACGGTCCGCAATTGAAGACCCAGCGCGACGCCGCGGGCGTGGCGCACGCGCAGGCCTATGCCGCGGGCCTGCTGCCCGATCCTCAGTTGAACTACGAACACGACCGCCCCGTCGGCAGCTATCCCGAGGGCACGACAGATGCCTACACGGCCGGGTTGACGTTCGACCTCGGCAACCTGATCACGCGTTCGGCACGGGTGAAATCGGCGCGCGCCGGCGCACAGCAGGTCGACCTGGACCTGCTGTGGAGCGAGTGGCAGGCGATCGCCGAGGCGCGCACGCTGTTCGATCGCGTGTACTTCCTGCGCCAGCGGGTCGCGCGGCTGGAACGCGAGCGCGCCGCGCTGGCGCCGGTGCAGGCCGCGATCCGGCGCGCGCTGCAGTCGGGCGACCTGACCTACGACGCGGCCAGCACCGGACTCAACGCCGCGTCCGATGTCGACAACCAGTTCGCCGACGCGCAACGCCAGATCGACCTGGCGGAACACGACCTGCACAACCTGCTGGGCCTGGATGCCACGGTGCCGCTGCACCTCACCGGCTTGCCGTTCGCGGTCGACCCCGGCGAAGCCGAGGTGCAGCGCGCGCTCGCCGAAATGCCCGAGCGGCGTCCCGACCTGCTGGCCCTGCAGGCGGGCTACCGCGCGCAGGACGAGAAGCTGCGCGCCGCGATCCTCGCGCAGTTTCCGGCGATCACGGTCGGATTCGTGAAGGCACGCGACAACAGCAACATCTCCAGCAACGGTTTTTCCGTTTCGCTGGCGCTGCCGCTGTTCGACGGCAACCGCGGCAACATCGCGGTCGAACGCGCGACGCGCCAGCAACTGCACGACGAATACGCGGCGCGGCTGCTGACCGACCGCAACGACGTGCAGCGCCTCTCGGCCGATTTGCATACCGACCGCGCGCTGCGCGGCTCGCTCGCCGCCCACGCTGCGCGCCTGGCGCAGGCGCGCGACGCAGCCAAGGTCAACTACGCGGCCGGGCGCCTGGATTGGCCCACCTATCTCGCGATCCGCGCGGGTTCACTGGCCGCCGACACCGCGTTGCTGGCACTGGAGCAGGACACCCACGAAACCGCGATCGCACTGGACGCGCTGGTGGGCAGCTGGCCCGACGCGTCCGTTGCAAAGGCCGTCGTCCGCAAATAAACGCAAATCAACGCAAATGAAAAGAACAAGAACCCTTCGGTCAGGTCCACATTGGCGCTCATTCGCATTCATGGGCGGACTGGTCGTGCTTCTGGCGGCGTGCTCGTCAGGCAAGCCCAATGAGGAAACGCAGGCGCCGATTGCGGTTCACACCGCGATGCCGGTGCGGCAAACGTTCCATGCCACGGTTGCGGCGTTCGGGCAGCTCGCCGCCGACAGCCGCAACGCGCTGTCGCTCAGCTTGCCGCAGGCGGGCGAGGTCACCGCGACCCAGGCGCTCGCGGGCCAGCGCGTGAAGCGTGGCGACGCGCTGCTGGAACTCGCCACCGATCCCGCCACCCGCAGCGCGTACCTGCAGGCGCAGAGCGCGTTGAAGGTGGCTCGCGACGATCTCGCGCGCACCGAGCGCCTGCAGGCGGAAAAACTCGCCACCAACGCGCAACTCGACGTCGCGCGCAAGGCGCTGGCCGATGCGCAAGCCGCGCTGGACGCGCAGGCGAAACTCGGCGGCGCGCAACCGGTCGAGACGCTGCGCGCGCCCGCGGATGGCGTGGTCACCGCGCTGGACGTCCAGCACGGCCAGCGCGTGGCCGCCGGCCTGCCGTTGCTGCAATTCACGCCGACCGCGGCGCTCGCCGCGCAGCTCGGCGTCGATCCCGCCGCGGCCGCCGGCGTGCAAACGGGCATGCCGGTCACGCTGGAATCGGTGTACGCCGCGCAAGGCGCGCCGCCGCTGCATGCCACGATCGCGATGGTCGGCGATGCGGTAAATCCGCAAACGCACCTGGTGGACGTGGTCGCCACGCTTGACGACAAAATCCCGCTGCCGGCCGGCACCGTGCTGTCGGCCCGCATCGCGACCACACCGCTGACCGCCTGGGCGGTGCCGCGCGACGCGCTACAGAACGATGACCAGGGTGATTTCGTCTACCAGGTCGAACAGGGCAAGGCCAAGCGCGTCGACGTGAAGGTGCTCGCGCCGAATGGCAGCCCGGTCGGGGTCGAGGGCGCACTGGATGCCGCAGCGCCAGTGATCACGCTGGGCAGCTACGAGATTTCAGACGGCGATCCGGTACGCGCGGCGGTGCCGGCGGCCAGCGCGTCGCAGGGAACCGCGGCGCGATGAATATCGCCACGTGGTTCCAGGCGCACCGCCGTTCATTGCTGTTCCTGGTCCTGGTGCTCGCGTTGGGTGGACTGGCGTCGGTTTTCAACCTGCCGGTCGCATTGTTTCCGGACGTTTCGTTTCCGCGCGTCCGCGTGGACATCGATGCGGGCGACCGCCCCGCCACCCAGATGGTGGTCGCGGTGACGACGCCCGTCGAGGAAGCGATCCGGCGCGTGCGCGGCGTTCGCGACGTGCGTTCGACCACCAGCCGGGGCAGCGCCGAGATCAACGTCACCTTCGATTGGGGCGCGGACATGAGCCGGGCTTTCCTCGACGTGAACGCTGCAATGAGCCAGGTGCTTCCCGACTTGCCCGCGGACACCCGCATCAGCGCGCGGCGGATGGATCCGACGACGTTTCCGGTCCTGGCCTACAGCCTGCGCAGCAAGACGCTGACGCCCACGCAGTTGTACGACCTTGCGCAATACCAGTTGCGCCCGCTGCTGAGCGGCGTGCAAGGGGTAGCGCAGGTCGGCGTGCAGGGCGGCTCGATCGGTGAACTCCATGTCGACGTCGATCCCCGGAAGTTACGCGCACAGGGTCTTTCAGTGGCCGACGTGGTGCGCGCGGTCTCCAGCGCGGCGGACATCTCGGCGCTGGGGCGCCTGTCCGACCACTACAAACTGTTCCTGCTGCTGGCCGACAATCAGCCCGGAAGCGCGCAGGCATTGCGCGACGTGGTGGTGCGCGCGGCACCGAGTGGCGTGGTGCGGGTGGGCGACGTCGCCACCGTGACGCGTGGCACCAGGCCGCAATGGGTCCGCGTGATGGCGGACGGAAAGCCGGCGGTGCTGCTGCAGGTGTTCCAGCAGCCTGCCGCCAACAGCATCCAGATGGTCGCCGCGGTCAAGGCCCGCCTGGCCGCGTACGCGCCGCAGATGCCGAAAGACGTCAAGCTCGCGACCTGGTACGACCAGACCCAACTGGTCGAGGCCGCCGCGGGCAGCGTGCGCGATGCGATCCTGATCGGCATCGGCCTTGCGGGCCTGGTGCTGTTCGTGTTCCTGCGCAACACCCGCGTGATCCTGATCGCACTGTTGGTGGTGCCGGCGACGCTCGCGATCACCGTGTTGCTGCTGAAACTGCTCGACATGAGCTTCAACATGATGACCCTGGGCGGCATGGCGGCCGCGGTGGGCTTGCTGATCGACGACGTGGTGGTGATGCTGGAGCACATCATGCGGCGGCTGCGCAGCGCCGGCGGCGACGATACGCCCGCCAGGGTCGGCCAGCGTATCGCGCAGGCCGCGCGCGAATTTGCGCGCCCACAGACCGGCTCGTCGCTCGCCACCATCGTGATTTTCCTGCCGCTGGCGTTCCTGACCGGCGTGACCGGCGCGTTCTTCAAGGCACTCTCGTTGACGATGGCTAGCGCGCTGGTGATTTCCTACCTGCTCACCTTCATCGTGGTGCCGCTGCTGGCGGAGCGATTTATCGACGAGCGCCACGCCGCGGAGCGCGCGCCCACGCGCTGGTGGCGGCGCCTGATGCGCGGTTACGAAACCGTGCTGTTGCGGGCGCTGGAGTGGCCGGTGCTGCTGTTGATCGGATTGGTCCCGCTGGTGCTGCTCGGCGCACTCGCATACAGGTCGGTCGGCACCGGTTTCATGCCGAAGCTGGACGAAGGCGGCTTCACCCTGGATTACATCGCCGAACCGGGCACTTCGCTCACCGAAACCAACCGCCTTCTCGAACA
>JBQCCP010000081.1:0-31258 GCA_051962095.1 Rhodanobacteraceae bacterium
AAGCCAGGTCGCCGAGTTCCAGCTTCGGCATGCCGCAGCAGACTTCCTTCGATACAAGCTTTACCGGAATATCGTTGTGCGCGAGCACCGCGGCCAGATCTTCGACGACTTGCGGGAGCACGCTGTCGCAGTAGCAGGTCGTGAAGATCGCGACCTTGCCGCGGGTACGTCCGGCCGGCGTCGCGTCACCGCTGGCATCCAGCTTGCGCAGCTTCTTGCGCGCGCGCGGATGCTTGTATTCCGGCACCTCGGCGTCGGGGTGCACGTGCAGCGTCTTGTCCAGCAGCTTGCGCGCGGGCTTGTTGCGGTTCAGTGCGTTGATGGTTTCCGCGACCACCGGGCGCGCGGCGATCCGGCCCACGGTGGTGGTATCGGAAAGAAACCGGTTGCCGAGCGAGGTGCCCTTGCGTTCGAACTCGAAGGCCTTGGCGCGCAGCATCAGGTGCGGAAAATCCACGTTCCACGGGTGCGGCGGCACGTACGGGCACTTGGTCTGGTAGCACAGGTCACACAGGTAGCACTGTTCGACCACCTTGCCGTAATCGGCCTTGTCGACGCCGTCGATCTCCATCGTTTCCGATTCGTCGATCAGATCGAACAGGGTGGGGAACGCGTGGCACAGGCTGACGCAACGGCGGCAGCCGTGGCAGATATTGAAGATGCGCTCCATCTCCTTTTCGAGCGCTGCCGGGTCGTAAAAGTCGGGGCCGTCCTGGCCCAGCGGATGACGGGTCGGGGCTTCGAGATTGCCTTCGCGATTGCCGCTGACGTCACTGCTCATTCGATCTTCCTCACCGCGCGGGCGCGAATCGCGTTGTCGCGTACTGCCGGTGTTGGGCTTCCCCCGGGATCAAGTCCGGGGTCAGCCCGACCTGCATGTGCTTCGCCGCCTTGCCGTGGGTTGGGCTGAATCCGCGCTTTTTGCGGATGAAGCCCGACATGGTGGCTCGGGATCGTTGGGCTTCGCGAGAAGCCGCTCAGTCCAACCTACATGCATCGCGCGGAGCGAGCCAACATCAACCGAGGTCGTTCAACGCCTTGGTGAAGCGGTTCGCGTGCGAACGCTCGGCCTTGGCCAGCGTCTCGAACCAGTCGGCGATTTCCTCGAAGCCTTCGTCGCGCGCGGACTTGGCCATGCCCGGATACATGTCGGTGTATTCGTGGGTTTCGCCCGCGATCGCGCTTTTCAGGTTGGCGTGGGTTTCACCGAACGGCAGGCCGGTGGCCGGATCGCCCACGTTTTCCAGATACTCGAGGTGGCCGTGCGCGTGGCCGGTTTCGCCTTCGGCGGTGGAGCGGAACACGGCCGACACGTCGTTGTAACCCTCGACGTCGGCCTTGGAGGCGAAGTACAGGTAACGCCGGTTGGCCATCGATTCACCGGCGAAAGCGTCTTTCAGATTCTGCTCGGTCTTGGAGCCTTTCAGGTTTGCCATGGTGTTTTGCCTCCGGTGTGATGAGTGTCCGCGGCTGACGCCGGTCAGGTGACCGTAGCGCGGCTGGTGTGTGAAATGAAATTGATTGATTTGATAGGGACAATAGATAAAGGCTATGGTCGGCGCGGCTGTTGTGGAAAGTCAGGCCAGGGAGGGCCGTTCTGGTCTTTCTAGGTATGCAGCGTTGCCACCAGCCGTTCCACTCAACGAAGCCGCGGTCATGGACGACCGCACAAATTACCTGTGCAAGTCGCCCGCCGCTTCCGGCTGGTAATGGATCGCGGTGACCTTCAGCCGGTGCGTCTTGCCGGCCTGTCCCGGCCAATCGATGCTCTGGCCCACGCGCAGGCCCAGCAACGCGCTGCCGACCGGAGCCAGCACGGAAATCTTGCCGGCGTCGGCATCGGCGTCCTTCGGGTACACCAGCGTCAGGGTGTGGTGCTTGCCGTTGGATTCATCCACGCAATCGGCCGACGAATTCATGCTGACCACGTCGTGCGGCATCGCAGCGGGCTCGACGATGTCGGCGCGGTCGAACTCATCGCGCAGGCGCGCCGCCACGGGCAAATCGCGCAGCGCCGGCGCATCGAGCAGGCCCTCGATGCGTTCCACGTCCAGCCGGGAAAGGGTGATCGACGCTTTCTTTTCCATGTCAGTTCTTGGCCTCAGATTTGGTTGCAACATACCGACGGCGCGACGGTTTCTCAATGGGCGGCGCTTCGGCGGCGGGCAGGGTGGCAGGGTCGAGCAGGGCCGGCGGAAGCTGCTTGAAGATCGTCGACAGCGCCTGCAGGAATTCGTGCATGGCCGAACTCTTGCGCCAGAACATCGCAATCCGGCGGCTGGGTGTGTGGCCCCGAAACGGCGTCAGGTGCACGTTGCCGGTCTGCGCGATCGGGGGCTGCACGGCCAGCACCGGCAGCAGCGTGACGCCCACGTTGGCCGCGACCATCTGGCGCAGGGTCTCCAGGCTGGTCGCGCGGAAGCCGTGCTTTTCGTCGGCGCCGGCCATCCGGCAGACCTCCAGCGCCTGGTCGCGCAGGCAGTGGCCATCTTCCAGCAGCAGCAAATGCTGGTCCTCGAGGTCGTCGAGCTTCAGTTTGCGCCGTCCGGCCAGCGGGTGCGCGTCGGGCGCGGCCAGCAGGAACGGTTCCTCGAAAAGGAATTCCGCGTGCAAGGTGTCGTCATGCACCGGCAGCGCCAGGATCGCGGCGTCGAGCTTGCCTTCGCGCAGGCGCTGCAGCAGCTCGGGGGTTTTTTCCTCGACCAGCAGCAGTTCCAGACGCGGGAAGCGTTCGCGGATCGCACCCATTACGTGCGGCAGCAGGTAAGGCCCGAGCGTCGGGAAGATGCCGAGCGTCAGCGTGCCCGCTTCCGGATCGCGGTCGCGATGTGCGATGCGCCTGATCTGCTCGATCTCGTTCAGCACCTCGCGTGCGCGCGCGACGATCTGCTGGCCGGCCTCGGTCAGCAGCACCTTGCGCGGCGTGCGCTCGACCAGCGTGACGCCCAGTTCCTCTTCCAGTTTCCTGATCTGGGTGGAGAGCGTGGGCTGACTCACGAAACTGGCTTCGGCGGCGCGGCCGAAATGCTTGTGGTCGGCCAAGGCGACCAGATAGTGGAGGTCACGGAGATTCATCGTGTGCAATATACAGTGTCTATCGTATGCATTGCAACAATCGATTTGATTTATTGATGGCCAGGGCCTATCTTGGATCGTGAACGGCGGTGGATGCCGCCTGTCGAAACCCATTCACCCACAAGGAGATTTGCATGCTTACCGTTGGCAACAACTTCCCGCACTTCAACCTGAAGGCCACTGTGTCCATCGAGAGCCTGGACAAGGCCTTCACCCAGATCGACAACAGCTCCTACAAGGGCAAGTGGCTGTGCGTGTTCTTCTACCCGAAGGATTTCACCTTCGTGTGCCCCACCGAGATCAAGGGTTTTGCCGATCTCGACGCGCAGTTCCAGGATCGTGACTGCCAGATCCTCGCCGCCAGCACCGACTCCGAGTTCGTGCACCTGGCGTGGCGCAAGGACCACAAGGATCTTCGTGACTTGCCGTTCCCGATGCTGGCCGACATCAACAAGGACCTGAGCCGCGCGCTCGGCATCCTGGACGACGAAGGCGTCGCCAAGCGCGCCGCGTTCCTGGTCGATCCGGAAGGCGTGATCCGCTTCGTGTACGTCACGGAAGGCTCGGTCGGCCGCAACCCGTCGGAAGTGCTGCGTGTGCTCGACGCGCTGCAGACCGACGAACTCTGCCCCTGCAACTGGAACAAGGGCGAGGAAACCCTGAAGGCCGCGTAAGGGGTCCCCCGTGCAGCCGCCGCTGGTACCCCTCCACCGGCGCGGCGCAACAGGCGGCGGGAGCGATCCCGCCGCCGCTTTCACCCGACTGGAGAACATCATGAGTCTGGACCGCATCAAGTCTGGCCTGCCCGACTACGCCAAGGACCTTCGCCTCAACCTCGAATCGGTATTGAGCGAAGGTGGCGCGCCGGGTCTTTCGCAGAAACAGATCGCGATCGTCGCGCTGGCGGCCGCGGTGGCCTCGCGCCATGCGCCGCTGACCGAAGCGATCGCGCAGTTCGCCTCGCAACATGCCAGCGAGAAGGAACTCGATGGCGCGCGCACCGCCGCCGCGCTGATGGGCATGACCAACATTTATTACCGCTTCCTGCATCTCGTCGAGAACGACGAGTACGGGACCTTGCGCGCCGGGCTCCGCATGAACGCGATGGCCAATCCCGGCTGCGACAAGATCGATTTCGATCTCGCCTCGGTGGCGGTGTCCGCGATCAACGGCTGCGGCAGTTGCGTGGCCTCGCACGAGCGCACGCTGCGCAAGCACGAAGTGTCCGCGCAGGCAGTACAGAGCGCTGCGCGCATCGCGGCGGTGATCCACGCGGTCGCGGTGGTACTTGAGCAACATGCTGCCGCGGCCGGCGCTTCCGCCGCCGAGGCCGCCTGATTGCCTTAGCTAGCTTGAACCCCGCTTGCGGGCGCGTGGTTTGCGCGTTGCGCCCGCGGCGGGGGCGGGCGACAGGGACGGCCCGCTGAAGCCGATGAATTGCTGGCGCATCGCGGTGATCTGCTCGATGCGTTCGTACACCGCGTCGCTGCCGCGCGCGCGGATCACCGCGCCCAGCAGCAGGTTGAACAACGTGCCGAACGCGGTGAAGCTGTGCCACGCGCGTCCCGGCTGGATGGGCAGCATCACCACGTGCGGCGTCAACGTGCGCGCCCAGTAGCACTCGGAGTCGGTGAGGATCACCAGCGGAATGGCGCGCGCCGCGACTTCTTCGGCGAGGATCCGGAAATGCCGCGAATAGCGGCGCTCGTCGATCAGCACCACGCAGCTCTTCTCGGTCGAGTCGATCAGCACGTCGGTGTAGGCGCCATCGACGCCGGACGCGAACGCGACCTGCGGCCGGATCTGCTGCAGCAACGTCGCGAACATCAGGCCGAGGAAACGGCCGAGCTGGAAACTCGCCACCGACACCCGGTCGGCGGTCGCCAGCAGGCGCACGATGGCCTGCCACGCGTCGCCGCGCGCCAGCGCATGGATCGCGGATAACGCGCGGATTTCGGCTTCGAGGTTTTCGTCGCGCGCGCCCGGACCCTCCGCGGGCGCCGGGCTGTGGTACAGCTTCATCCAGGCGGTGTCGCCGCGCAGCTCCTCCTTCATCTCGGCGAGGCCGGCATAGCCGAGCTTGCGCAGGAAGCGCCCCACCGTCATCGCGCTGACGCCGACCCGCTGGCCGAGCGACGCCGCGGTTTCGAACGGAATGCCGCCGAGGTTCTGCAGCAGGTAGCCGGCGATGCGCTGTTCCGAAGCGGTGAAGCTCTGCCAGCGGCCCTTGAGTTTTTTCTGCAGGTCCTGGGTCATCGTGGTGCGATTGTCACGCAGCGGCCGGCAGGGCGCCGCCCCAGAGTTCATCGGGGCACCAGATCATGCCGTGGCGATAGCTTGCGCCGGGCGAACAGTCCTCGCGCAGGTACAGCGGTCCGTCCAGATCGACCACTGCGCACTGCTGGCCCAGCACGAACGCCGGCGCCATCGCCAGCGACGAGCCCGACATGTTGCCGACCATCAGGTCGAAGCCCAGCGCGCGCGCTTGCTGCGCCATCGAAAGGGCTTCGGTCAGGCCGCCGCACTTGTCGAGCTTGATGTTGATCACGGCGACCCGGCCGACCAGCGTGGGCAGGTCCGCATGGTCCTGCACGCTTTCATCGGCGGCGAGGCGGATGGGGCTGTCGAGGCCATCCAGCCACCTTTCCCTGCCGACCGGGAACGGCTGTTCGACGAGCGCTATGTTGGCTTCCTGCAGGACCGGCAGCAGCCGCGCGAACGATTCGCGCGTGAAGCCCTGGTTGGCATCGACCATGATCCAGGCGTCGGGCCGTGCTTCGCGCACCGCGCGCACGCGTTCGGCATTGAGGTCGTCGTCGGTCAGCTTGAGCTTCAATGCACGGGCGCTGCCATAGCTCCGCGCCTGCTCGGCCATCGTGGCCGGCGCGGCGGCGCCGATCGTGAAGGTGGTCCGCAAGGGCTGTGGCGGCGCCGAGCCCGCAAGCTTCCAGACCGGCAGGCCACGGCGCTTGGCTTCGAGATCCCACAGCGCGCTGTCCAGCGCGTTCCGCGCGCCGCCGGCCGGCAGGCAGTCCAGCAGTTCGGTGCGGGTGATGCCGCGTTCGACGCGCGTGCGCAGCGCCTCGACCTGTGCCAGCATTTCGGGCGGATTGTCGTGCCGGTAGTAGACGCCCTGCGCTTCGCCGCGGCCGAACTTGCCGTTCTCCTCGAGCGTCACCACCAGCGCATCAAACCCGGTGAAGGTGTAGCCGGTGATGTGGAACGCCGCGATCATCGGACGCTTCTCGATGGCCGCGTGCAGCTTCAGCCGGGTCGGGCTCATGTTGGCTCCTTGTTGTGGGCGCACATTTGTTCCATCGGTGGGTCAGAAACGCACATCGAAGCTGAGCAACCCGAACGCCACGATGAACCATCCGAGGTAGATCATCGCGAGCGCGAGGAGGGCTTCGCCGCCACGCACCCAGAGGCTGCGCCGAGGTGCCCGCCAGGCGTGCACGGCGTGGGCGATCGCTGCGAGCGCGCCGGCCAGCGCCAGCACGCCCAGCGCGAAAAGCACGTACATCCAGCTCGCCAGGCCGCCGCGCACCAGCAGCATTTCGTTGGCCGAGACCGCGACCACCAGCAGCAGCCAGCCGAACACGGCGACGATCGCAGCGAGTACGCCAAGCCGTGACAGCAGGCGTGTGGTCGATTGCGCGCGCGTCAGCGCGAGCGTGCCATCGTAATGGCGACGAATGCGCCAGCCACCGAACCAGATCAACAGTGCCGCGAGCGCGATCACCATGGCTGCCGCGAGCAGCGGACCGACGGTTCCCATGCCCATGCGTGAGGGCAGGCGCTGGTACACCAGCACCGGGATGTCGCCGGCGGCCCAATACAGGACGTTGCCATGCGCGTCGGTCACGAAATCCAGCAGCGCCTGACCGTGGACTTCGCGGTAGTGCAGCGGTCCGATTTCACGCCAGCGCAGCGGCTCGCCCGCGGAATCGGCCAGCGTCGACACCGTGATCGTGCCGTCCGGTTGCGCCGCGACATGCGACTGGCTCAGGAGATAAAGGAAGCGCAAGGCGCTCTGGTTGCGGCGGCTGGTCTCGTACCAGCCCGCCACGCGCGCGGCGCCATTTTTCGCGCTCGCAAGCGTGGGTGTCGACGGCGGCTGCCACGGAAAATAACGATCCAGGAACGCGCGGAAGATGTCGCTGCGAACATCGTTGACCGCGCCGTCCTTCCCCGCGCTGTTGAACGCCATGAAGATCCCGACGTTCGCGTCCAGCAGCAGGTGCAGGTCGCTGTGGAACACGATGGTGTCGCCGCCGTGGCCGATGACGCGCTGGCCGTTGCGGTTTTCCTGATAGAAGCCGAGGTCCATCCCGTTCAGGCCCGGCGCCGCGGCGTACTGGGAGCTGTGCATCAATGCGGCGGTTTGCGGCCGCAGGATTTGCGCATCGCCGAAACGACCACCCTGCAACTGCGCGATCATGAAGTTCGCCATGTCCAGTGCCGAGGCCGTCATCGCGCCGGCCGGCGCCGGATTCACCAGTTCGAAGGGTTTCGGGTTACCGTCCGACGCCGAGACATAGCCCTTCGCCAGCAGCGGCGCCATGTTCGCAGACAGCGGTTGCGTGAAGGTGGAGTGCCGCATGTGCAGCGGCGCGAGGATGTGCTGCTCGATGTACGCATCGAGCGGTTCGCCCGACACGCGCTCCACGATGTAGCCCGCGAGCCCCGCGCCATAATTCGAATACGCGACGATCTTGCCCGGCGGAAAGATGCGTGCGGGAACGTGCGCCTTGAGATAGTGGGCGAGGTTCACGCCCTCGGGCGCCGCGGGCAGCAGGTCGCGCGTTGTGTCCTCGAAACCCGCGGTGTGGGTCATCAGGTCGCGAATCGTGATCGGCTTGCCGAATTTCTCCGGGACCTTGAAGTCGAGATACTTGTTGATGTCGGCGTCGAGGTCGAGCTTGTGCTGCTCGACCAGTTGCATCACCGCGGTCCAGGTGAACAGCTTGGACACCGAGCCGACCCGGAACAGCGTGGTGGCCGGCGACACCGGCGTGCGGGTTTTCAGATCGGCGTAGCCGTAACCTCTCGCGAACAAGACCTTGCCGTCCTTCACCACGACGATCGCGCCGCCGGCGATGTCGCCGCGCGCGAGCATGTAGGGCAGCATGCCATCGAAGAACGTCGCGAGGTCTTTTTCCGTCAAGGCGTGCGCCGAAACAGGTGGCGTCTGTGCATTCGTGACCGGCGCGCGCGGCGCGGGCTGCGGCACCTGCGCGGATGCAGCGCCTGCAGCGACCGCGAGCAGGACGGCAAGCAGCGTTTGCAGCACGCGCGTCATGGCGAAGCTCCAAGCGGGAGGGAGGTTTGGCGTCGGAAGATGCCCACCAGCAGGCCGGCCGCGAGCCACGCGCATCCGAACAGGAAAGTCGTGCGGTCGAAGCCGGTGAAGATGAAACCGACCACGACCAGTCCGCACAGCGGCAGCACGACGTGCCGGAGCGGACGCGTGCGTTCGCCGCGGCGCACCCAGAAATAAATCGGCACCGACAAGTTGAGCAGCAGGAACGAGGTCAAGGCGCCGAAGTTGACCAGGTGCAGCAGCACCACGATCGGCACGCCCAGCGACAGCACCAGCGACAACACCGCGACGAACAGGATTGCGTTGGTCGGCGTCTTGAAACGCGCATCGACCTTGGCGAGGAATCGGCCGAAGGGCAGGGCGCGGTCGCGCCCCATCGCAAACAGGATGCGCGAGATCGCCGATTGCGATGCAAGCGCGCTGGCCACGCCGGTCGCCAACGCCTTCACCGCGATGAACAGCACAAACAGCGCGGTGCCGCCGACGTCGCGCGCGATCTGAAAGAAGCCGAGGTTGTCGTCGA
The DNA here is from genome assembly GCA_051962095.1 of Rhodanobacteraceae bacterium. Taxonomy (GTDB): domain Bacteria; phylum Pseudomonadota; class Gammaproteobacteria; order Xanthomonadales; family Rhodanobacteraceae; genus 66-474. The sequence continues at coordinate 8,922 of JBQCCP010000081.1, forward strand.
GGTTCGCGTAATCCGGATGTGCCAGCGCCGCCAGCCATGTCTGCAGCACGAACAGCGCGCCCAGCACCAGCAGCGTCAACACCGTCGCCGTGCCGACGTCGCGCCGCGGCTGCTGCGATTCCTCCGCCAGCGTGCTGATCGCGTCGAAGCCGAGGAAGCTCAACGCCGCGATCGTGGTGGCCGTCGCGACGAAGCCCAGACTCAAATGACCCGGCTGGTACAGCGGCGCCCACGAAAACCCGCCGGTGCCTTGGCCCAGCACGAACACGAAGCAGATCGCAAGCACCACGAAAACCGCAAGCGCGAGCAGTTCGAGCGCCAGCAGCAGAAAATGCGCGCGCGACTGCAGGCGCACGCCCAGCACGTTGATCGCGGTGTTGATCGCCAGCAGCGCCACGATCCACACCCAGTGCGGCACGCCCGGCACGAGTCCACCGATCCAGTTCGACACGAAGATGTAGATCACCGCCGGCACCAGCAGGTAATCGGCGAGGATCATCCAGCCCGCGATGAAGCCGAGGAACGGATGCATCCCGCGCCGCACGTACGCGTACACCGACCCCGCGAACGGGAACTCCGCGCTCAGTTGCTTGTAGCTCATCGCGGTGAAGAACATTGCGACCATGCCGACCAGGTACACCAGCGGCACCATGCCCTGGCTGGCGTGCGCCACGAAGCCGTACACCGCGACCGGCGCGATCGGCACGATGAACACCATGCCGTACACCAGCAGGTGCCGCAGTTTCAGGCGTCGATCGAGCTGCTGGGTGTAACCGGCAGCGCCGAGTTCGGCGCTGGCGTTTTCGTCCGCGGTGCCTTGCATCGGTCAGTACTGCAGGTTGAAGTTGACCAGGCCGTAAGCGACGAGCGCCCAGATGCCATACACCGCGCAAAGTCCCAGCACGAACTCGCTGACGCGCACCAGCCAGCCGCCCGGTCCGCGCAGGATCCGCGAACTTGCCTCGATCACGATCGCGATGCCGCCGAGGATCGCCAGCACGCCCAGCACGTACAGCACGGGCAGCCAGCTCGTGAAGTTGCCGTGCATCAGCGCCATCGGTTTCGAGAACGCCGTCAGCAACAGCAGCCAGCCGATCACGACCGCCAGCATCAGGCAAACGCCGATCCGGGAAGCGAGGTTCAGCGCAAAGCGATCCGTGGTCGCCATCAGCGGCCTGCGTCCGAAACGCCGCCGCGCAATCGCGCCGCCGATCCAGACCAGCACGGTCAGCACGAACACCGCGATTGCGATCTGGGTCAGCAGTACGAACCAGCCGTGTTGCTGCAGGCCGCGAACCGGCTGGAACAACTCCACCGGCGGGAAATCATCGGTGGTCCACCACTTGATCGAGCCGTCTGGATTCGCGACGAAGCGCAGCTTCGATTGGCCGTTCACTTCCTGGTACAGCAGCGGACCGATTTCGCGCCAGTGCTTCACGGCGCCGGAAGGACCCTTCAGCATGCTGACGGTGATGTCGCCATCCGGCAGCGCCGCGACTTGCGCCTGGCCCAGCAGGAAGACCAGCCGCAGCGCGCTGTCCTCGCGACGGCTCGCCCAATACCAGCCGGCGACGCGCGCGGCATCCTTCTTTGCCGAGGCCAGCGCCGGCTGCGCCGGCGGCGTGTAGGGGAAGTAACGATCGAGGAAGGCGCGGAACAACGAAGTGCGCACGGCCTCGGCCGTGCCGTCCGGTGCCTTGCCGGCGCTGTTGAACGACATGAACACGCCGACGTCCTTGTCCAGCAGGAGGTGCAGGTCGGAATGGAAGGCGAGGGTGTCGCCGCCATGGCCGATGATGCTCAAGCCATTGCGGTTCTCCCGGTAGAAACCGAAGTCGTAACCGTTGATGTCCGGCGCCGCGTTGTAGTGGGGGCTGTGCATCAATTGCACGGTCGCGGCAGGCAGGACGGTGTTGCCATCGAACTGGCCACCCTGCAACTGCATGATCATGAAGTTCGCCATGTCGGTCGCGCTGGAGGTGAACGAACCCGCCGGATACGGCTCGATCACCTCGAACGGCACCGTGTTCTTGTCGGTGGCGGTGATGTAGCCGGTCGCGAGATCGCCGGCCAGCGCAGATGGCAGAGGTTGCACGAAAGTCGAATGCGACATCGCCAGCGGCTTCAGGATGTGGTCTTCGACGTAGTTGTCGAACGGTTCGCCCGACACGCGCTGCACGATGTAGCCGGCCAGCGTGGCGCCGTAGTTCGAATACGCGACGACCTCGCCCGGAGGGAAGATTCGTGGCGGCATCCGGTCGACGAGGTACTGGCGCAACGGGTACGGTTGCCGCGGCGAGGCGAAGATCAGGTCGCGGATCACCTCGGCGAAGCCGGGCGTCATCGTCATCAAATCCCGCATGGTGATCGGCTTGCCGAATTTCTCCGGGATCTTGAAATCCAGATACTTGTTGACGTCGGCGTCGAGGTCGATCTTGCCGGCCGCGACCAGTTGCATCACCGCGGTCCAGGTGAACAGCTTGGAGACCGAGCCGATCCGGAACAACGTCTTGTCGGGGATCACCGGTGTGCGCCTGGCGACGTCGGCATAGCCGTAGCCTTGCGCGAAGATCAATTTCCCGTCCTTCACCACAGAGACCACGCCACCGGCGATGTCGTTGCGCTTCAGCATGTACGGCACCAGCCCGTCGAAGAACGTGCGCAGGTCAGCCGCGTCGAGGGTGGGCGTCGCGCCGGGCGACGTTGGCGCAGCCGCCGTATCCGCAGGCGGCGCGGACGTCGCTGGCTGCGCGACCGACGTGGCCGGCGCCGGATGGGTGACGGCGGACGGAACCTGGGCAAGGCACGGTGCCCATACGCTGGCGACCAGCAGCAGCGAGGCGAGGCGCTTCAACATGACATGTCTCCTGTGGCGTATGGGCGTGGAACCGACCGGCAGTGCTTCAGGCAATCGAGATGGCGTGCCGAGCAGGGATGCGGCGCACCGAATCCGTCGGCATTGGGCATCGTGCGCCCCATGCGCTTTCCGGCTCAAAAATTCCTGCTGACCGAAATGCCGAACATGCGCGGCGTGATGATCGTCGCGTTGTCTTCCACTTTCCCGGTGACCTGATTGAGCTCCCCGGCTACCGGTACGTAATTCTGGAAAGTGCTCGCCTGCACGATGCCGCGCTGGTTGGTCAGGTTCTTGACGTAGGCGTCGATGTTCCACTGCCCGCGGTTCACGCCAGCGCGCAGGTTGATGGTGTTGTAGCCCGGAATGGTCGGACTCGATGGCAGTGGGGGCAGCATGCCCGCAACCGGGTAGCTGAAGGCGAAGTCGGTCGAGCGCTCGCCGACATACCGGTAGCTCGCGCCCACATAGCCGTGCCAGCCGCCGCCCAGCGCGAAGTCGTAATCGCCGCTGAGGCCCAGCGTGAATTGCGGCGCGTAGGGCAACGGATCGCCGCGCTTCCCGTTGGAGGGGTACGGAGCGTCCTTGGTCAACGTGGCGTCGTTGTAGGACGCGTTGGCCGACACCCTGAGGCCCGGCGCCGGAATCCAGGCGACGGTGGCTTCCACGCCCTTGCTCTTGGCCTGTCCGCCACTGGTGAGGAAGGTGAAATTGTTTTCGAAGGTGGTCAGCGGGATCTTGGTCCAGTCGATGTAATACACGGACAAATCCACCATCAGGCGATCGTCGGCCGACGTCGATTTCAGGCCCAGCTCGTAGTCGGTCAGTTTGGTCGGGCTGAAGGTCGCTGGCACATTGGGAACGCCGACCGGAACGATGTTCGGCCCACCGGGCAGGAAGCCGGATGCGACCCGCGCATACAGCATGTTGTTGTCGTCGATGTGGAACGTCGGCGTCAACGAGAACGTGGTGCTGCTGTCGGAAGAACGCTTGTCGAGCAGCACGGTCGGCGGAACGCCGCCGAAGAGAAGTCCGTATCCGACTTCGGTGTAGTGCTGCTTGTCGTGGCTGTAGCGCAAGCCTGCTTCCAGATCGAAACGATCGGTGATGTGCCAGGTAAGACTTCCGTACGCGGCGTAGGCCTCATAGGTGCTCGGCTGCAGATCACCACCTATGGGAATGCCGAACGGCGACGGCTGCGGGGTGCCGCTGTAGTAGTCGCTCGCGTAAATGTCCTGCGCGTTGTTGCCGGTCTCGCGGGTCCAGAAGACGCCGCCCAGCCACTCCACGGTTTGCGACTTCGGTGAGGACAGGCGGAATTCCTGGGTGACCTTGGTCTGCGGGATGATGGCCTGTTCCAGCGTGCCGTATGGCTGGCCATTGGCCTGCGGGCCCAGGAACAACAGCGGTGTCGCGTCGACATTGGTGACCGCATCTAGCTTGCTGTAGCTGCTCGACGACATCAACTTCGCCCAGCCGAAATCGGTGTTGAGGGTGACGTTGTAGAGCCGGTAATGCGCGTCGAAGGCATCGCCGCCCAGTTCGGCGCTGCGCTGTTGCAAGTCGCCATAGACCGGTTGCAGCGTGTCGGGGTCCAAGGCAACGGTCGCGGAACCCGCGGCGCTGAGGTTTTGCGCCAGCGCGGTCACGCGCACCGAGGTCTTGTCGGTGGGTGTCCACAGCAGCGACACCCGCCCGCCCTTGACCTTGCTTTCGTTCACGTCGGTCTTGCCGCGTCCGGCATCGTCGACGAAGCCTGGCACGGTCTCGTCGTACACATTGGCGCGAACCGCCAGCTTGTCCCTGACCAGTGGCACGTTGACCATGCCATGCAGGTCGAAGCCATTGCCGCCGCCATCCACGCTGGTGCCGCCCAGTTGCAGGCGGCCGGAATAGTTCTCGGTATCCGGTGGAATGGTGATGAAGCGGATCACGCCGCCCAGCGCGCCCGCGCCGTACAGCGTGCCCTGCGGACCGCGCAGCACCTCGATGCGTTCGACGTCGGCGGGGTCGAGGTCCGGCGTCAGCGCGGAACCCACTGCGAACACGCTGCTGGAACCGAATGGCGTTTCGTCCACGTACACACCGACCGAGGCGCTGGGTTGCTGGGATCCCGAAGCGATGCCGCGGATGCTCAGCTCGGTCATCCCCGGCCCGAGCGAAATCGCGCCGAGCCCCGGCACGCTCGCTGCGTAGTCGGAGAAATCCCGCAGGTGCTGGCGCTGGATGTCATGGTAGGTCAGCGCCGACACCGCCATCGGTGTTTGCTGCAGCGTTTCATCGCGCCGGTTGGCGGTGACGACCACCGTTCCGAGCGTGGTCACCGTCGTATCGCCTTTCGCAGTCTCGTTGGACTTGTGCGGGCCGGACGGCGTGTTCTGCGCATGCGCCAATGGCGCCGAAAGGAGCGCCGCGGTGATCGCGGCCGAAAGAGGAAGCGACAGCCCACCGCGCCTGCTGTTCATGGCCCACCCTCACATGGCAACCGAATCGGCGGATGTGATTGTTACTACGGTCACATTGCAGTGTCAATGTTATTTGAGTATCACAAGCGCCGTCACCGAACGCTTTCACGACCGCGGCAGGGACTTTCGTCACTTGCGATGCGCGGGCGAGCGTGCTGGACTTTCCGGCTATCCCTCGGCACAGGAGTGCACTCCGATGCGCGTGATCTCCGCAGTAATGATGGCGGGCCTGCTGGCAATGTCCGGCAGCGCCTTGGCGCGGCCGCCCCAGCCGGCAGCGAAGCCCGCGACGGCGGCGAAATCCGCCGAAGCGCCGCCGCTCACCCGGTTGCCGCAGTGGGCCGTGCCGGAATCCTACGATCTCGCGATCAAGAGCGATCCGGACAAATCGGACTACAGCGGCACGGTCACGATCGCGGTGAACCTGAAGAAAGCCGCCAACCATCTCTGGCTGCACGGCAAGGACCTCAAGGTTTCCAGCGTCACCGTCACGGATGCGCACGGCAAGACGCTTACCGGCAAGTACGATGGTGCCGTTACTTCGGACGCCGAGAAAGCGGGCGTCGCGCGCGTCGATTTCGGCACCACGCTGCAGCCGCAGAAGATCAAGCTGAAGTTCGAATTCACCGCGCCCTACAACAAGACATTGCAGGGCTATTACAAGGTGGTGTTTGCGGGCAACGCATATCTGCAGACGCAGATGGAACCGATCAGTGCGCGGCTCGCGTTTCCATGCTTCGACGAGCCCGGCTTCAAGGCGCCGCTGACCTTGTCGTTGACGATTCCGGACAAGGACAAGGCCGTCGCCAATTCCCGGGAAACCAGCGACAAGCCGGCCGGCGCGGGCTGGAAGACCATCACCTTCGCCCAGACCAAGCCGCTGCCGACGTATCTGTATGCATGGCTGGTGGGTCCGTGGGACATCGTGAACGGCCCGACCATCCCGCCGAACCAGTGGCGTTCCGAACCGGTGCCGGTGCGCGGCATCGCCACCAAGGGCAACGGCCCGAAGATGCAGCGAGCGCTCGCGATGGCGCCCGCCATCATCGAACACGAGGAAGCCTATTACGGCTTCGGTTACCCGTTCGGCAAGCTCGACCTCGCCGCGCTGCCGGATTTCTCGGCCGGCGCGATGGAGAACGCGGGCCTCATCACCTACCGCGACTGGTTGCTGCTGCTCGACAAGGATTCCGCGCCCAGTGCGGTGCGCAGCACCTTCAACGTCGAAGCGCACGAGATGGCGCACCAGTGGACCGGTGACACCGTGACGCTGGAATGGTGGAACGACATCTGGCTGAACGAAGCCTTCGCGACCTGGATGCAGCAGAAGATCGAAGGCGAGATCCATCCCGATTGGCACGCGCACCTCAACCGCATCAGCGGCGGCCAGTACGCGATGCAGAACGACAGCCTCACCAGCGCGCGCATGATCCGCCAGCCGATCACCGGCAACGGCGACATCGAGACCGCGTTCGACGGCATCACTTATCAGAAGGGTGCGGCTGTGATCGGGATGTTCGAGAACTTCGTCGCTCCCGAAGTGTTCCAGAAGGGCATGCAGGCATACATCAAGGCGCATGCGTTCGGCAATGCCGACGCGGACGATCTCGTGAACGCAATCGCGGGCGCGGCCGGCAAGGGCGAGGCGTTCAAGAAGGCGTTCAAGAGCTTTTTGAACCAGAACGGCGTCCCGCTGGTTTCGACCAAGCTCGACTGCAACACCAAGGGCGGTGCAATGCTCGAACTGACGCAGAGCCGTTACCTGCCGTTGGGTTCCACGGGCGATCCGAACCGGCTGTGGGGCATCCCGGTGTGCGTGCGTTTCCCGAACGGCGTGCAGTGCCAGATGCTCGACGGAAAATCCGCCGACATGAAGATCAGCGGCGGCCGGTGTCCGGCGTGGTACATGCCCAACGCCGATGGCAACGGCTATTACCGTTTCGACATGGCCAAGGCCGACCGCGCGGCGCTCAACAAGATAATCGCGCAACGCAACGATGGCGAGCAACTCGCCTATGCGGACGCCATCGACGCCTCCTTCCACCGCGGCGTGATGGACGCCGGCGAAGTGCTGGCGGTGATGCGGGAACTGGCGCCGTCCAAGGTGCGCCAGATCGCGCTGGCGCCGCTGGATACCGTCGGCTGGATCTACGATCACGAAGCGCAGACCGAGGCGCAGAAGGCGGCGATCCGCAGTGCCGTGGTCAAGGCCTACCTGCCGCGCCTGGAGAAGCTGGGCTACCAGCGCCGCGCGGGCGAGTCGGCCGATGACGTGCTGATGCGTTCTTCGCTCGCAAGCTCGCTGGGCCTGGAGTTCAAAGTGCCGGAAGTGCGCACCGCGCTGCTGAAGCAGGGCGATGCCGCATTGAAACCCGGCAAGGATGGCCTGCCCGATCTGATGGCGGCCAACCCCGACCTGCTGCGCACCGCTTTGTCGGTGGCGGTGGAAGAGAAAGGCAAGCCTGCGGTCGATGAACTGGTCGCCGCGATTCCGAAGACCACCGATCCGGTCAAGCGCAACGCGATGCTGGGCGCGCTCAGCTACGCCAAGGGTGCCGAAGCCGACGTCGTGCGCGACTTCGCATTGTCGCCGCAGGTCAAGGTCGGCGAAATGGGCATGCTGCTTCGCAACGACCGCGACACCGTGGCCGAGCGCGACGATTTGTGGAACTGGTTCACCGCGCACTACGACAAGATCGTCGCGCGCACCGGTTCGTTCTCCGGCGGCTACCTGCCGAGGCTGGCTGCTGGGGGCGGCTGTTCCGACGCAGAGGCGCAGCGCGTGGAGGCCTACTTCAAGCCCAAGCTGGGGCAGCAGGGCACAGGCCTGGAGCGCGGCCTCGCGCAGACGCACGAATCGATCGTGCTGTGCAGCGCGCTGAAGTCGCACCAGAACCCGGCGTCGATTACGCAGTAAATCCTGTCCGTACTCCGGCTGCGAGCTCGTCGCTGCCGGAGTACGGGAACCTGCCTCCATTCGTCATCCCGGGTTCTCGCTGCGGAAAGCAGCCAGAATCCGGAATCCGCCTCACGTGCAGTCAAGCTCCATGTCGTGGCCAGCCCACGCCGCGGCTGGCACACTTTCGACATGGCGACCGCTCTCGACATGCTGCAGGATGCAGCAAAGCGCCTGCCCGGCAACGAAGCGCGTCGCGAAGCCGCGCTTCTGTTGCGGCATGTGCTGGACGTGACCGACGCATGGCTGGTCGCGCACGCAAGCGATCCCGTCGACCCGTCGCAAATCGCAGCATTCCAGTCACTGATCGAACGACGTGCCCGCGGCGAGCCCATCGCCTATCTCACCGGCACGCGGGGATTCCACGCGTTGGTACTGCAGGTTGCGCCCGACGTGCTGATCCCGCGTCCTGAAACCGAATTGCTGGTTGACCTTGCACTGGCGCGAGTTCCTGAGCGTAGCCCGGATGAAGCCGCGCAGCGGCGTAATCCGGGACGTCGTGCGGAATCGCACCCGGATTCCGCTGCGCTACATCCGGGCTGCGCGGTCGTCGACCTCGGCACCGGCTCCGGCGCGATCGCACTGGCGATCGCAAAAGCTTGCCCACATGCACAGGTCGTTGCCACTGACGCGAGCGCATCGGCATTGCGGGTCGCGCGCGCGAATGCCAAGCGGCTGGATTTGCGCAACGTCGAATTCGCGCAAGGCGACTGGTGCGAAGCGCTGGGCGATACGCGTTTCGACCTGATCGTCTCCAATCCGCCCTACATCGCCGAAGGCGACCCGCACCTGCGTGCAGGCGACTTGCGATTCGAGCCCGCCGCGGCACTGGCATCCGGCGCGGACGGCCTCGATGCGATTCGCATCATCGTGCGTGACGCGCGCGCGCGCCTGCATCGCGGTGGCTGGCTGCTGTTCGAGCACGGCTTCGAGCAGGGGGTGGCCGTCCGCGCATTGCTTGCGGTGCACGGTTACGCCGAAGTATTCACCGAGCGCGATCTTGAGGGTCGCGAACGCGTCAGTGGCGGAAGAGCGTCGTAACAAGCGCGCAAGTCTGGCCGCTTACCAGGTCGCAGCCCGTCCAATCCATGGTGCGATGAGCTTGACAAACAAAACGACAGGTGTAGTCTGATTGAAACTACATATGTCGTTGAAGGCACGCCATGCCCAAGCCCGCCAATCCTGCGATCAGCGAAGCCGAAAGCCAGGTGATGGAACTGCTCTGGCGAAGCGCGCCGCAAGGTTCCGAAGACCTGGTGGCGGCGTTGCAACCCGACACCGGCTGGCACGAGAACACCGTGCGCACGCTGCTGAATCGCCTTGTCCGCAAGGGCGCGGTGCGTGCAGAACGCGAAGGGCGGCGCTACCTGTATTCGCCGGTGCTGACGCACGAGCAGTGGCAATCCCACGAAAGTCGCAGCCTGCTCGACCGCGTATTCGGCGGAAAAGTCGCGCCGCTGCTGGTGCATTTCAGCCGCAACGAGAAGTTGAGTGCGAAGGACGTGGCGGAACTGCGCAAGCTGGTCGACCAATTGGAAAAGAAGGAGCGTCGCCGTGACTGACCTCCTGGTCCGAATGCTGGTGGCGGTGACGCTTGGGCTTGCGTTGGTGTTGCTGCTGCGCCGGCCCGCGCGACGCGTGTTCGGTGCCGGGCCGGCATTCACCTTGTGGTTGCTGCCGGTCGTGTTGATGCTGGCGCCGCTGTTACCGCAGCAACTGGCGCCTGCATCGATGTTGGTGCCGCCCGGATTGACAGTAACGCCGCATTTCGTGAAGGCCATTTCGTCTCCGGCGACCGGCGTTGATTGGGCCACGTGGCTAATGATGGCGTGGGTCATCGGTGCCGCTGTCGGCGTGTTGCGACTGTGCGTCCATTACGTCCAACTATTGCGTGGCCTGCGCGAAGCTCCGGCTGGGTGGCCGTCCCAAGCGACGCCGGATCTCGACATTCGTCGCGTGAGAATCCATGACGCCGGCCCCGCGGTCCTGTGGGCGCTCCCGCGTTCGCTGATCCTGCTGCCCGCCGATTTTGCGGACCGTTTCGACAATGCAGAGGCGCGCGCACTGGTGCTGCGCCACGAACTCACCCATGCCCGTCGTGGCGACGCGTGGTGGAGCCTCGCGATGGAAATCGCGTCCGCGCTGCTGTGGTTCCATCCGTTGGTGTGGCTGGCGCGGCCGCGTTTCCGGTTGGATCAGGAACTCGCTTGCGATGCGGCCTCGCTGCGCGCATTGCCCGAACGCAGCACGAATTATGCGCGCGCACTGCTCGACAGCGTGGCGGTGCAACCCGCGCCCGCACTGATTCCGTGGCTTGCCGAGCCGCAACTGAAGGAGAGGATCGCCATGATCACGCGCATTCCGCCGGGGGCGTTGCGCCGGCGTGCCGGTTTCGTCGCGATCAGTATGTTGCTGGCCATCGCCGTGTATGTCGCAGGAGGGCAGGCGCCGATTCGCGCAGCCACGCAAGCGGGTCCGCAGTCCGCACCGCCGGAAGTCGACGTCACGTTCAAGAACCGCAACCCGCCCAGGTACCCCGCCGAAGCAATCAAGAAGGGCGAGCAGGGCGACGTGGTGTTGCGCGTCACCATCGATGCGGACGGGCATGTCACCGGCGTGGCCGTCGATCCCGCGTTGACCACGGCCGCGGCCGTGTTGCAAACCGCCGCGATCCAGGCCGCCGCCAACTGGAAGTTCGCGCCCGGCATGAAGAATGGCCATCCGGTCGGCGGTGTCGTGCAGATCCCGGTGACTTTTTCCCTGGGCGGATGGGACGCGCGCACTCCGGCCGGGTGCCCCTCGGGTTACCACTACAAACAAGGTGCGGGGAAATCGTATTCGTGCATTGCGCCGTCTTCGGCACCTGTGTCGTCCTGGTCGCCGGAATGACTGTCGCGGAATCCCGCATGCGCCAACGGAATCTTTCGCTTCTGCTGATCGCGTTGTCCGGATCGATCGCGGCTTGCAGCACGCGCACCGTGCTGAAACCGAACCCGCAACCGAAGACCAGTTATGAAATGCTGGTGCCGAAGACCGCGTTGCGTTACACGCTGGCGCCGGGCGAGACCGCGGTCCAGCCGCTGCCGGACAAGCAAATCGCACCCGTCTATCCGCCGTCGCTGGTGCACCCGGGTGCGGCGCCGGTGACGGTGGTCGTGCAACTGGTGATGGACAAGGACGGGTACGTGCGAGGCGTGTATCCGGTTTCCGACACGGCCGCCCCGGCCGATCATGCACTGTTCGAAGCAGCCGTCGAGCACGCCGCGATGCAATGGACGTTCACGCCGTTGTGGATGGAAAAGCCGAACGGCGACGGCACGTACGAACTGACCGCCAAGCCTTTCAGCCTGTGGTACGTGTTCCACTTCAAGGTCGTGAACGGCAAGCCGATCGTGGAAACCGCGAAGCGCTGACGCGCGCCGCACCGTGCCGCCCCAACTGATGGGACGTGAGCCGAACGCCCCGACGTGGTATGAATGCACGGTTGCCTGACTCCAATCCCGGAGCCGGGGTTTTCCGTGTCAGGGAGGCATCGGCGATGAAGCGCGTTCTGCTTGCGTTGGGAATCGTGGCCACGGCGGGTTGCGGCGTGTTCTGGGAAACCGGCGCGCACGCGCGCACGTTCGACGAAGGCTTGTTTTCGCAGATGCAATGGCGGCCGATCGGGCCGCTGCGCGGCGGTCGTGGGCGCGCTATCGCGGGCGTGCCCAGCCAGCCGAACGTGTTCTACATCGGCAACGACGACGGCGGCGTGTGGAAATCCACCGACTACGGCAACAGTTGGCATCCGATCTTCGACAAGCAGCCGACCAGCTCGATCGGCGCCATCGCGATCGCGGATTCCGATCCGAACGTGGTCTACGTCGGCACCGGCGAGAGCACGATCCGGCCCGACCAGGCCACGGGCATGGGCATGTACAAGTCCACCGACGCGGGCAAGACGTGGAACTTCATCGGGCTCAAGGAAACGCAGGACATCGCGATGATCGCGGTGGACCCGAAGAATGCGAACCGCGTATTCGCCGCGGCGCTCGGGCATATCTATGGTCCCAATCCAGAGCGCGGCATTTTCCGTTCGCTCGATGGCGGCAAGACCTGGAAGAAGGTCTTGTACACGAACGAGTACGTCGGCGGCGACGATGTCGAGATCGACCCCGCGAATCCGGACATCGTGTACGCGACGCTGTGGCAACAGCAGCAGGCGCCGTGGGAGAACGGTTCGTTCGCGGGCACCGAGGGCGGCATCTACAAATCGACCGACGGCGGCAACACCTGGACCAAGCTCACCAAGGGTCTGCCCGCCGTGCAGCAGGCGCTGGTGGCGATCGCACCGAGCGAACCGAACCGGCTGTACGCGTCGATCGCCTCAGGCGAGGAAGGCGACGTCACGCTCTATCGTTCTGATGACGCGGGCGCGAGCTGGTACAAGATGACGAAGGACTCGCGTCCGGCCGCACGCATCGGCGGCGGCGATCTGCCGCCGCTCACCGTCGATCCGAAAGATCCCGACGTCGTGTACAGCAACACGCCGGTGCTGTGGAAATCCATCGACGGCGGCAAGACGTGGACGGGATTCCGCGGCGTGCCGGGCGGCGACGATTACCAGCAGACCTGGATCAATCCGAACAACCCGGACATCATCGCAGTCAACAGCGATCAGGGTGCGATCGTCACCGTCAACGGCGGCAAGACCTGGAGTTCCTGGTATAACCAGCCGACCGCCGCGATGTACAAGGTCGGCATCGACAACAGCTGGCCTTATCGCGTCTGCGGCGGCCAGCAGGACTCGGGTTCCGCGTGCGTGTCGTCGCGCGGCAACGATGGCGAGCTGACGGCGCACGACTGGCATCCGGTCGGCATCGAGGAATACGGCGGTGCCGCGATCGATCCGCTGCACCCGAACCTGGTTTACGGCGGTTCGCGCAGCGGCGTCACGCGCTACGACCGCGATACGGGGCAGATCGCCGATGTTGGTCCGGTCGCGTCGCGCGATCCGGATTACCGCACCGTGCGCACTATGCCGATCCTGTTTTCGCCGACCGATCCGCATCGGCTGTATTTCACCTCGAACACGGTGTGGCAGAGTGACGACGGCGGACAGAACTGGAAGCAGATCAGCCCCGACCTGACACGCAAGACGTGGGACGTGCCGGCGAGCGTCGGCAAGTACGCGGACAGCAAGGCGGCCAAGCCCACCGATCGCGGCGTGGTGTACGCGCTGGCGCCGTCGCCCATGAACGGAAACCTGATCTGGGCAGGCACCGACGACGGCCTGATCTGGACGACGCACGACGGCGGTGCGCATTGGGACAATGTCACGCCGCCGCAGTTGAAACCGTGGTGGCGCGTGTTCGCGCTGGAAGCGAGCCACTTCGATCCGAACGTCGCGTATGCGGCGATCAACACGATGTGGCTGGACGACATGCGGCCGCACCTGTTCCGCACGGAAGACGGCGGCAAGCATTGGACCGAGATCGACAACGGCATCACACCCGACGCCGCGACCAACGTGATCCGCGAAGACCCGGAACGCAAGGGTCTGCTGTTCGCCGGCACCGAAACGCAAACGTGGGTGTCGTTCGACAACGGCGACCACTGGCAATCGCTCCGGCTGAACATGCCGGCGGTTTCCGTGCGCGACCTGCAGGTGCACGGTGACGACCTGGTTGCGGCCACGCACGGTCGCGGTTTCCAGGTGCTGGACGACATCACGCCACTGCGGCAGATCGATGCGCAGGTCGCGAAAGCAGCGGTGACGCTGTACAAGCCGCAAACCGCGGTGCGCGTGCGCTGGGGCATGAATCCGCCGACGCCGTGGCGGATGCCTTCGCTGCCGAATCCGCCGCCTGGCGCGATCATCGATTACCACCTCGCTAACAACGCGAGCGGCCCGGTGACGCTGGACGTCTATACGTCCGAAGGAAAACTCGTGCGTCACTATTCCAGCGCCGATCCAGAAAAGCCGATCGATCCCAACAAGCTCGATGTGCCCGATTGGTGGCCGCGTCCGCCGATGAACCTTTCCACGCAGGCCGGCATGCACCGCTTCGTGTGGGACATGCACTGGCAACCGATGCCGGGCGCCTTGCAGTTCCTCGACGCCAACCAGGCGGTGAAGCACGAAACGCCGGTGATGGCGAGTTCGCCGTGGGTGATGCCGGGCAACTACACGGTCAAGCTGACGGCCGGCGGCAAGACGTACACGCAGCCGCTGGTGGTGCGGATGGATCCGCGGGTGAAGACCTCTACCGCGGATCTGCAGCAGCAATTCGACAAGTCCATGCAGGCGTACCACGAGGCGATCGAAGCGAGCCACGCGCTGGGCCAGGTGCGCGACATGGAGAAGCAGGTGGCGTCGCGCGAAGCCGGCCACAAGCCCACCGGCAAGCTCGCGGCTTACGACAAGCAGCTCGAAGCGTTGTCGGGTCCCAAGGCCACTTCGCCGTTCGCGTTCTTCTTCCATCGCGGCCCGCCCAACCTCGGCAGCGTCGGCGGTGACCTGCAGATGCTGATGATGCGCATGCAGGGTGCGGATCAGGCGCCCACCGCGGCGGACCTCACGGCGCTCGACAAGACCAGTGCGGAATTGAAGTCGCTGATGGATCGCTGGACCGCGCTGAAGGGACAGCCGCTGGCGGAGTTGAATCGCGCGCTGCGGCACTCGAAGCAGCCACCGCTGGTCGTGGCGAAAGCCGTCGTGCCGCTCGACTGGAACGCCGGCTGGATCACCACCAATCGCGACCAGGAAGAGCAGTGAATGTGTGGGAATCGTAGGTTGGGTCGAGCCCAGGCTTCATCTGGGCGAAACCCAACGTTGCGCAGCGTGTTGGGGTTCGCATGGAGCTGCTCACCCCAACCTACGTGCTTTTGATCGTCATCGCTTTTGAAGCAAGATCAAAATGGATTCCGGATCGCTGCTGCGCGGCGTCCGGAATGACGAAAATGTGATCAGCGACTTGCGTTGACCAAACCTTCACGCCACGCCCTGACTTCCGGCACTCCCTCCACGTTCGGGCGGAGGATTACGGTCAGGGGGATTTGTTCCCTCGACCGGAGACCGCCGTGAAAGCACGATCCGTTGCAGCGCTGTTGTTGCTGACCATCGCCGGAACCGCCCTGGCCGCGGCGGACAAGCCGACCGGCCCCTTCGCCAACCTGAAATTCCGCAACCTCGGCCCCGCGGTTTCGGGCGGGCGCGTCAGCACGGTCACGGGCATTCCCGGCAAGCCCGACGTCTATTACGTCGGCACCGCGGGCGGCGGTGTGTGGAAGACCACCGACAACGGCATCAAGTGGGACAACGTGTTCAAGCACGGCGATGCGGCATCGATCGGCGCGGTCGCGCTGGCGCCGTCGAATCCGAAGGACGTCTGGGTCGGCACGGGTGAAGCCAATCCGCGCAACGACGTCCTGATCGGGCGCGGCTTGTATTTCTCGCCCGACGCGGGCAAGACCTGGCAGTTCAAGGGCCTGGAAGATGCAGGACTGATCTCGAACATCGTCGTCGATCCGAACGATCCGAACACGGTCTGGGTTGCGGTGCTCGGCAACCCATGGAAGCCCAGCGCAACGCGCGGCGTGTTCATGACCACCGACGGCGGCAAGAATTGGAAGAAGGTGCTGTACGTCAACGACACCACCGGCGCCAGCGACATCCAGATCGATCCATCCAATCCGAACGTGCTGCTCGCGGGGATGTGGACCGTGCAGCGCAAGCCGTGGACGCTGGTCAACGGCAGCACCGACGGCGGCATCTGGAAATCGACCGACGGCGGCCGTACCTGGAACAAGGTTGGCGGCGGCCTGCCGACCACCGATCCCACCGATCGCGTCAAGATCGGATTCGCGCCGTCATCGCCGAGCACCGTCTATGCCACGATGCCGACGAAGAACTGCATCCTGTGGGGCAGCACCGATTCCGGCAACGACTGGAAGTGCATCAGCAACAACCACGAGCTTGCGGTGCGGATGTTCTACTTCAGCTCATTCGCGGTCGCTCCGAATGACCCGAAGACGATCTATTTCAGTTCCTTCAACCTGATGAAGTCCACCGACGGCGGCAAGACCGCCAAGGTGATCGATCGCGACGTGCACGTGGACCATCACGCGATCTGGATCGATCCGAAGGATCCGAAACGCATCATCCAGGGTAACGACGGTGGCGCGTTCGTCAGCGTCAACGCCGGCAAGACCTGGCACGCGTTCAACAACCTGCCGATCGAGGAGTTCTACACCGTCGCGATTTCCAACACGGTGCCGTTCGGCGTGTGCGGCGGCATCCAGGACGACAACGCCGCGTGCGGCCCGTCCAACAGCCTCTCGCGCGACGGCATCTGGGGCGCCGACTGGTGGAATCCGTCCGGCGGCGACGGCACCTACGTGGTGCCCGCGCCTTCGGATCCGTCCATCGTCTATGCCGCGTCGCAGACGGGCTTCACCTCGCGCATCGACATGAAGAACTGGACGCGCAAGTTCATCCGCCCCGTGATGACGAGCATGGGCGACACGCCGATCTCGCAACTGCAATACCGCTTCAACTGGGCCGCGCCCATCGCGGTGTCGGCGAGCGATCCGAACACCGTGTACCTCGGCGCCAACGTGGTGTTCAAATCCACCGATGGCGGCGCGAACTGGCAGCCGATTTCGAAGGACCTCACGCGCAACATCAAGGAACACCAGCCGGTCGCCGGTGGCCCTGTGTTCCATGACATTTCCAGCGCCGAGAACACCGACACCATCATCTCGATCTCGCTCGCGCCCACCGACGGCAAGGTCATCTGGGTCGGCACCGACGATGGCCTGGTGTGGGTCAGCAAAAATGGTGGCGCGAACTGGACGAATGTTTCGGCCGGCCTGCCGCAGGCGGTGAAGCTCGGGCGCATCTACCAGATCGGTGTGTCGCCGTTCGATGCCGGCACCGCTTACCTCGCGGTGGACGGCCATATGCTGGGTGACGAGCATCCGTACGTGCTGAAGACCAGCGACTACGGTGCGCACTGGACGAGCATCGCCAACGGCCTGCCGGACAACTATTCGGCGGTCGTGGTGCGCGAGGACCCGAATCGGAAGGGCCTGCTCGCGCTCGGCACGATGCGTGGCCTGTACTTGTCGTTCGACGACGGCGCGCATTGGGAACCGATGACCGGCAACCTGCCCACGTTGGCGGTGTGGGACATCAAGTTCACCAAGTCGCCGCATGATCTGGTGCTGGCGACGCACGGTCGCGGTTTGTGGATCCTCGACAACATCGAGGCGCTGGAACAGTGGCAGCCGAAGCTGGCGGATGCTTCGTTCCATCTGTTCCCGAGCGCGGAAGGCACGGAATGGATCGGGTTCGGTGGCCGCCACATCAGCCCACAGCCAGGCGAGTTCACGACGCCAAATCCGCCGAGCGGGCCGACGATCGTCTATTCGTTGGCGAAAGCGATCAACGTTCCAAAGGGATGCGCCAAGGAAGAAAACAAGAACAAGAATGGCGATGAACCGGCGCAGGCGAGCGCCCAGTCGAAGCAGCGCGGCGACAAGGAACAGAAGGGCGCGAAGAAACCCGCGAAGAAGGAGCACAAGCCCTCGTTCGAGCAATGCAACCTGGTCGTCATCACCGTGACCGACAGCGCGGGCAAGCCCGTGGCCGTCTTCCACGCACCCGGCAAGGCCGGCATCAACGTGGCGTCCTGGAACATGCGCTACACCGGCGTCGAGTTGCCGAAGGCCTTGCGCGCGGAGGAGCGTCCGGACGAAAGCGACGCGCCCAAGGGTCCGCTCGCGTTGCCCGGCGCGTATCAGGTGAAGGTCGCGGCCAATGGCCACAGTGAAACGCAAACCGTGCAAGTGGTCGCCGATCCGCGCGTCAATCCGCCGATGGACGTGCAGCGCGCGGCGTTCGACACCGCGATGCGCCTGCGCGGCGAAGCGGCGGCCGACGTGGCGATGATCGGCCGCAGCTACGCCATGATGCAGACGCTCGACAAGGTGCTGGATTCGACCAGGGATGCGGCGGCCGGCAGTGCCAAAGCCAACCTGCATGCGAGCGCCGTGAGCCTGAAGCAGCAACTCGGCCATTTCTCCAGGGACTTCTGGCTCCCGAACATCCAGTACAAGGTGCCGGAAGACGACCTGCACGAACTGTCGCCGTGGGGCATGAGCTTCTTCGGGCTGTATCGCCAGATCTCGCGCATGGGACCGGACCAGGCGCCCAATGCGAGCCAGCGCGAATACATCGCCAGGCAGGAAGCGGGCCTGCAACCGAAGCTCGATACCTTCAACGGCTCGCTGCGCCAGGCCGTGCTCGACTTCAACAAGCAGGCCAAGTCGGCCGGCATGCAAACCCTCGCCATCGGCGACCCGGTGAAGGTCGGCGATCCGAAACTGCTCGTGCCGGCGGGCATTTGATGCGGCACACTGTTTATGCCGTCATCCCCGGGGCCGCCCGCTTTATGCGGGCGGAACCCGGGACCCATTTTGACTTTGCCTCAACAGCACAATGGATCCCGGCTTTCGCCGGGATGACGGGCAAGAAGGGGCGCTTCGAAAGCGTAGATCAAAAACCGTCGTAATTCCGGAGCGGGCCGCAGGCCCGGATCCGACCGCGTTGGCAGAGCCTGTCCCGGACTTGATCCGGGAACAGCCAACGCGAACGCCGGAGGCGGCCCGAAGGGCGAGCGCCAAGGATGGCGCGAGTCAATCGGTTGAGCCACCGCGGGGGACCACGATACCGATTCCGGGTTCTGCCCGCGATCACCGCGGGCAGCCCCGGAATGACAACGTTTCGTCTCGTGCGGTGCCTCCAGTACGGCTGAGGATCAGCGTCAAGCAGGTTCAGAGCGTGTAGGGCGGGTCAGCCGCGCAGCGGCGCAACCCGCCACGGTGGGGAAGCCCGACCTTGTGTCGTCATTCCGGCGCAAGTCGGAACCCAGTGACTTTTCCCAAAAGAGCACAATGGACCCCGGCTTGCGCTGGGATGGCGATCAAGAGCAAAACATCGTCGGCTCAAGCGAAGCGACGCGACGCATCCATGCCTTTCTACCCATGAACCCCACGGCGTCCTCGCTATGATGCGGGGATTGCCCGCGCCGTGAGGAGTCGTTCATGTCCGTGCCCCATCGCTTGAATGCGCTGTGCGCCGCTGTCGCCTTGTCCCTGGTCGCCGCCGCGCCTGCATCCGTCGCGACGCCCGCCGCACAAGGCAGCGCGACGCCTGCCACGCAGCACAACGCGACCGGCGCATCGAAATGGGGCGCCTTGCACTGGCGCCTGATCGGCCCGTTCCGCGCCGGCCGCACGCTGGCCGTCACCGGCGTGCCCGGCCAGCCGACGCACTTCTACATGGGCACCGTCGGTGGTGGCGTGTGGGAAACGCACGACACCGGCCGCACCTGGCAGCCGCTGTTCGACGGGCAGCCGGTGCAGTCGATCGGCGCGATCGCGGTGGCGCCCTCGAACCCGAACGTCATCTACGTCGGCACCGGCGAATCCGACATGCGCTCGGACATCGTGCAGGGCGACGGCATGTACAAATCGGTCGATGCCGGCAAGACCTGGACGCACATCGGGCTCGCCGACTCGCAGCAGATTTCGATCATCCGCGTCGATCCGCACGACCCGGACCGCGTGTTTGTCGCGGCGCTCGGGCATCCCTATGGGCCGAATGCCGAACGCGGCGTGTTCCGTTCGCTGGACGGCGGCAAGACCTGGAAGAAGGTGCTGGGTCCGAACGACGACACCGGCGCCATCGACATCATCTTCAAGCCCGGCGATGCCAACGTGATCTACGCGTCCCTGTGGCAGACGCGGCGTCCGCCGTGGAACATCTATCCGCCGTCGAACGGACCGGGTTCCGGTTTGTACAAATCCACCGACGGCGGCAACACCTGGACGCACATCGAAGGCCATGGTTTTCCGTCGAACAAACTCGGCCGCATCGGCATTGCGATTTCCGCCGCGGCGCCCGATCGAATCTACGCGATCGTCGATGCGGAAGAGGGCGGCCTGTACCGCTCCGAAGACGCCGGCAAGACCTGGAAGAAGACCAGCGGCGATCCGCGCATCTGGCAGCGTGGCTGGTACTTCGGGCAGCTCACCGCCGATCCGAAGAACCCCGATCGCATCTACGCGATGAACACCATCGAGCTGCGTTCGGACGACGGCGGCAAGACCTTCCTGCCGGTGAAGGGCGATCCGACCGGTGACGATTACCACGAACTGTGGATCGATCCGAACGATCCCGATCGCCAGATCATGGGCGTGGACCAGGGCGCGATCATCACCACCAACGGCGGCAAGACCTGGTCGAGCTGGTTCAACCAGCCGACCGCGCAGATGTACCACGTCAGCACCGACAACCGTTTTCCGTATCGCGTGTACGGCGCGCAGCAGGATTCCGGCGCGGCCGCGGTGCCCAGCCGCTCGACCTATTACGCGACGATCAACATGATGCAGTTCCACGAGGTCACCGCGGGCGGCGAGAGCGGCATGATCGCGCCCGATCCGGCCGATCCCGACATCGTGTACGGCGACAAGGTCGACAGGCTGGATCTCAAGACCAGGCAGACGCGCAGCGTCGATCCCACGCTGGCCGACCCCGACATCTATCGCAGCACCTGGACGCTGCCGCTGGTGTTCAACGCGTCCGACAGGAAGACGCTGTACTTCGGCAACCAGCGGTTGTGGCAGACCCGCGATGGCGGCGAACATTGGACCGCGATCAGCCCGGATTTGTCGCGCACCGATCCCGCGGTGCCTTCCACGCTCGATGCGCCGACCGTCGCCGACAACCTGCACCAGGGCGCGCGCCGCGGCGTGGTGTATTCGATCGGTTCGTCACCGTTGGACGCGAAGCTGTTGTGGGTCGGCACCGACGACGGCATGGTCTGGCGCACCGACGATGCCGGCGCGCACTGGAGCAACGTCACGCCCAGGCAACTCGGCGCCTGGTCCAAGGTCGGCAGCATTTCGCCGTCGCACTTCGACCAGGGCACCGCGTTCGTTTCGGTCGATCGCCACCGGCTGGATGACCGCAAGCCCTACATCTACCGCACCACCGACGGCGGCAAGACCTGGCAGCCGATCGTCGATGGCATTCCCGACGGCGATTTCGTCGACGTGGTGCGCGAGGACCCGGTGAAGCGCGGGCTGCTCTACGCCGGCACGGACTTCGGCATCTTCGTGTCGTTCGACAACGGCGATCATTGGCATTCGCTGCAGCAGAACCTGCCGGCGGTGTCGGTGCGCGACATCGACGTCAAGAACGATGACCTGGTGATCGCCACGCATGGCCGCGGCTTCTACATCATGGACGACGTCTCCGCGCTGCGGCAGTTGGCGGCGTATCCGGCGAGTTGGGCCACGCGCCTGTACAAGCCCGCGGTCGCGTATCGCGTGCGCATGCCGATGTTCACCGGCACGCCGCTGCCCAAGGACGAACCCATCGCCGAAAACCCGCCGTGGGGCGCGTACATCGATTACTCGCTGGCCGCGACGCCTGCGAAGCCGATCGAGCTTTCGATCTACGACGCCAACGGCAAACTGGTGCGCAGTTATTCCAGCGCCGACAAGGCACCCAAGCCTGATCTTGCCAAGATCAACATGACGCCCGACTGGTTCCGCGAACCGGTGGTGCTGGAGGCCAAGCCCGGCCTGAACCGCTTCGTGTGGCCGCTGCGCTATGCGCCGCCGGCCGCGTTGTCGCACGGCGATGCGTATGCCGACGGCGCGTGGGCGCCGCCCGGCCAGTACACGGTGAAACTCACCGTCAACGGCAAGACTTACAGCGAGCCGCTGACCGTCGCGCACGATCCGCGCGTCACCATTCCGGAATCGGCCTACCAGCAGCAGTTCGAACTGGCGCGCAAGGTCGAAACGGAACAAGCGAAGCTCGCGACCGCGATGGGCGAAGCCGACAAGTTGCACACGGCCTTGCGGAAAGCGGGCGAGGGCACGAATGGCGACCTCAAGCAATCCATCGACGCGCTGGATGCGAAAGTGATCGCTGCGGCCGACATCACCGAAGCGCCCAACCCGTACAACGCCTGGACCTTCCCACCCAACAACGTCCAGAACTTCC
>JBQCCP010000082.1:0-24652 GCA_051962095.1 Rhodanobacteraceae bacterium
CGCCCGGCGTGGCCGGCAGCGGATGATCCTTGTACTGGAACGCGACCCCGTTGAAGACCACCTCGTCGGGGCGCTCGTCCTTCATCTTCTGGAAATCCGGGCCCATCAGCTTTCCCGAGACCTGCTGCGTGTACCACTCGCTCTGCACGATCACGTAGCTTTCGGCCGCCGGCGGCAGCGGCGTCGCAGGATCGACGATGATCGCGCCGTACATGCCGTTGCCGATGTGCAGCAGCACCGGCGGCGTGCCGCAGTGGTACAGGAACGCGCCCGGCACCTTGGCGACGAAGGAATAGGTCATCGACTCGCCAGGCTTCAGTTCCGCGTAGTGCAGGTTCGGCGGCGTGATCGCGGAATGGAAATCCAGCGAATGCTCCATCGTGCCCTTGTTGGTGTAGGTGACGTTGACGGTCTGCCCCTGGCGCACGTGGATCACCGGCCCGGGCACGCTGTCGCCGAAGGTCCATGCCTGGTATTGGACGCCGCTGGCGATCGAGACCGTGTGGTCGGTCGATTCGATGTGCACGTCCGCGCTGTTGCCGGGCTGCAGCGGCGGCAGGCGCGCATCCTTCGCCTTCTGCACCGGTGCAGGGGAAGCCAGCGCCAACGGCGACACGGCGGCGGCGGCCGCGGCGGGTGTCGGCGGCCGCACGTTGAGACTGCTGTGCAGCCCCGCCACCAGGAAGAACACCAGCACGGCGATCAGGAACAGCGCTGGTCCCTGCACACGCCACGACACCGGGTGCACCCTGGCCGGCACCAGATCGGTGCGCCATTCGGAAATCCAGCGCCAGCCCGGCCTACCCCGCTCGATGTAATAGTCGAGGCTGTAGGGACTGGGGCCCGAGCGGCTGTTGATCACGATCAGCGCGATGAACACCAGCACGTAGATGATGCCGGCGCCCATGTTGGTGGCGCCCACTGTGTACGGCCCCCCGAAACCTTCGGCGGTACTCCAGATCAACAGGCTGAACAGCGCGCCCAGCACATACACCGTCTTGCGCGCGAAGCCCAGCACCAGCGCCGCCGCCAAGGCGGTTTCGATGCCGCGGGTCAGCCACACGAACAGCATCGCGTTGGGCGTGACCAGGTTGATCCAGAAATCGAACCACCACGCCGACCAGGCGGGTTGCCCCTTCGCGGCATTGTGCAGGTAGCCGACGTAGTGCACCGCGAACGCGGAGGTCCAGGTGAACGCGGCGTTGGCCACCCAGATCAAGCCGAACGCGACCCGCAGCGCGGTTCTCGTCATGGCGGGCCAGGCTTCCGAGAGCGGTTCGCGGACGTGTTCCTGGGACATACGGGGGTTCTCCTCGATGATCGTGCAGGGCCGGTGCGGATCGCGATGCAACGCAATGGATGGAGGGTCGAGGTCGCGCGGATGCGGTTGTCTCCCGGCGCATCCTCGCGATGCCGCGTGGCGGCATCGCGGGACGCCGGCACGCGGGCAGCCAATATCGTAAGCGGCGGGTGAAGGCGATGTCATGCCGCGGCGCATTGAGCGGCATCCCGGATCACGCTATAGTGCGCAACCCGCATGTGTCTGCGCGACAAGCAGCCCTCACCCCGGCGCGGAGCGCTCGGCCTTCGGCCGCCTCTCCCGCAAGCGGGAGAGGGGGAGTGATCGTCGCGCTGCGCACGACCGTTCATTGAATGAAGCGGGGCAGTTAGCTCAGCGGTAGAGCACTACCTTGACATGGTAGGGGTCACAGGTTCGATCCCTGTACTGCCCACCACCACGAAAAGGGCTCCCATCGGGAGCCTTTTTTATTGGAGGCGCGGCCACCGAAGTGTGGTTGGGCAATGAAGCCCAACGGAAGGAACCATAGCCGTCGCAACAGACCAATCGCGCGCGCCACGTCCGTTCAAAACGCCACGCCCAGCAACACCATGGTCTCGCCGTGATTGGGTTCGTGGAAGTCGTCGTTGGAGATGTGCCGCACCATCACTTGCCAGTGGTGTCCCTGCCAGCCGAGCGTGCTGACGAATTCGTACGGCGTGCTGAGCGCGTCGGTCTTGCCGTCGGTCAACGCGCCCTGGAATCCGAAGAACGCGTTGCGCCACAGGTAAAGCCGCGCGCCCGCGGCGCCCACCCAGACGTCGTTGTCGAGCCGGACGCCCGGCAAGTTGGGGCGGGCAGCGAAATGCCCCAACCCCACGTCCGGCGCCCAGTGGAATATCCACACAGGCCGGGGCTCGCCGATCCACTCGGCAAACAATACGGTCGTCCAATCCCTGTGGGTCGTTTCGCTGCGGCCGCCGGAAACTTCCACGCGCGCAGCCGCCGGCAGCGAAAACGCCAGCAACAGCAGCAGGCATGGAATCGTGCGTCGGCGCATCGGCTTTCCGTAGCAACAGGAGCCATCCATCCCCATTATGGCAGCCGCGACCAATCGGCTGATGTTCGAATCCGGCTCCGGTTCAACTTCGCGTTTGCAGCGGCGAGCCGCGGTTAGCGGGGCACCGTCGCCAGCGCACGGATGGCGCGGCCGCCGAAATGCCCCTGCGCCGCCGCCTTCGGGCTCGCGCCGCTGGAAGGCATCCTCCTTCGCGACGAGGCCATGCGCCGCCACAACGGCTTCGCGCCGGGCGACCTCACCGGAACGCTCGATCTCGCGTGACGCGGCAGCATCTCCTGCGGCAGCGCCGCACGATTGGTGCGGCGGCCGGCCTCAATCGGACGGCTGGACGTCCAGAACCTTGCCCGGATTCATGATGCCCTGCGGATCGAGCGCGACCTTGATCTTGTGCATCAGCGCCATTTCGACCGGGTCCTTGTAGCGCGGCAGCACGTCGCGCTTGAGTTGGCCGATCCCGTGTTCGGCGCTAATCGATCCGCCTGCTTCGTGCACGCGGTCGTGCACCAACGCGTACACGTCGTCCTGGCGCGCCAGCAGTTTCTCCTCCGTCCAGTCTTCGCCGCGCGCGGCGTTGTAGTGCAGGTTGCCATCACCCAGGTGTCCGAAGATCACATGGCGGATGCCGGGAAACGCGGCCTGCAGCGCCGCGTTCGTGCCCCGCACGAATTCCGCCATCCGTGATACCGGAATCGACACGTCGTGCTTGATGCTCTTGCCGGTTCCCTTTTCCGCCATCGGGATGCTTTCGCGCAGGTGCCACAGCGCGTGGCTTTGCGCCAGCGAGCCCGCGATCACCGCGTCCTGCACCAGGCCGGCTTCGATCGCTTCACCCACGACGACTTCGAAACGCTCGCGCGCGTGCGCCTCGGATTCGCTGTCCGACACTTCCATCAGCACGTACCATGGCAGCGCCGCCGACGGCCCGTCGAACGGCAGCCGCTGTTGCGGAAAGCATTGCGCGACCAGTTGCAGGCAATCGCCGGCCATCAATTCGAAGCCGGTGAGCGATGCGCCGAGTCCCGAACGCGCGCGGTTCAGCACGGCGACCGCCGCCTCGATCGATGCCACGGCGATCAAGGCCGTGCAGCGTGCGGCCGGCAGCGGGTACAGCTTCAGCGTGGCCGCGGTAATCACGCCCAGCGTGCCTTCGCTGCCGATGAAAAGATCGCGCAGGTCGTAGCCGGTGTTGTCCTTGCGCAACCCGCGCAGGCCATGCCAGACGTGGCCTTGTGCGGTCACGACTTCAAGCCCCAGCGCCAGTTCGCGCATGTTGCCGTAGCGCAGCACCTGCGTGCCGCCGGCGTTGGTCGCGAGATTGCCGCCGATCGTGCAACTGCCTTCGGCCGCAAGGCTCAAGGGGAACAGGCGCCCGGCGTCGCGCGCCGCCTGCTGCACCGTCTGCAGGATGCAACCGGCTTCCACTTCCATGGTGTCGTTGTCGGTGTCGATGCCGCGAATGCGGTTCATCCGCTGCAGCGACAGGATCACCGCGCGGCCGGAATCGTCCGGTGTCGCGCCGCCACACAGGCCGGTGTTGCCGCCCTGCGGCACGATGGGAATGCGCGCCTGCGCGCACAGGCGCACCACGGCCGACACTTCTTCGGTCGAACCCGGCCGCACCACCGCCAGCGCGCGACCACGATAGCGCTCGCGCCAGTCGTTTTCGTATGGCTGCGCGTCCGCGCCGGCCAGTACCTGCGTCGCACCGACCGCCGCGCGCAAGGCATCGAGATGATCCATGTACCGAAAGTCAGTCTCGCGGGAAAGGAAGCTTGCAGTGTAATCGGGGCAACATGCAGTTGAAAAAGTGCTCTCCTGCACTTTTCCAACGCACCGAGTCCGGCACAGGTCCGGACTCGGCTTCGCCGGCACAAGCACATGCCGTGCTTGTCCGCGGCGGGTCATCCATGACCCGCACCAACAGGGCGTTTTTCAACGCCCTGTTAGACTCGCGGCAACGCCCATCGAGCAAGGGGCAACGCAAATACTGCAAATGCCTACTTCACTCGATATCGCCGAACTCGCCGGCGTCTCGCAATCCACGGTTTCGCGGGCCCTGCGGGGCCATCCGATGGTCAACAAGAAGACCCGGGACCGCATCCTCGACATCGCCCGCCAGCTCGATTACATCGTCGACAAGAACGCTTCCAACCTGCGCTCGCAGCAGAGTCATACGCTGGCGCTGCTGTTCTTCGAGGATCCGACCTCGGACGATTCGAACATCAATCCGTTCTTCCTTTCGATGCAGAGCTGGATCACCCGGGTCTGCTCCGAGCGCGGCTACGACCTGCTGGTTTCGTTCCAGAGCATGTCGCGCAACTGGCACGCCGATTACACCGGCAGCCGCAAGGCGGATGGCCTGATCCTGCTCGGTTACGGCGATTTCCTGGCCTACCGCGGCAAACTCGACGCGCTGGTGAAGGCCGGCACCCGCTTTGTGCGCTGGGGCTCGCTGCTGCCGGACCGGCTGGGCATTTCCATCGGCAGCGACAACCTGCAGGGCGGGCGCATGGTGTGCGAACACCTGGTCGCGCAGGGGCGCCGCCGCGTCGCCTTTCTCGGCGCGCCGGAACATTCGCCGGAAGTACTGGAACGTTACCGCGGCTACGAAGCCGCGCTGCAGACGGCCGGTATCGAACTCGATCCCGCGCTGCGCGTCGACGCGGTCACCACCGAGCAATCCGGCCACGACGGCGTACTCGCGCTGCTCGATCGCGGCCAGCAATTCGATGCCGTGTTCGGCGCCAGCGACCTGATCGCGATCGGCGCGATGCGCGGTCTGGCCGAGCGCGGTTTGCGGATTCCGGATGACGTCGCGGTGGTTGGATTCGACGACATCGCGATGGCCAGCAATGTCAGCCCGTCCCTCACCACTGTCGCGCAGGACACGCGCCGCGCCGGCCGGCTGCTGGTGGAAGCCTTGATCAACCTGATCGAAGGCAAACCCGTGCAAAGCTGCCGCCTGCCCACGCACCTGGTGGTGCGGCATTCCAGCGTCACTGGCGCCAGTTGAACGACCGCTTACCGCGCGACGAGACTTGCACAATGTCGTCATTCCGGACGCCGCGCAGCGGCGATCCGGAATCCATTTTTGCCGCCCATCGAAGAGCAGAATGGATTCCGGGTTCTCGCACCGGCGATGCCGGCGCGAGCCCCGGAATGACGATACTCGCGGAACAGAACGTTACCGCCGTAATTCCACCACCACCAATCCCTGCGGCGGAATTTCCACCGTGGCGTCGATGCCAATCCCGGCGGGCGGCGTCCGTGCATGCGAAGATCATGGCCTTCCGGGCGGACGCATCGAGTTCGGACGCATCCTTCTTCCCGGATACAGCGTGTTCTTCGCGGAGATGGATTCGTCACAGCCGACCCAGGATGTCGAGGTCGACACCGGGACGGTCGCCGGCGCCTGAGCCGAAGGGGAACGGGGATTCGTCATGCATGCCGCCATACATCGCGTTGCATCCAGCCTGTCGGTGTTGCTGGCAACGTTGATCCTGTTCGGCGGCTGCGCGCCCGCGCAGGCGGCCGAGGTGGCATCGCCGCCGTCCGTGCCCGCCGGACATGTCGTGCAACTCGACCGATTCCTGTCGCAGTACGTGGCGCCGCACAACGTGGACGTGTGGCTGCCGCCGGACTATCCGAAGCAGGCGCCCTACGCCGTGCTGTACATGTTCGACGGCCAGAACCTGTTCGGGGATCGCGAGCCTGGCAAGATGCAAAGTTGGCGCGCCGCCGCGACCGCGGCGCAGCTGGTCGCCAGCGGCAAGACGCGCCCCTTCGTCATCGTCGGCATCTGGAATGCGCAGACCCTGCGGGTCAGCGAATACTTCCCGCAGAAGCCGTGGGAATCGATGACGCCCGACCAGCGACGAACGCTGTCCGCACGGCAGCTGGGCGATTTCCAATTGTTGCCGGTGGCGCCTTATTCCGATGCGTTCCTGGCATTCGTGACGCAGGAACTGAAGTCCGCCATCGACCGGCGCTTCGCAGTCGATCCGAAACCCGAGGCCACCTTCGTGATGGGTTCCAGCATGGGCGGATTGATCGCTTGGTACGCGATGTCCGAATACCCCGGCGTCTTCGGCGGCGCGGCGTGCCTGTCGACGCATTGGCCCGGGCCGTATCTTTCATTGGATGCGAAAACGGATGACCCCGCGCCCGACGCGTTCGTCGATTACATTCGCCAACGCTTCCCATCACCGGCCGGCCACAGGATCTACTTCGATCACGGTACGCGCACGCTGGACGCCTATTACGCCCCGACGCAGCAACGCGTCGATCGCATGCTGCAGGCGAAAGGCTGGACCGGCGATCATTTCGAAAGCCGCTTCTTCGAGGACGCCGAACAAAGCGAGAAATACTGGGCAGAGCGGCTGGCGGTCCCGATGACGTTCCTGCTGGCGCCGCCGTCGAATTGATTTGACGGCGCCGCCTGTGCGCGAATCGCTCAGGATCCCGAAGCCCGACGCGTGCGCTGCAGGAATTCATAGCGCGGCGCGTTGCGGTCCACGATCGTATGCGTATCCTCGCCGATCTCCTGCCGCAGCAAGCCGCCGTCCTTCTGCGTAGCCGCCGGCCAGTGCGGCAAACCCGCGCCATTGGGGTCACCGGTCTTGATGAAGTTCGCGAAATAGCCTTCGATCGTCGCGGAAACCTTGTGGTCCGCTTCGGTCCACGCGTACACGCGATTGGTTGCGAGATTGCCGAGCGCGTATTCGATTTCGCCGCTGTGCACCGCGGCGGGATCGGGGCCTGCGCTGCCGTCGCGTTTCCCGGGGCGCGCCTTGGTGAAGTAGTAGTAATAGACCGGCGCATCGCCGATGTCGCGTTGCGACTGCATCCAGCGCCAAGTCGAGAAGGCAATGAACTCGTCACCCGCGAGCGCGGTGCCGGAAGCTTCCACTTCGGCCTCGTTGTCGCCGGGATACAACTTCAAGGTTTCGGCCGCGCGCGCGCCGAATTGCCGCGTGACAACGGCGCGGTAATTCGCGGGCGTGGGCGGCTTGTCGCCCAGCAGCGAGGTGTACGAACCCTCGCCCGAGTTCGAACCGACCAGCAGCGGAATGTGCGCCTGCGCGCCGGCCTGGTAGATCGCCTCCGGCGCGCGCGGCAGGAACCAGCCATCGATGTCGGGACCGAATCCGGCCACGCCCTTGTCGCCGCTGGCTTCGAGCAACGTGCTCGCGGGCATCGCGCGCAATGCGGCCAGCGATCGCGCGCCGACATGCTTCGCGAAAGCCTCGCCCTGTTGCTCGGCGCGTGCGCGCGGCGCCGGTGCAAGGTTGCCGAGGACCGATCCGCTTTCGCCGATCGCCCGCTGGATCAAGCCTTTCGACAGCGGCGAGGCCATCAGGGCCGACACCGACATCGAGCCTGCCGATTCACCGGCGACCGTGACCTTGCCGGGATCGCCACCGAACGCAGCGATGTTGCGATGGACCCAGCGCAACGCGGCCACCTGGTCGAGCAGACCGTAATTGCCGGTGGCGTGCTGCGGCGATTCGTCGGCCAATGCCGGCAAGGCAAGGAACCCGAACACGCCGAGCCGGTAGTTGACGGTGACCGTGACGATCCCGCGCCGCGCGAGGCTGGCACCGTCGTAGCGGAATTCCGAACCGTCGCCCGCGACGAAACCGCCGCCATAGAAATACACCAGCACCGGCAGTTTCCTTGCTTCGCCGCCCGCGGGCGTCCAGACGTTGAGGTACAGGCAGTCCTCGCTCACGCCGTCGGATCGAAACACCATGTCGCTGAACACCCGGAGCTGCATGCAGCGCGGACCGAAGTGGTCGGCAGCGCGCACGCCCTTCCATGCGGCGACCGGTTGCGGCGGTTTCCAGCGCAGCGCTCCCGTCGGCGGCGCGGCATAGGGAATGCCGCGGAATTCGTCGAGGCCGGTCGCGGCGTCGTAAAGACCCGACAAGGTGCCGCTGCCGACGTGCACCGTGGGCTTCGAGGCGGGTGCGCTGGCCGCCACGACTTGGATGGCGAACAACGTCAACGTCACTCCTGACAGAATGCAACCCAAACGCGCGGCGGCAGTACGCATGCTGATTTTCCTTTTGCGGTTATCGACCCACTACCTCGTTGTTTCGGGTCACCTGTAGCTCACCGTGCGGCCCGGACCGACGACATGGTAGTCACGACCGCTGCTGCGCGGACCGGGCGCGGCCCGAACGGCGGTAATCGCCAGGCGTCATGCCGAACCGTTGCAGGAACAGTTCGCCGAAATGCGAAGGCGTCGCGAAACCGAGTTCGCCAGCGATCACAGCAATGCTGCGATCCGTTTCCAGCAGGCGCCGGCTGGCGAGGTGCAGGCGGTGCGTGCGCACATAATCGCTCCAGCTCATGCCGACCTGTTGCTTGAAACGGCGGCTGAAATACGCCGGAGACAACGCGCAGAGCGCCGCGGCCTGCTCCGCGCCGGGCGCGTCCGCGGGGTGGCGGCGCAGGCGGTCGATCGCGGGCCGCAGGCGCTGCAGCCCCTGCGTGTCGCCGACCAGTTTCTCGCCCTCGATCATTGGCGCGCGCACCGCGGCGCGCAACAGCAATTCGGCCAGGGACAACGCCAGCGGATCGGCGGCATCGAGGCCCACCAGCCAGTCGGCGATCGACTGCAAGCGTTGGCGAAGATGGCGGTCCGGGCGCGCGCAGAACGGCTGGCGCAGGCGCTCGAATCCGGGCGTACGCGCCAGCGCTTCGCCCACGGCGGCATCGACCTGCACCAAGAGCCAGTCGCGCGGCCCCGCGTCCAGCGCGAAATCGTGTTGCCGCAACGACGGAATGTAGGTGACGCTGCCGGACGTGAGCGCGTAGCGGCGGTCGTCCACGTCGAAGTGCCCCGCGACTTGGCCGAACAACACCAGTTCGTACACATCGTGGAAATGCACGAACGGTTCGCTGCGCGTCGCCTCGCTACCCTGCCGAATGCGCGCCACCCGCACCGGCGCGCCGGGCGGCAGTTCCACGGGTTCGCAGATCGGGCGGTCGAGATGGGGCAGCGTCATGGGACCATTTTGTCCTATCGATGCCTGGTGCTGGCGCAGGCCTGCCCATTCCATTCGCGTTGAGCGTAGCCCGCATAGCGGGCGAAGTCGAAACGCCTTCGTCGGCCCTTCGACTCCGCCTCGCTGCGTGCGGGCGAACGGCGAGCGTAGGTGGGGTTACCGCTCGGGCGTGCCCATTATGCGTACCTGCATCGGTTGCAGCACGGCGTCGACCGAAGGGGGCTTGTCGCCGTCCAGAAGATCGGTCCACTTCGTATCAGTGACCAGGCTGGAATCGAGCCTCGGCTCCGCATCGGTCTTGCCCAGGTTCACAAGCAGCAACGTGCGCCGGTTCCCCTGCCCGCGCAGGATGCACAGCACTGCGCTGTCGTCGTCGCACAGGATCTGCTGTTCGTCGCCGCGCAACTCCGGCCGCGCATGCCGCAGCGCCAGCAGCTTCCTGTACCAGCGATGGGGCGAATCCGGCCTGGCCTGTTCTTCTTCCAGCGAAACGCCGTCGTGCGAACGGTTGAATCGATGCTTCCACCACCACTTGTCGCCCCACTTGCCGTCGTACCAGATCGCCGAACCCGGCGCCTCGAGGTCCGCGTTCCAGCGCATCGCCTCGCGCACCGGAATGCCGACCGCGTCGGACAACGGAATGCCGTCGGCCTTGCCGTAATCTTTCGGCTGCATCCCACCCATCCCGAGTTCCTGGCCGTAGTAGATCAGCGGATCGCCCTTCAGCATCAGCTCGATCGCGGCGCCCGCGCAGGCCTTGGCCTCGTTACCTCCGACCAATGACATGTAGCGATCGACGTCGTGGTTCTCCAGGAACAGCACCTGCGTCTTGCCCGACGGCGTCGCCTCGTCGGTGGCGCGGATCGCATCGACGATCTGCCGCTTGTCGAGCGAAGCCAGCGCGCCGCGCAGCGGAAACGCAAACACCATGTCCGCGTGGCCTTCGGTCAGCCACTTTGTACCGTAACCCCAGTCGGCCTGCTCGGCAAGGATGCGCAGTTCGGGCCGGCGCGCCTTCAGCGCCTTGAAGATCGGCATCCAGAAATCCGCGAACAGGTTCTTGTCGAGCCCCTTGTGGTCGAGGTCGTCCATCATGTGGTCGATCCGGAAACCATCCACCCCGTCGCGGCCGCTGCCATCGCCATGTGGATCGGCCCAGAACAGCAGCAGGTTCTCGAAGTAGCTGCGCACCGCCGGGTTTTCGAGATTCACCATCGCGATGCCGTAGCTCTTGCCGGTATAGCCCGCCCACTTCGCGCGGCCCTGGAACGGTTCGGCCACGCAATGCCGCGCGTCCTCCCACAGCAGGTAATCGGCGTACTTCGCGTGCGGTTTGCAAATCGAGTCCTTCCACCACGGATGGCCTTCCGCGACGTACTGGAATTCCTCGTCGAGATAAACCTTCAGGCCCAGCGCGTGCGCCGCGCGGATGAAGGCGAAGTAATCGTCCATCGTGCCGTAGGCCGGATCGATGGCCTTGAACGCGGTCGCGAAATAGTTGTGGTAGTACGGCGATGGCTGCAGCGGCGTCAGCAGGATCGTGGTGGCGCCGAGTTCCTTGATGTAGTGGAGCTTCGAAGTGAGGCCCTTGAGGTCGCCGATGCGGTCGCCGTCGGAATCGCGGAAGCTGCGAAAGAAGATCTGATAGAACACCTGACTTTGTGGCTGCACCACCGGGGGCGCCGCGGCATGCGCGGGCGACGGCAGCATCAGTGCGAGCAAACCGGCAGCCAGCCACGCGGGCAGCGATCGTGCGAAATTCATGCGTCGTTCTCCGTGGCGTGCAGAACCTGGCCGAAAAAACGCAGCGTCTGCTCCAGCGTCGCCGACCAGTATTCCCAGTCATGGCCGCCCGCGCCTTCGGCGTAATGATGCGCGATGCCCGCGGCTTGCAGCGCGCGATGCAGTTCGCGGTTCGCTTCGAGATACCGATCGTCGAGGCCGCAATCGATCCGCAGCGGCGGCACCAGTGCCGCGGCACCGGTGAGCGCGGCCAGCACACTGCGGTCGGCGGGATCATCACACCAGCCGCCGCGGTTTTCCTCGATCAGCATGTCGAACTGCGCGGCGTCCGTCACCGCCGACAGCGACGCCGCTGCGGCGACGCGCTCCGGATATTTGCCCGCCAAGCGCAACGCACTGAATCCGCCCATGCTGAGGCCCGCCACCAGTAGCGGCGAACGCGCACTGCAGCCATTGGCAACTTGCCGCGCCAGCGCCGGCATCTCGTCGATGATCCAGCGTTCGGCGTCGTGATTTTCGCGCTTCACGTAACCGGAGCCGTCGCCCCACAAACCGTCCGGCGGCATCAACAACGCGACCGGCGGCAGCGCGCCTTCCTCGATCAGCCACGCGGCCGTGAAATGCGCCGCGCCCTTCAGAGACCAGGCCCAGTGCGAGCCGTACACGCCGTGCAGCAGCACGATGATCGGAACATTGACCGCGCTGCGCGCCGCAGGCGGCACATACACGGTGACATCGGCACGCCGGGCCAGCGCGCGGCTCTTGACCGTCACGAACTCCAATCCGTCCGCCGTGATCGCGGGGCCGGAGACTTCGAGTGTGCGGAAGGGTTGATTGCCCACAAGCGCTTCTAGAAAATCGTCATTCCCGCGAAAGCGGGAACCCAGTGACTTTCAAGTCTTTGAAACGCAACGACACTGGATCCTGGCTTTCGCCGGGATGACGAGCAAAAGCAGATTGTTCGGGATGCCCTCATGCGATGCGCAAAACGCCCTTGCTGCTGCGGCCCTGCAGCATGTCGTCGAAGGCGCGGTCCAACGCGTCCATCGGATAGCGGTGGCTGATGAATCCGGCGAGTTCCAGCTTGCCTTGCGCTATCCATTCGAATATTCGAGGAAAGTCGCGTGCGGGCACGCAACCGCCGTACAGCGGCGCGAGGTGGCGCTTGTTCCAGAACAGGTCGGTGAGTTCCAGCGTGGCGAGACCGTGTGCGCCGCTGACCTGCAACGCGTTGCGACCATTGCGCGCGAGTTTCAACGGCAGGAACGCCGAAGCGGGCACGCCGGTGGCCTCGAACGCGTGATCGGCGCCCGACCGCCGGTGAGTGCGCGAACTTTCGCGACGAGTTCTGCGTGCCCGGTGTCGTCGGCTTGCACCAGTAACGCCCGCGCCGCGCCCAGTTCGCGCGCGCGTTCCAATCGTGCGGGCACACGATCGATCGCGATGATCGTGCTCGCGCCGGCGATGCGCGCGCCCTGCAGGCCGCGTCCAGCGGCAGCTCTGGCGGCAGTGGCGTCACCGCTTCCGCGCGCACCAGCGTGTATTGCGAAAACGTGCCGAGATGGAATGACCGTTTGACGGGCTGGCCGCGCCAGCGCGTATCGCCCGCGTGCACACGGCTGTTGCCGAGCTGTGCGACGTCGAGTTCGTGGGTACGTTCGCCAGCGCTTCGGCGCCGTGTTCGCACTGGAAGCAACGCCCGCAGGGAATCGCCCAGTTCAGCAGCACCGGCTGGCCGATCTGCAAACCTGCGACGCCTTCGCCAATCGCTTCGACGTGACCCGCACCTTCGTGGCCCATCACTAGCGGACCGGGCCAGCGCAGCGAGGCGTGGTCGGTATGGCAGACGCCGGCGGCCGCGATCGCGACGCGCACTTCGCCGGTCGCGGGCGGATCGACCTCGACGGTTTCGACGCTGAAGCGACCTTCGCCGTCGGCGATGATCGCGTCGCCGCGAATCACGCCCGGCGTCACGCCACGCGCTCGATCGGAATGCCTTCGAACAACACGGGATTCATCGGCGTGTCGATCACTTCGCCGACCACGGCGCCCGGGCACCAGCGCTCCCAGTCCTGTTGCTGCATGTGGTTGTCCGGCGCCTTCAGGCGCATGTCGCGATCCATGTAGATCACGGTCATCACCGAGCGCGGCCGTGCGGAACGGTTGGGGCCGGCGCGATGGAAGGTCCAGCCGGAGTGGAAGCTCACTTCGCCCAGCGCGAACGGTTCGTCCACCACGCGGAAGCCGTGCTTCTCCATGTTCGCGGTGATCGCGCACTCGCTCTCGTCCGAGATGCCAAGGCCGCGGCCGAATTCCACGTGCTGACTGCCGGCGAAAAAGGCCAGAGGCCCCATTTCCTGCGGCACCGCCTGCAGCGGCACCCACGCCGTGATGGTGCGGTCGGTCGCCAGCGGCCAATAATATTGATCGGCGTGCGCGGGCGTGATGCCGCCGGCCGGCTCCTTGTACAGCGACTGATCGTGGTACAGCCGCACGCCGTCCACTTCCATCAGCGCCGCGGCGAGCCCGGCGAGGCGCTTGCCGGACACGAACTCGCGCACCGCGCCGCTCTCCTCCCACAGGTTCATCACCTGCAGGAACGCGCGATCATAAGTGCTGCGCTCTTCGAGCGGCTTGGTCTGCGTGTTCAACGCGATCGTGAGGCGCGTGATTTCCGCACCGTAGTGCGCAAGCTCATCGGCATTGAACACGTCCTTGAGCTTGATGAAACCGTCGCGGCGGTAGCCCGCAATCTGCTGCGCGCTCAACGGGTAGGGACGAACGAGGTCGATGGCCATGTCGGATTCCTGCCGTGCCGGATGGATCGCCGGCACGCCAACGAAGCCGCCGGATCGGCACCATGGTAGGAACCCCAAGCGTGACAGGCATCTGCGGCGGTTGTCCAATCGGCGCACGAAACTGTCGGATTCATGACCTTGTGAAGCAAGCCGGTCAACTGCCCCACAAGCGCCGCAACGATGACCCTCTGACGAACGCGATGCGGAACGTCATGGTTCGACCGCGATCACCGCACCAACCGCAGCCGCGCGACGTGTTTGCGCTCCCTGTAGTACTGGGTCTTCAGGTCGTCGAGTACGACTTCCCACGCAACCGTTCCCAGCCAGGCTGGCCGGAGATTTTCCAGGTCGTCCCCGTCGTCCTGGTCGCGACATTGCCCGAGGCGCGCAAGATGGCTCAGTACGCGCTCGATTTGCCTGGCGTCGATTCCCGCGTCCATCGCACCCTCCCGTCTCGCGCTTGACGCGCATCACAGAAGCTGTAATGCAATGGTCGTGCCAAAACGCAGGTTCCACCCTGCGGAAGCCCTGACGCCGACCGATTCTCGCTCGGCACCGCGGCGGTTGGCGCCGGCCAGCATGCGCAAGTTCAGGATCTCGGGATGTGCGGACACGGGGTTCGTACAAGCCGCTGTATTATCCTGAGGCTTGACATGGACGTCTTCGGCATCCGACTGGTCGGCGTCAGCGGCGAGAACGGCCGCAAGTTGCTGATGAGCCTCGCGCTGATCGTGGCGCTGCTGATCCTGCGCTGGCTGCTCGCCGCGCTCAACCGCTGGCTGATCGAGCACCACCCCGAGGCGCGCGCGACGTTCTGGGTCCGTCAGATCGTCAACATCGCCCTCGTGGTCGTGCTGTTCTTCGGCATCGCGTCGATCTGGCTCGACAACCCCGCGCACCTCACCACCGCGATGGGCATCCTCAGCGCCGGCCTCGCCTTCGCGCTGCAGAAACCGATTTCCGCGATCGCGGGGTATCTCGTGATCCTGCGCGGGCGCACCTTCCACGTGGGCGACCGCATCCTGATGGGTGACGTGCGTGGCGAGGTGATCGCGGTCGGCTTCATCCAGACCACGATCATGGAAATGGGCGAGCCGCCGGGCGAGCAGGCGGACGCGCCCGCGATGTGGGTGAAGGGCCGGCAATTCAGCGGCCGCGTCGTCACCGTGAGCAACAGCATGGTGTTCGACAAGCCGGTGTACAACTACACGCGCGATTTTCCCTTCCTGTGGGCGGAGATCGACATTCCGATCACCTATGCCGCCGATCGCGGCAAGGCCGAGGCGATCCTGCTGGAAGCGGCAAGGCACCACGGCGGCAAGACCAGCGAGATCAGCGCCCAGGCCATGCGGCACATGCAGGAGACGTATTTCGTGAAGGCGGCCGACTTCGAACCGCGCGTGTTCTACCGGCTGACCGACAACTGGCTCGAACTCGGCCTGCGTTTCGTGGTGCCCGACCGCGGCATCCGCGAGGTCAAGGACGCGATGAGCCGCGAGATCATCGCGGCCTTCGACGCAGCCGGCATCGGCATCGCCTCGTCGACCTACGACATCGTGGGGCTGCCGACGGTGCGGGTCCGGCGCGCGAGGGACAACGAATAGCGCGCCGCAACGCGCCTTTCACAAAGCGTGCGCGGCACCGGTGCTAGG
The DNA here is from genome assembly GCA_051962095.1 of Rhodanobacteraceae bacterium. GTDB lineage: Bacteria > Pseudomonadota > Gammaproteobacteria > Xanthomonadales > Rhodanobacteraceae > 66-474. The sequence goes on from JBQCCP010000082.1 coordinate 15,567, forward strand.
GTTTTTCGCGCTGCACGGAAGCAGTGCGGAGGGCAACAAGCTTATGCTCGCGGCAGTCGTCGCATGGTGCCTCGCCTTCATCGGTTACCTGCTGTTCGCGGGCGAGTTCAGCGCGCACGAACTCATCGTCGCGGCGGTGCTGGCCTGCGGCGCCACGCTTTGGAGCATCGTGATCCGGCGCTGCGCATCGCGGCGTTTCGCGCTGTCTTGGCGGCATGCGCGGATCTGGCTGCGTACGCTCGGTTCGGCGGCGCCGGCGACACTGCGAGTTTCCGGAGTTTTGGCGCGCGTGGCGCTGTCGGGCGGATCGCCGGGCCGCGCGCAGCGCGTGCCGTTCCTGCGCGGCACGGAAGACGTGCCGCACGACCGCGCGCGGCGTGCCGACGCGGTGCTCGCCGCTTCGTTCGCGCCCGACAGCTTCGTGGTGCGCGCGCAACCGCGGCACGACGAGGCGCTGATCCACACCATCCTGCCGCCGCGCCCGCGCGATCCACGGTGGCTGACATGAGCGCATGGCCGATCGCGGCGCTGGGCCTGCTTCCGCCATTGATCGCCGCGGTGGTATGCGCCGGTCGCGGCGCCGTCGCGCAACGCCTGGTCGCGATCCAGTTCGCGACGTCGCTATCGGTGCTCCTGCTGGTGGTGCTGGACTTCGCGTTCGACCAGTCCTCGTCGATGGACCTCGCCTTGACGCTGGCACTGCTCAGCCTGCCGGGCACGCTGCTGCTGGCGCTGTTCCAGGAGCGCTGGTTGTGAGCGTCGCGATCGACGCGCTGCTGGCGTTCGCCGTGCTGATGGCGTGGATCGGCGCGCTCGCGTTCCTGCGCCTGCGCACGAGCTTCGAACGCCTGCACGTGATCACCTTCGTGAATATCGCCGCAGGCATCGCGGTCACGGCCGCGGCCGTGCTGCACGACGGCGCGAGTGGGCGCGCATTCCAGTGCATTTTCATCTGCCTGATGATCGCGACCGCGGGCGCGTTGCTGAGCCACGTGACCTCGCGCGCGCTGCACCTGCGTGACGGAGAGCGGCGGTGAACTGGCTGCTCGGCGCGCTGCTGGGGCTGACCGCGCTGGCGGGGCTGCTGGTGGTGCTGTCGCGCGATCCGCGCCGGCAGGTGTATGCGCTGTGCGCCAACGGGCTGGCGTTGTCGCTGCTGTTCCTCGCGTTGCAGGCGCCGGACGTGGCGCTGTCCGAAATCGCGATCGGTACGGTGGTGACGCCGCTGCTGTTCCTGGTGGCGCTCGCGGCGGCGGCGATGAACAAGGCGCGGCGATGAACACGACCGCGCGCGTCGTGCTGCTGGCGATCGCGTTGGTAGTGCTGGTGCCCGCGGCGGCCATGCTGATCCTGGCGATGCCGGCGTTCGGCCATCCGCTTTCGCAGTACGGCAACGTCGTCAATGCGCTCGCGCCGCGCCTGCGCAATGTTTCCAACATGGTCGCGGCGGTGAACTTCGATGTCCGCGGCATCGACACGCTGGGCGAGGAGTGCATGTTGCTGGCCGCGGTCACCGGCACGGTGATGCTTCTGCGCGGCGCGCGCGGCGAGGACATGAGCGAACGCGCCGGCGGCGTGCCGGGCCGAAAGCACGCGCCGCGCAGCGACGCCATCGTGCTGCTGTGCCGGTTCCTCGCGACAGCGCTTTTCCTGTTCGGCATCTACATGGTGCTGCACGGCACGGTCACGCCGGGCGGCGGCTTCCAGGGCGGCGTGATCGTCGCTTCCAGTTTCCTGCTGCTGTATCTGGGCGAAGGCTATCGGACCTGGCGGCGCCTCGTGCTGGGGCCTGCACTCGCGGCGCTGGAAGGCACGGGCGCACTGGCCTACGTGCTCGCCGCGGCGCTGCCGTTGCTGGGCGGCTACGCCGCGCTGCAGAACGTGCTGCCGCTCGGCACATGGAAGGACCTGTTCTCCGGGGGCCTGATGGTCGCGGTGAACTATGCGGTCGGCGGCGCGGTGATCGGCAGCTTCGGCGTGCTGCTGCTCGAATTCATGGAGGAAACGCGCGCGCCGGAAGACGATCCCGTGCCGGACGAGGAAGACGAATGAGCATCCTGGCCTGGTGCGTCGCCGCGTGGCTGTTCGGGATCGGCGTGTACGGCATCGTGACCTCGCGCCATTACGTGCACCTGATCGGCTGCCTCGCGGTGTGCCAGTCGGCGACGTACGTGCTGCTGCTCGGCATCGGCTTCCGCTGGCACGCCGGGCCGCCGATCTTCTACGACCATCCGCCCGGCACACCGGCGGTGGATCCAGTGGTGCAGGCGCTGGTGCTGACCGACATCGTGGTCGGCGCGGCGATGACCGCCTTGCTGCTCGCGATGGCGCTGCAGGTGCAGAAGCGCCGCGGCACGCTGGACCCGCAGCATCTTCGGCCGTTCCGGCAAGAGAAGTGAATCCCGTACAGCTACTGCCGGTTGCGGTGCTGCTGCCACTCGGGCTGGCGGCGCTGCTGCTGGCGATCGCTCACTGGCTGCCGCCGCGCGTCGCCGATTCCGCGTCGGTGCTCGCGTCGCTGGTGCTGGTTGCGCTGTGCGGCTGGCTGGCGGCGCGTGCGCTGCACGGGCCGATCGAGCACTGGTTCGGCGGCTGGACGCCCGCGGTGTCCGGCCGGCCGGACGTGGTGCTGGGCATCGGCTTCTCCGCCGACCCGATGAGCGCCGTCGTCGCCGCGTTCTGCGCGCTGCTGTTCGCGCTCAGTTTCATTTTTGCGTGGGGCTACTTCGACCACATCCACGCGCATTTCCACGTGCTGATGCTGCTGTTCATGGCGGCGATTATCGGCTTCTGCCTCACCCGCGACCTGTTCAACCTGTTCGTGTGGTTCGAGCTGATGAGCATCACGGCGTTCGCGCTGACCGCCTATCCGCTGGGCCGCAGCGCGCTGGAAGGCGGGCTCAACTTCACCGTCACCAACGCGCTCGCGAGTTTCCTGATGCTGGCCGGCGTCGGCCTGCTGTACGCGCGCACCGGCACGCTGGATTTCCTCACGATGGCGAAAGTGATCGCGCGCATCGCGCCCGATCCGGTGATCGCCGGCGGTTTCGTGCTGGTCGCGACGGCGCTCCTGACCAAGGCGGCGATCGTGCCATTCCACATGTGGCTCTCGGATGCGCACGCGGTGGCGCCGACGCCGGTGTCGGTGATCTTCTCCGGGATCATGGTGGGGCTTGGCCTGTTCGGGGTCCTGAAACTCACCGCGCAGGTATTCGCGGCCGACGCGCAGGTGATGGCGCTGGTGCACGGCGGCTTGTTCGCGCTCGGTATCGCCACCGCGCTGACCGGCGGACTGATGGCGTGGGCGCAGCGGCACCTGAAACGGCTGCTCGCGTTCTCCACCATTTCGCACCTCGGCATCATGCTCACCGCCGTCGCCGCGGTCAGCACCACCGGCACCACCGGCCTGCTGCTGTACCTGATCGGCCACGGGCTGGTGAAAGGCGCGCTGTTCATGGTCGCCGGCATCCTGCTGGCGCGGCGCAATTCGGTGGATGAACTCGCGCTCTATTGCCAGGGCCGCACGCTATGGCCGGTCGGCGTGGTGATGGCCGTCGCGGGATTGTTGCTGGGCGGCTTGCCGGCCGGATCGCTGTACGCGGCCAGCGACCTGATCCACGAAAGCGCGCATTCGGCCGCGCTGATGTTCGTGCTGATCTTCGCGGCTTCGCTCACCGGCGCGGCGGTGCTGCGCGCGGCCTGCCGCATCTTCGCCGGCTGCAGCGGTACGCCGGGCGTGGAAGTGACGGCGCCGACCGAACGCGAGCGCGAACAGGCCGACCGTCCGCTGTGGCTGATGCTGCTGCCGCCCGCATTGATGATCGCCATCGCGATGCTGCCGGTGGATGCCGTCGCGCCCTTCATGGGTCACGCGGCGGCGCTGCTGCTGCATCCGCACGGGCATACGCCTGCCGCGATCGCGTCCGATCACGTGACGCTGGGTTCCTTCTTCGCGCTGGCCCTGACGCTCGCGATGCTGACCGCCGCGTTGATGCGCGAGCGCCCGACCGGACGCATCGCCCGGCATGTCGGACGCGCGGAACGCTTGCCGTTCGACGCGCTGCAATTCCTGCACAGCGGCCTGGTGACCGACTACGTGGCGTGGATGGCGATCGGCGTGGCCGTGCTCGCAGCGCTGCTGCGTTGAAGGCCTTCGCCGACTGGACCGCGATCAGGCTGCCTGCTGGACCACCGGCTGCGCTTCCGACAAGCGGACGCGCAACGTGCACAGCCCCGCCACGATGAGGCTCGCACCGCCCACCACCAATGCCCACACCGGCTGTCCGTGGAAGAAGCGCTTCAGCAGTTCGCCCAGCACGCTGGCGGCGATCAGCTGCGGGATCACGATGAAGAAATTGAAAATGCCCATGTACACGCCCATCTTCGCGGCGGGCAGGTTGTCGGACAGCATCGCGTAGGGCAGCGACAGGATCGACGCCCATGCGAAACCCACGGCCACCATCGGCAGCAGCAGCCAGCGTGGATCGCGGATGAACAGGAATCCGATGAGACCGGTGCCGCCCAGCCACAGGTTCACGATGTGGCTTGCGCGCAGGCCCCAGCGTCGCACCATCCACGGAATGAAGAAGGCCGCCAGCGCCGCACAGCCGTTGTACACCGCGAACAGCACGCCCACCCAGTTCGCGGCGGTGTTGAAAAGGGCCGAATGCGCATCGGTGGTGCCGTATTGCACTTCCGCGACCGACGCGGTGGCGTAGATCCACATCGAAAACAGCGCGAACCACGAGAACAACTGCACCCACGCGAGCTGGCGCATCGCGTCGGGCATGGTGTGCAGGTCGCCCAGCACATGGCCCAGCAGGCCGCGGCGTTCGGAGAGTATGGGGCGCAGCTTCATCGCGAGTTCGTAGCCGATCAGCAGCAGGCCGTACACCGCGAGGCCGCCGGCGAGCAGATACACCTCGTCCCGCAGGTGGAACCACGCGATCAGCACCGCGACGACGATGCCGGCCAGCAACCACGCGGCGCCGTTACGCCAGATGCCGCGCAGGTTCGGCAGCGCACCGACCTTGCCCGCGTCATCGAACGCCTGCAATTGTTCCGGCGGATACTCGCGCGTGCTGACCACCGTCCACGTCACCGCGCCGAGCAGCGCCACGCCGCCGGCATGGAACGCATACTTCACGGTATCGGGGATGCCGCCGTCCGGCGCCACGTTGCTGACGCCGAGGTGCGCGAGGATCCACGGCAGCATCGATGCGATCACGGCGCCGATGCCGATGAAGAAACTCTGCAGCAGGTAACCGCGTGGGCGCTGCTTTTCCGGCAACTGGTCGGCGACGAAGGCGCGGAACGGTTCCATCGCGACGTTGAAGGTGGCGTCCATCAGCCACAGCAGGACGGCCGCCATCCACAGCGTGCCAGCGTTCGGCATCCAGAACAGCGCGACCGTGGCCAGCAGCGCACCGGCCAGGAAGTACGGGCGACGCCGGCCAAGCCGCGTCCAGGTTCGGTCGGAATAGTGGCCGATGATCGGCTGCACGATCAGCCCGGTCAGCGGCGCGGCCACCCACAGCACCGGGATCTGTTCCAGCGAGGCGCCCAGGGTCTGGAAGATCCGGCTGACGTCGGCGGTTTGCAGCGCGAAGCCGAACTGGATTCCGAGGAATCCGAAGCACATGTTCCAGATTTGCCAGAACGACAGTTCGGGTTTGCGGTTCATGGGGACGCGTCTGCCGAAAGCGGCGCGATGTGGAGGGCGCCGATTCTGGCATCATTCAAGGGACCTTCGCTGCCGCCCGCGCCGCCGGTGTAGTGCGCGAAGTTCGCGAGGTCGCTCATGTTGAAGCCCTGCTGCAGCGCGAACGTGCAGCGCGCGCCGGCTTTCGCTTCGAAATTCGCGTACATGGAGCGCTGTGCGCTGACGCTGTGCGGCATCACGATCGGAACGATCTGCTCGGGATTGCCGGCGCAGCGGATCGCCAAGCGCTTTACCGCAGCGGTGATGCCCGTGTTGATCGGGCCATGGTCGTTCGCGTAACCGAACCAGATGCGGAAACTTCCGCTCGAAGGCGCTGTCCACGTGCGCGGCCATCCGCCTGTCACTTGGGTTTGATTGCCCACGCAAGTTTCGAGGCTGGGCAGCGATTCGATGCCGTCGTTGCCGAGCCGGGTGACGCGCAGGCAGCGGCGCGCCGAGGACGGGGACAGCGTCCACGTACTGCCGGCGTCGCCAAACCGCTTGCCGTCCACGTAAAGCACGCCTCGAACATCTGAATGCACGCGCCACGTATTGCCGTCGTGCGCCACCTGCGGTGCGGCCGGTGTCGCCGGCGCGTACAGTGGGGCGCCGGTACGCAATGGCAATACCGGAACCGTGGTCGCCTTCAACGTGACCACAGTGTTCGGGCCATCGTGCTCGACCTCGTCCGCAACCAGCAGATTGCCTTCGGCGTGCCGCGGGCGCTTCAGCGTGATCCGCCGATCCGGCAATTGCAGCGTGATCGCATCACGCCTGCCGAACAGGATCGGCACCAGGGAGATCGGCAATTTCGGTTCGATCCGGCCGTCGGCTTCCAACCCGAACACACCTTCGGTGACCATGTCGAGGTAACCCGCCACCGACCACAACTGGCGCTTGGAATCCACCACCGGGCCGCTGAGCTTGCCCTCGTCGACGTGCGTGGCCTGCGTGACCAGTTCGTAGTTCTCCATGTTGGAGCCGGCCAACGTGGCGCCGCGCACGATCGATTCGATTTCGAACGCGATCAGATTCGGATCGTCCACCTTGCGCGCGGCGCGCAGCGCGTAGGCGCTGACGAACGGCCAGATCGCGCGGTTGTGGTAGATCGGTTCGTCGGCGCGTTCGGGCCAGATCACCGGGCTGCCCGCGGGCCACCCGGGATAGTGCGCCAGCGATGCGCGCGCTCGCGCTTCTTCCGCCACGCCGCTGGTGATCGCCAGCGACAGGCCGAGCAGGTCGTAGGCTTCCACCGGCAGGCCGTCGCCGCCGATGTAGCTCATGTACATGCCGCGGCCGGCGCGCCAGAAATGCGCGTTGATCGCCCGCTTCAGCGCGTCTGCCTGCGCCGCGTATCGCTTCGCGCGGGCATCGCCGCGTTGCGCCGCCATGCGCGCGGCGAGTTGCAGCGCCTCATAGTGCAGCACGTTCGTGGACAGTGCGAACGACTGCCCGATGAACACCACATTGTCGCTGGTCCACTCGGGATAGCTCTGCTCGCGCCAGTCGAGGAATGACGTCTCGCCGCGGTAAAGGCCCATGCGCGCGTCGAACGCGTATTCGCGATCCTGTTTCAGCGTGTCGTTCAATGCCTGCCAGACCTTGTCGGCAAACGCCTTGTCGTCCAGCAGATGACGCGCGCCGAGGAACCACACCACCCGGTCGGTGCTGATCGGCCAGCTTCCGCCCGAGCCCGTGTCCTGCATCGGGAGGAGTTGTTTTGAATCGGCCCTCTGCGGCACGTCCTTTGCGCGCACGCCGGACAGCTTGAACAGCAAGCCATTGCGTGAACGCGCGGCGTCGTAACGCCACAGGCCCAGGTCGACCGAGTACGAAAGGTCGCGCGTCCACACGTACGGCCACTTCTCGCCGGTCTCGAAGCAATGGCAGGGAATCGCGCGATCGTGGTCGTAGGCGCCGTCGTGGATTTCGGTGATGGAATCCTGCGCCAGGTCGTCCTGCGCCATCGCGTACAGGCCATCGAACAACGGACTGGCGGTTTGCGTGCCGCGCGGCTGCGCCGCGATCGCCCGCTCGCCGAACGGCCCTTGCAACTCGAATCCGCCATCGGCGGCGCTTCGCATCACGGCTTGCTGGCCGCGCCATTCGATGCGGTCGTGCCACGACGGCACGGGCGTCGAGGCAAAACCGGCGCCGGCGATGCTCGCCAGCGCGATCAGGCCGAAGCATGCCGTGCGGTGCATCAATGCAACTCCAGCACGACCAAGCCCTGCGGCGGCACGTCGAGTCCCAGGCGGCCATTCCGGACGTCGAGCTTCTGCGGCGCGGCCATCTTGCCGGCCGCCCGCAACTGTTCGATCTGCTCGCGACTTGGAAATGCCGGACGCCCCATCTTGTCGAACAATGCAACCGCGTTGCCGTGATCCTCGTCCAACCGCCATACCGTCGCGGTGGCGTTTGCATCAAGATGCGACACGTCCAGTTCGAAATGCTTGACCGCACCTTTCGGCGCACCCGGCGTGTAGCTTGCGGTGTCACCCACCGGAGGCGCGTAATTCCACAGCGCCAGCGCCAGCGTGCCGTCGGCGCGCTTCGTGGCGAGCGCGCTGTCGGACTTCAACGGCAGACGCACATCGCCCAGCCGGTGCAGCATCGCGAACGCGTTGAACGCGGGTTTCTTGATGCGGTCCTCCGCGACCAGCCCGAATCCGCCGTAGAACGGCGTGCGCACGACGCCCTGTTCCTCGAACACGTCGGAGAACGTCCAGTAGCTCATCATCGAAATCTTGCCGGCGCATTCGCGGATCGTGTTCGCCATCCACGGCCCCATGAATGCGGTGTCGGTGACGTTGGGCAGATTGGCGTAGGACGCGTTGTATTCGCTGAAGACAAGCGGCAGCTTGGGATACGGCGAGGCCAGGATTTCCTTGTGCACCTTGTCGACCGCCTTGCACACCATGTCGGCGCGCGAGACGGGCCGGCTGTCATGGAACACGTTCTCCGAGGTGTCATCGCCGTACACGTGGCTGCTGACGAAATCCACCGGCACTTGCGCCTTGTGGACGTGTTCGAGAAATGCGGGAATCCACGCCGCCTGCGCCGTCGCGGGACCACCCACGCGAATCCGCGGGCTCACCGCCTTCAGCGCGCGCGCGGTGTGGTCGTAAAGTTCGAAATAGGTCGGTTGCTTGGGATCGCCGCCCCAGAAATCGATGTTGGGTTCGTTCCACACCTCGAAGTACCAGCTCGCGACTTCATCGACGCCGTAGCGGTCGACGAGGTGCTTCGCGAACGCCGTGATCATCGCGTCCCATTCCGCGTAGCTCTTCGGCGGCATCACGTTGGGGCGGTACCAGAACGAGTGGTGCTTCGAGGGATCGGAACTCAGCGCCTCGGGCATGAAGCCCAGTTCCACGAACGGCTT
>JBQCCP010000083.1:0-4849 GCA_051962095.1 Rhodanobacteraceae bacterium
TGGTAGCGAACGGAAAGCTCGCTGGCTTTGCGCGTGGCCGCCTTGAAGTCGATACCTGTCCCCAAGGGAAGCCTCGCACGCGTACCTGTCTTAGTCGTCGTACGCAAGTAGTACGCAATGCCGCCACCTTTCAACCCGCGTGCCTGTAATACGCCTTCGCCCCTGGAGGCAGGAGCGCTCAACCATTCACCGGGCTTGATGTTCGCGGCCGTGCGCGCGGAAAGTACGCGCTTCGACGCAGCGTGTTTGCGTGAGTCCATTGGTCGGACGGTGCCCGATTCTGGTGCCCGTTCGGTGCCCCTTTTTTCGATCTGCATGCGCTGGTGCCCGTTCGGTGCCCGTTTGTAAAATATCTTACGGGAAAACGAAGGACGCTTGAAGATGGCTTCATAGCTATGTTTCAGCGCATAGCATGAAATTTATGCTGGTTTGCGGGAAGTCGCAAGAAGCGAAAAATTTGGACTTTTAATCCATTGGTCGATGGTTCGATCCCATCACGGCCCACCATTATGTGCGGTAGTAATCCCGTATCGGATAACGTCGCGCGTACAACGCGAACGCCAGCGCCGCGAGCGCGGCGAAACCGGCGAAGAAGAACATCAGGAACGCGGTTTCGCTGAAGTCGCTGGTTGCGATCCAGTCGGATACGGCGGCGTTGCGCACGCCGGCATCCGCCAGCAACACCCACAGGTTGCCGAAGGTCACCGACAGCATCCAGAAGCTCATGATCGAGCCTTTCATGGAGGGCGGTGCCTGGCTGTAGGCGAATTCCAGGCCGGTTGCGGAAACCAGCACTTCGCCGAGCGTCAGCAGCGCATAAGGCAGGATCTGCCAGGCAATCGAGATCGCGCTGCCGCCATCGAGTGCGAGCTGCAGCGCGCCCGCCGCCACCCACGCCAGCGCGGCCAGCGCGATGCCGGCGCCCATCCTGCGCAGCGCAGTGGGTTCGATGCCGACCCGGCGCATCACCGGAAACAGCACGAGGTTGTTGAACGGGATCAGCAGCAGCACCAGCATCGGGTTCAACGCCTGCATCTGCGCTTCGTGGAACCACGCGGGCTTGGCCATCGCGGCGCCCTGCAGCACCCACGTCGACGCCTTCTGATCGAACAGCGACCAGAACGGGGTGACCAGCGCGAACACCACCAGCACACGCAGCACGCCGCGCACGCCATCGACGGCTTCATCCGGATGCATGCCGCGCGCACGGTTCAACTGCATCGCGGTGCCGAGGCCGCCGAACGCCAGCAACGCGCCGAGCGCGAGGCAGGCGCCGATCACGAAGCCGAGCCGGGGAATCGTCCCCAGCGCCGCCACGGCTGCCACGGCTCCGAGGCCGGCGGTCCACAGGCCCGGCCGCGCCTGTCCGCGCGCGCGCGCGAGCAGGGCGGTGCGCGCCACGCGCAGCAGCGAGTGCGGATTGGGCTGCGTGGGCGGCACGCGAACATAGCGATGACGCCCCAGCCAGAACACCACCAAGGCGATCGCCATCAGCGCGCCCGGAATTCCGAACGCGACGGCCGGCCCGAGGTCGCGCAGGAACAGCGGCATCAACAGGGACGCGAAGAACGAGCCGAAATTGATGATCCAGTAGAAGCCGTCATAGACGACCTTGGCGCGATGCTTGTTGCTGGAATCGAACTGGTCGCCGACGAACGCCGAAACCAGCGGCTTGATGCCGCCCGACCCCAGCGCGATCAGGAACAGTCCGGTGTAGAAGCCGGTGGGCTGGTCGTCGAACAAGGCGAGGCAGGCGTGCCCGGCCACGTACACCATCGAAAGCCACAGCACGGTGTGGTATTTGCCGAAGAACCGGTCGGCGAGCCAGCCGCCCAGCAACGGGAAGAAATACACCCCGATCACGAAGGTGTGGAAGACATCCTTCGCGGCGAGCGATCGTTCGTCGATCGGCAGGAACAACAGCAACGTCGAAACCAGGAACGGCGTGAGGATGTTGCGCATGCCGTAGAAACTGAAACGCTCGCAACCCTCGGTCGCGATGATGTACGGGATCTGCCGTGGCAGGGGCGTCTGCGCTGGAGCGGCGGCGGTGGCGGCGGTCGTCGTCATCGTCGTGGAACGAAATAGGAGGACCGCCCAGCATAGTGGCTTTCGCGCGCCGCGTCCGCTTGGGTGAACGCGGTGCGCCGGTCTCCTCGTTGTGCTCCATTAACTTCGCTGCGGCGACCCGGGGTTAGGATAGGTTTTTGCAACGGAGCACCAACATGGACATCACGGAAGAAGGAAAGGCGGCTATGCAGAATGGAGCGGATGCAATGACAAGCGCGAAGGAACACATGCGGCACGGCGCCAGCATGATGGCCGATCAGGGCCAGGAGATGGCGAGCAAGGCTTGGCGTGGCGCGCAACGCGCCGGTGACCAGGTCAGCGGTTTCGTGCATCGCCGGCCGGTCGAAACCGCGCTGCTGAGCGCGGCAGTAGCCTGCCTGATCACCGGGCTGGCGTTCTGGGCCACGCGCCCCGACTGAGGCCCTCAGTCGCCGCCGGACCGGAAGCGCTTCACCACCACCGGCACCAGCGCCAACAGGCCGAGCCCGACCAACGGCAGCCAGATGTGCGGCTGCGTGATCAGGTCGGGCGTCAGCCCCTGGCCCTCGGCGATGGATTGGCCGAGGCCGGCGCCGACCGCGGTTTCGAATACCAGCATGATCACGCCGCCCAGCGCGGTGGCGAGGGTGAACAGCCAGATCGGGCAGCGCAGCCACGCGAGCGCCACGGTGATGCCCCCGAACGGGAACAGTGGAACGAGGCGCAGGAACAGCGTGTAGGAAATCGGGTTCGCGTGGTAACCCTCGCGCACCCGTTCGACGAATTTCGGGGGCGGCCGCTTGCCCGCGCCGAAGGCATGTCGCGCCGCGTAGAACAGCATCAGCGAACCGAGCACCTCGCCGACCAGCGAGAGCCCGATCGCAGGACCCATCCCGAACAGCATCCCGCCCGCGATGATGATGAAGAGCGGTCCCGGCAGCGCGGTCGCGATCGAGATCGTCAACACCACCACATACACGGTGTACGTCAGCACCGGGTGCGCCTCGATCTGATGCGACCAGTTGGCCTGTTCGGCCATGATGTGGTGGGGGGTCAGTTGCTGCAGCATGCCGCTCGCGCCCACCGCCACCCCGATCGCAACCAGGATCAGCAGTGGAATGAAAGCGCGCAATCGGCTCATGAGGTTCGGGGCAAACGAAATGTCGGGAAGCATAGCCGGTCCGGTACGCGCCCACGCAACACCCGCGCCCGCGGTTGACCCGCATCAATCAATAGCGCCTGCCACCTCGCGCCGCATAGGTTCGGAGTACGTCGCAAGCTTCGTCGCGGCGAAGGTCGCGGCGCACGCGGATGCCACGGCGTTCCAGTTCGCCGATCCAGTCCGCGGGCAACGGACCTTCGTCGAAGCCGGCCAGCGACTCCGTATCCTCCGTGCGTGCCGCGATCAGCAACTCGCCGATGCCGGCCCACACGATCGCGCCGTAGCACTGGCAGCAGGGTTGCGAACTCGTGGCAAGCGTGTAGCGGCGGCCATCGTCATCGAGGCGCGCATGGCCCAGCTTCTGTTGGGCTGCGACCAGCGCGATGATTTCCGCGTGTGCCAGCGACGACTGCAGCGGCTCGACCCGGTTGACGCCGAGCGCCACCAGCCGTCCGGCATCATCGAAAACCGCGGCGCCGAACGGTCCGCCGCTGGCGTGTTCGACGTTGCGGCGCGCAAGCTCGACCGCGAGCGCGATTCGCGCGTCGTCGTCCGTTCGGATATGTTCGAAGTCGACCTTTTCCGCGATCCATGCGGGCAGCGTCGCAACCTGAGCCGTCGCAGCGGGCTTGTCCATCGCCCAACGCTAGCACGGCCCACCTGAAGCTTCGGTCAGCGGTGTGGCCCAGTATGCGCCGCGATCGCGCGCAGCCACTCGAGGCTGTGTGGTGCGGCAAGCCCGCCGAATCGTGCATCGATGGCATCCAGTGTACGCGTCGCCTCATCGAAACGTCGGGCATCCACGAGCGCCCGAAGTTTCTGGAAAGCGTCGTCCATCGCCGCCCGATCGTGCGCGCGGCACCTGTCGATCTTTCGTCTCTCCGTCATGGCCGGTTTCGACAGCGAGTCGAGCGCACGAGCGAATCCCGAGGCATCCGCCAAAGAGTGCCGTGTGTGCAGCAACGTGATCTCGTCGATATTGAACGTGCACCAGTCCTGCAACGCTGCACGGGCCCTTGTCTGCTGTGCTTGCCGGATGGGATCGTCATCGCCAGTGACGAACACGATGCGCGAGGATTGCTGGAAACGATGGAGGATGTCCGCAGGCGGCAGGGGAATCTCCGCCGTACCGATCGGATCGCTGCCCGCATCGAGAAACGCGCCATGGAACACATCGGGATAGCCGAGTGCCAGCCGCAGGGCCACGCGCGCCCCGCCGGAGAACCCACCGATGTATACGTGCCCGGCGTCGACGCGATAGCGCAGCATCACGTTCCACGCCGCCAGCAGGGCCAGCGGCTCGCGGCGTTGCAGGACGTCCGCGTCGTTGCCGGATTGCGCCGCGGTGACGAAGATCGTGCGGGCCCGGTCCAGGATCCCGATCCATTGCAACGGTATGCGCGCGTCGTTCCACGGCGGAACGAACACCAGCAGGCGGTATCCAGCCGCGGGCGGCGGCGCGGACGGTACATGCATCGCAAAATGCTGTTGCTCTGGAACGCCAAGCGCCTCGCTGCGATCGCCGAGCCTGTCGTCGATGCGCCGTGCCTGCAACGGACTCACCAGCCGTTGCAGTAGTTCGCCGTTGCGCGCGAACGGAGACACCTGGTCGAACACCACGTCGGCGTGGAGTCCGCT
>JBQCCP010000084.1:0-4459 GCA_051962095.1 Rhodanobacteraceae bacterium
CGCAGACGATTTCCTGCGGCAGCCCGCAGTACAACCTGCTGCGCTGTCCGGTTCCCCGCGACTGGCGCGGCGTGCGCATCGTGCAGCAGACCTCGAAATCCGCCTGCGTCGAGGGCCGGACCTGGGGCTACGATCGCGGCAGCGTGTGGGTCGACAAGGGTTGCGGCGGCGTGTTCGCGCCGGGCGGTGGCGGCTGGCGGCCGGGACCGGGATGGGATCGCGAGTTCGTGGTGTCATGCGGCAGCCCGCAATACCGCCGCTACTTCTGCCAGGTCGACGTCGGGGGGCGCGGCCACGTGCGCCTGCAGCGCCAGTATTCGGACGCCGCGTGCGTCGAAGGCCAGACTTGGGGCTGGAACCGCGCCGGCATCTGGGTTGACCGGGGATGCGGCGGGCATTTCCTGGTGTCCCGCCGCTGGTGACCCATCCGGAAGCGCTGCTGAATCCGTGCGCCGGTTGGCGCGGGCCGCCCGCGCCGATCGGCTAAACTTCGCATTCTCGTCAGACAGATAGAACACCTTGTCCTGGTTCGAACGCGTGCGCCGGTTCTTCGCCCGTGTCTGGCCATTCGCACGCTGGCCCATCCTGATCGGCCTCGGGTTCGCGATCGGCTTCGTGGTGCCGTACACGCTGGTGCTCGACCATCGCGTGAAGACACGCGTTACCGAAATCGACTTCACCCAGCCGACCCGCGTGTACGGCACGCCGCAACTGCTGGAAGCGGGCGTGCCGATGGACAAGGCCACGCTGAAGCTGGAACTCGACTCGGCTGGCTACAACGAAGCGGCGCACGTCGCGCAGGTGCCCGGCACCTACAGCATCGACGGCGACAAGTTCATCATTGCTTCGCGCGGCTACATGGATCCGGTCGGCGGCGAACTGCCCAGACGGGTGCGTGTCACGCTGGGCTCCGGAAGCATCCAGTCGGTGTTCGACCTCACCGCCGACAAGCCGTTGCGCCGCACGCACCTGGATCCCGCGCGCATCGCGACGCTGTACGGCAGCGAACAGGAAGAACGGATCATCGTGCAGTTGTCGGAGCTGCCGCCGCTGCTGGTGCAGGGCGTGCAGGCGGTCGAGGACCGCGACTTCAAGAACAACCACGGCATCGACCTGTCCTCGATTGCGCGCGCGGCGCTGGCCGACCTGCGCGCCGGCCACGTGGTGCAGGGCGGTTCCACGATCACGCAACAACTGGTGCGTAACCTGTTCCTCGACCGCAACCAGACGCTGGTGCGCAAGTTCAACGAGGCGCTGCTGTCGATCCTGCTGGACGCGCACTACACCAAGGGCCAGATCCTCGCCGCGTACTGCAACGAGGTGTTCATGGGCCAGCAGGGCAGCCAGGCCGTGCACGGTTTCGCCGCGGCGAGCTGGTACTACTTCGGGCGCCCGGTGCAGACGCTGCGCCCGCAGGAAATCGCGTTGCTGGTGGGCATGGTGCGCGGCCCCAGCTACTACGATCCGCGCCGCAATCCCGAGCGCGCGCTCGTCCGCCGCAACGTGGCGCTGGATGCCTTCCGCACCACCGGCCTGTTGAACGAGGCGCAGTGGAAAACCGCGCGCGCCGCGCCGCTGGACGTGACGCCCAAGCCGCAACTGGTGGTCGACCGCTACCCCGCCTTCATGGACGTGGTGCGCAGTCAGCTGAAGCAGGACTTCAGCGAACAGCAGCTGCGCAGCGGCGGCCTCGCGGTCTACACCACGCTCGATCCGGCCGCGCAGAGCTACGCCGAGCAGTCGCTGGACGAAACGCTGCGCGGCCTCGGCAAGCGCGGCGACAGGCTGGAAGGCGCGGTGGTGGTGGTGGAACCCTCCACCGGCGACGTACTGGCGATGGTGGGCGGGCGCGCTTCCGACACGCACGGTTTCAACCGCGCCTACGACGCGCGGCGGCCGGTGGGTTCCAGCCTGAAGCCGTTCTACTACCTGATGGCGCTGACCGACCCGTCACGCTGGAACGTGGCGACGCTGCTGGACGACTCGCCGATCTCGATGAAGCTGCCGAACGGCAAGCTGTGGACGCCGCAGAACGACGATCACGTCTCGCACGGCGAAGTACCGATGGTCGAGGCGCTGGCGAAGTCCTACAACCTCGCGAGCGTGCACCTCGGGATGCAGCTCGGCGTCGATCGCGTCGCTGCGTTCCTGCGTTCGTTCGGGCTCACGGACGTGCAGGCGAACCCGTCGCTGCTGCTCGGCGCGATCGACATGTCGCCGTTCCAGTTGGCGCAGTTGTATGAATTCTTCGCCGCCGACGGCCATGCGCTGCCGCTGCTCACGTTGCGCGGCGTGCTGGACGCCAAGGGCCACGTGCTGAAGCAGTACGCCACCCGGCCCGGCAAGGGCGAATACCAGCAGGCCGAGCGGCTGGTGCGCTGGATGATGCAGCAGGTCATCCAGTACGGCACCGCGGCGGCGATCGGCAATTCCTCGCTTGGCTCGCTGCATGTCGCGGGCAAGACCGGCACCTCCGACCACCAGCGCGATTCGTGGTTCTCGGGTTTCACGGGCGATCGGCTCGCGGTCACCTGGATGGGCCGCGACGACAACCAGCCCACGCATCTCTGGGGCGCGACCGGCGCGCTCAAGGTGTGGATGAAGCTGTTCGAAAAGCTGCCAAGCGCGCCACTGTCCACTTCGATCGGCGACGGCATCCAGTACGCATGGATCGACCCATCGACCGGACAGGGCAGCCTGCCGCAATGCGACGGCGCCCGGCAGTATCCCTTCATTGATGGCTACGCGCCGCCGGTGCAGAATCACTGCTATCTGCAGCGGCTCGAAAACCTGTTCGGCGGCGGCAGCAACAACCCGCCGCCCGCGCCCGCCGCGGCCACGCATCCCTAGCCGCGAAACGTTCCGGAGCAACACATGATTCGCAACCTGACCTGGGCCGCATTCGGCGCGTCGGCATTCGCCGCGCTGCTGGCCGGATGCTCGCACCCGCCGCTGCCGCCGCCCGCGACCGACCGGGTTTCCCCCACCGCGATGGTCGAGGCGATCCGCGCCGCCAACGTATCCGACAAGTCCGTGGTGCAGGTCGCGCCACTGCGCGATCCGGCCGTGGACGGCTATCTCGACGGTGCGCGCGCGGACGAGAGCGCGGGCAAATATCAGGATGCGCTCGGCAAGATCGACGCGGCGCTGAAGCTTTCGCCCGATGCCCCGGGCCTCCTGCAGTACCGCGCCGAAATCGAAATCCTGCTGCGCGACTATCCCGCCGCCGACGCCGATGCGCGGAAGTCCTTCGAGCTAGGTCCGAAGGTCGGCGGGTTGTGCGCCAGCAACTGGCAGACCGTGCTGGAAATCGCGCAAGCGAAGAACGATGAGGCCGGCGTGGCGTTCGCGCGGCACGGG
Organism: Rhodanobacteraceae bacterium; assembly: GCA_051962095.1. Taxonomy (GTDB): domain Bacteria; phylum Pseudomonadota; class Gammaproteobacteria; order Xanthomonadales; family Rhodanobacteraceae; genus 66-474. The sequence goes on from JBQCCP010000084.1 coordinate 3,361, forward strand.
CGCGAGCAGTGCCACAAGGCCGGACCGGTGAGGTTGTAGACGCAGCCCGATCAGCCCGCGCTGCGGCGCGCTGCGGGGGCGATGTGCGGGAATCGCGCGAGGATCGCGCGCCGGATGCCGCCGGCATCCAGTCCCGCTTCGGCGAGCAATTCCTCGCGGGTGGCGTGTTCGAGGAATACGTCGGGCAACCCGAGTTGCAGCAGCGGGATTTCTATCCCGTGCGCCGCGAGCAGTTCGCCGACGGCCGAACCCGCGCCGCCCGCGATCGCGTTGTCTTCCAGCGTGACGAGCGCATCGTGGCTGCGGGCGAGTTCCAGCACCAGCGCCTCGTCCAGCGGCTTCACGAAGCGCATGTTCGCGACGGTGCAGTCGAGCTCCTCGGCGGCCGCGAGCGCCGGATAGAGGAGCTGCCCGAACGCGAGGATCGCGATTCGATTGTTCCGCCGCTTCGCCGTGCGCCGGATCTCCCCTTTGCCGACGGGCAACGTCGTCAACGCGGGCTCGATGCGCACGCCGGGACCGCTGCCGCGCGGATAGCGCACCGCCGCCGGTGTGTTCAGGTGGAACGCCGTCGTCAAAAGCTGGCGGCACTCGTTCTCGTCGGCCGGCGCCATCACCGTCGTGTTCGGCAGGCAGCGCAGATACGTGAGGTCGAACGCGCCGAGGTGCGTCGGACCGTCGGCGCCGACGACACCGGCGCGATCGATCGCGAACATCACCGGCAGATTCTGCAACGCGACGTCGTGGATCAACTGGTCGTACGCGCGCTGCAGGAACGTCGAGTAGATCGCGACGACCGGTTTCATGCCCTCGCACGCGAGGCCGGCCGCGAACGTCACCGCGTGCTGCTCGGCGATGCCGACGTCGTAATAGCGCTCGGGAAAACGATGCGAGAACTCGACGAGCCCCGAGCCTTCGCGCATCGCCGGCGTGATGCCGACGAGGCGGCGATCGCTCTTCGCCATGTCGCAGAGCCACTCGCCGAACACCTGCGTGTACGTCGGCTTGCCGCCGCTCTTCGGCACGATGCCGACGGCGGGATCGAACTTCGTGACGCCGTGATAGAGGATCGGGTCGTCCTCGGCCCGCGCGTAGCCGT
>JBQCCP010000085.1:0-3880 GCA_051962095.1 Rhodanobacteraceae bacterium
TCGCGCCGGAAGCGTGGATCTTCCTGTCCGGCATTCCGTTCCTGTGCCTCGGCGGGCTCGCCGGCCCGCCCGCGCAATCGCTGATCACGCACCAGGTCGATCCCGCCGAACAAGGCCGCCTGCAGGGCGCGCTCACCAGCCTGCAAAGCCTCGCCGGCATCTTCGGCCCCGCGCTGTTCGCCAACCTGTTCGCGCTGTTCATCAGCAAGCACGCACCGACGCCGCATCTGCCGGGTGTGGCCTACGTTCTGGCGGCCGTGCTGGTGCTGGCGGCGCTCGTGCTGACCGTGCGTGCCACCCGCGACCTGCCTGCGCAGGCGCCGGCGGTGGAACCGAAGGCGACCTGAGCTTGCCTTCCGTCCGTCACATCCCCATGTGAACGTCTCGCGCGCCCACCCCTTTGAGGAGTCGCCATGATGACTTTCCTGCTGTGGTTGCTGCTGCTGATTTTCTGCTGGCCACTGGCGTTGCTCGCGCTGATCCTGTGGCCACTGGTGTGGCTGATCTCGTTGCCCTTTCGCCTGCTCGGCATCGCTGTCGACGGCGTGTTCGGTCTGCTGCGCGCGTTGCTGACGTTGCCGGCGCGAATCCTGCGCGGCCCCGGCTGATTCGTGCGATCGTCCCTGATCGCTGCACCATGCAAAGTCGATACGGCTGCAATCTCTTCGCTTCAGCAGCACCAGAACGGGCGTCCTGCCCTGATTTTCCACAACAGCCGCTTCGAACAGAACATTTCGAACGGTTATCTAGCCCCTCTTTTTCAACTCGGAGTTCACCATGACCATCTCGATGTACCAGGCTTCCGTTCCCGTGTTCGTACGCGCGCTGACCAACCTGACCCACGTGCTCAAGAAGGGCGAGGCACACGCGAAGGATCGCGGCGTCGATCCCGACAACCTGCTGCAGCAACGGTTGATATTCGACATGCTGCCGCTGATCAAGCAGATCCAGATCGCCTGCGACACCGTCGCGCGCGGCGCCGCGCGACTGGCCGGCGTGGAACCGAAGTCGTTCGAGGACAACGAGAAGACGCTGGCCGAAGCCTACAAGCGCATCGACGCCGCGATCGCCTACGCGAAGTCCTTCACGCCAGGGCAGATCGACGGCAGCGAAGACCGCAAGGTGGTGATGAAGACGCGTCACGGCGACGTGGAGTACACCGGCCTCGCCTACCTCACCGAATACTCGTTGCCCAACCTGTTCTTCCACTGCACCACCGCCTACGACATCCTGCGCGTGGCGGGCACCCCGATCGGCAAGAAGGATTACCTCGGCGATCGGTGAGGCCGATTCCTGCTCTTATTCAAGGCAACAGGCCTTTTCTTTGGTAAGCCCGTTCCTTGTTCAAGGCAGTTTGAACAAGGAACCGGGTCAAGGTGAGGCAAATCCGCCACTCCTTGCGAAAAATTCGCCGTCCCATTTTTCCCAAGGCACACCAGGCGCCCCGCTTGCGAAAGCGGGGCGTTTTCGTTTCGGCTCACGACGACGACCGGGTTACCATGCGCGGCGGCGCGCATGTAGCCGCCGTGAACGGGGATAGGGCGGGAGGAGCGCAGCGACAAATTCGTCTGGAACGAATTTGGACGCCGTAGGCGGCTCCGAGCACCAGCGAGGGGTGAGCATCAGGGATGATGCGAACAATCCCGCCGTTCGGTGTCCTCGATCGCAGCGGGATGCGCCGCTGCGCGGCTACTCCCGCCCTATGGACCGCGGGTCATGCACGCCGCCATGCGAATGCGGTCGCCTGCCTCCGACCACCAGCATTCGAATTCTTACAATCGACCGGAATAACTTTACAATCTGCCGCGCAAACCTTACAGTCGGCGCATGCCCCGCCCCGACCGCTCCGCCGAAATCGATGCCGCGCTGCTGGCCCGTGTCGCAAGGCATCCGCAGGATTTGGTGGCCGTTGTCCGCAACGAACTGGGCCTGACGCGGCAAACCATTGTCGCGCGCGTGCGTGCCCTGATCGAGGCCGGCTACCTCGCCAAGTCCGGCACCACCCGTCCGACTTACAGCCTCGGGCCCAGTCGGCGCGCGGTGTTCACGCACCCGCTGCGCGGATTGGAAGAGGACCGGGTGTGGGCGCGTGACGTGGCGCCGTTGCTGCGAGGCCTGCCCGACAATCTCATCGACATCTGCCACCACGGCCTGACCGAAATGGTCAACAACGCGATCGACCATTCCGGCGGCTCGCGTCTGCGCGTGTTCGTGGACCGCACGCGAGAAACGGTGACGCTGATGGTGTCCGATGACGGCGTGGGCATTTTCCGCAAGATCACCGCGGCACTCGACCTGCCCGACGAACGATTGGCGTTGCTGGAATTATCCAAGGGCAAGCTGACCACCGATCCACGCCGCCATACGGGCGAAGGCGTGTTCTTCACTTCACGGATGTTCGACTGCTTCCAGATTGCATCCGGTGAACTGGTGTTCGACCACGACGGTGCGCAGGCCGACGATCTGCTGGACGACATCGAACCCCGCTGCGCACGTCGCGGCACTACGGTGCTGATGGAAATCGCGACGAAATCGAAGCGCACCGCGAAACAGGTGTTCGACAAGTTCTCCAGCGGTCCCGATGATTACGCGTTCGCGAAAACCGTGGTGCCGGTACGCCTCGCAAAGGTTGGCGATGAAAACCTGGTGTCGCGATCGCAGGCAAAGCGCCTGATGCAGCGCGTCGAGCGCTTCAGGACGGTGGTGCTCGACTTCGCTGGCGTCGCCAGCATCGGCCAGGCCTTCGCGGACGAGGTGTTCCGCGTATTCGCCAATGCGCACCCGGACGTCGAATTGGTGCCGGTGCACGCGACGTCGGTGGTGCAGCAGATGATCCGTCGCGCGGAGGTGGCGCGCGACGAGGGCCGCACCTGAAACAGGCTTTGCTCGTCATTGCGACGGAGACCGCAATCCAGTGGTCGCTGGGCGTCAGTGGCCGTCGCAATGGGTCCCGGCCCCGGATCAGAAGTATTTCCGGGGCAGGCTCTGCGCCGGGACGACGAGCAAATCAGGCTTCGCCGAATACATTCCCGTGGATTACCCGCGCCGCGCGGATTCGATGGTGGCGATGTCGATCTTGCGCATGGTCATCATCGCCTCGAAGGCGCGTTTGGACGCGGCGGGATCGGAGTCGGACACCGCTTCCATCAGGGCGCGCGGCGTGATCTGCCACGACAGGCCGAATTTGTCCTTGCACCAGCCGCAGGCGCTTTCCTCACCGCCGTTGCCGACGATCGCGTTCCACAGGCGGTCGGTTTCGGCCTGATCGCGCGTATAGACCTGCAGGGAAACCGCCTCATCGAACTTGAACTGCGGACCGCCGTTCAGGGCGAGGCATGCCATGCCCAGCACGGTGAATTCGACCATGATCACGTCGCCCTGCTTGCCGGACGGGTAATCGCCCGGCGCACGGTGCACCGCGTCGACGCGCGAATCGGGAAAGGTGCGGGCGTAGAAATCGGCGGCTTCTTCGGCCCGGCCGTCGAACCACAGGCAGACCGCGATCTTCTTGGTTGCGCTGATGCTGGGCATGTCTTGATCCTCATTTGGGGGAACAACGTGTCGTTCGTGACTGCGACGAACGAGAGGATTGGAAATCGACACCGCCCTGGCAGGTAGGGTTGACCCCGGTTTATCCGGGCGGAGCCCAACACCGGACAACGTTGGTTTCGCAGAGAGCGCTCACCCCAACCAGCAAGAATGAAGGCGCGATGCGCCGCCCGCGGCTGTGGTGCCGCGCGCCGGCGCGGTGATTTGGTTACCATGCGCGCTCGACCGCCTGGATCCGCCGCATGCCCATCCTGATTCTCGGTCTGGTGATTTTTCTCGGTGCGCACTCGGTGCGGATCTTCGCCGATGGCTGGCGCACGCGGATGATCGC
>JBQCCP010000086.1:0-12068 GCA_051962095.1 Rhodanobacteraceae bacterium
GCCGGCGCGGTGATTTGGTTACCATGCGCGCTCGACCGCCTGGATCCGCCGCATGCCCATCCTGATTCTCGGTCTGGTGATTTTTCTCGGTGCGCACTCGGTGCGGATCTTCGCCGATGGCTGGCGCACGCGGATGATCGCGCGTATCGGGCTGAAGCCCTGGAAGGCGGTGTACGCGCTGGTCTCGCTGGTCGGGTTCGCGCTGCTGGTGTACGGCTTCGGCGTGGCACGGCACACGCCAACGCTGCTGTACGTGCCGCCGCTCGCGCTGAAGCACTTGAACGCGCTGTTCGTGCTGGTCGCGCTGGTGCTGTTCTTCGCCTCGCACGCGCCGCCCAGTCATTTCCGCGCATGGCTGCATCATCCGATGGCGGCTGGCGTGGCGGTGTGGGCGGCGGGGCACCTGATGGCGACCGGTTTCCTGCACGACGTGGTGTTATTCGGTGCGTTCCTGGTGTGGGCGATCGCCGCTTTCATCGCGGGCCGCCGGCGCGACCGGAGGGAACATGCGGCGTACGCCGCGGGAACCGCCAGGGGCGACATCGCCTCGGTGGTGATCGGCGTGATCGTGTGGGCGCTGTTCGCATTCTGGCTGCATGGGCTGCTGATCGGCGTGAGACCGCTGGTCTGATGGAACCAATCGGCGCCGCGGGCATCCAAACGAGACAGTTTCAGGCATCGGGGGCGATGTGACTCGGCACAAATCGGCAACCGGCAAGATCATTGGCGCCGTCGTGGTCATCGTGATCGTCGCGGTGGCGGCGTGGTGGTACTTCACGCGGATGCCCGGCGTGGATTTCACGCGCCATGGTCCCGAGCCTTCCGGCCCTGCCAAGGCCAGCACCGCGCCGCCGCCGATCGAGCATCCGATCGGCGAGGCGCAGACCGGTCCCGCGCCGGCGACCAGCACGCCGCTGCCGCCACTGGATGCCAGTGACGACGCGGTCGCACGTGCGCTGGCGGCGATTCCGGGCGCGGAAGGCTTGTCCGAACTGCTGCTCGCGCGCGGGCTGATTCCGCACATCGTCGCCACCGTCGATGCACTTCCGCGTCGCAGCATCGGCGCCAGCATCCTGCCGGTGCGCACGCCCAAGGGCGTGTTCACCGTCGACACTTCCGGCGAGCACCCGGTGCTGGATGCCAAGGATTACGCGCGCTACGAACCCTACATGAAGATCGTGGAGGCCGTGGACCCTCGCACGCTGGTGACATGGTACGTGCACTGGTATCCGCTGTTCCAGGAAGCGTACCGCCAGCTCGGCTATCCGCAGGGTTATTTCAACGACCGCCTGATCGCGGCGATCAACGACATGCTGGCCGCGCCGAACGCGCGTCCGCCGGTGGCGCTGGTCGCGACGCCGGATGGGCATTACCAGTTCGCCGATCCCACCTGGGAATCGCTGTCGGTCGGGCAGAAGCTGATGATCCGGATCGGTCCCGAGCACGAGCGCGAACTGAAGAACAAGCTGCGCAGCATTCGCGCGCTGCTGCTGGGCAAGGCGCCGGGGTTTCATGCTCCCAGCGCGGCGCCGGCAACCTCGACGTCGGGTGCGGCACCCGAGCCGGCCGCTTCCGTGCATTGACACGCGGAGTGGGCGTGCCGCGAGTCCGGCGAGCTGCGACTCGCAAGCCTCCCCTCACCGGGCTGCGCGCTCGCCCGTGCAGGCCGGGCATCTTCCGCGTTGATGGTTACTCCGGACGCGCGCAGCGCGATCCGGAATCGGTTTCGGTTGCCTGTATGGCCCGGGCCGAAGATCGATTGACGCGCACCACGCCTGACGCTTCGCACTGCGTCGCCACTGCGCTCTTCAGAAGCGCAGCGCAGTCTGTCCCTGCGAGATGCCTTCCGGTCCGAAGCGGCGCTCGATGATGCAGCCGCCGCTGTCGCGGTCCAGCGCGATCAACGTGGTCGCGCGCGTGCCGTAGAGCGCGCCGCGGATGAACGCTGGCGACAGTTGCCGCTCGCGCTCCAGACCGATGCCGGTGTCCGGCAATTCGGCGTCCGGCGAGCGCGTTTCATCGGCAAGCGCGTCGAACAGCGACGCGAAATCTTCCCCGCCCGAACCGAGCCACGCGCGCAGCGCCGCGGTCGCGTGCCGCACCTTGGGCCATGGCGCATCGAGATCGCCGTTCGACAATCCGTGTACGCCCGCTGCAATTTCCCGCACGCGCACGGCCGGATGGTTGGAGACGAAGCGCGCGTCATCGCGATCGAACAACAGCAGGTTGAACGGGCGATAGCGCGCGGCATCGGTTTCCAGCGCCGCGGCGTGATCTGCCACCGGATCCGCACCGCGCAGGAAATCCGACACCAGCAGCCCGCGCGAGGCGCGGTCGTGCGCGGCGTGCGGATCGCGTACGTTGGTCACGACCGCGGCGCGTTCGGGTTCGCGCACACCCATCCAGGTGCCGCCCGCTTCCAGATCGCGTCCCGCCAGAATGCCCGGCGCCTCGGGCCAGCGCACGAGCGGCGCCGATGGCCGCGCGTGCGCCTCGTCGCGATTGCCGACCAGCAGCAGGCGCCAGCGCGGATGGGCATTCCAGGCCAAGGCAATGACACACATGTTCACAGCCTAGCGCAGGAAACGGCCGCAACGGCGCGCCAAACCGTGCGCGGTTGCCCGGTCTGCCGCGCACCGGATGCTAGACTCCGGGTGGAACTGCCGATCAGGGACAAGGGGCCGGCATGAGGACGAAGCTTTCACAGGTTTCGGTACTGGTGGTCGAGGACCACGACTTCCAGCGCCAGGTGGCGATACGCTTGTTGCAGCAGATGGGCGTCGCGAGCGTGCTGGATGCCCCGGACGGGCGCAGCGCGCTGACCACACTCGGCCACCAGGAACATCCGGTGGACGTGGTGCTAGTGGACCTCGATCTGCCGCACATGGACGGCATCGAGTTCATTGGCCATGTCGCGCGCGAACGGCTGGCGAGCGCGGTGGTGGTGCTGACCGCGCTCGACCCGGCGTTGCTCAACACGGTGCGGTTGATGGCACGCGCGTCGGGCATGCGCGTGCTGGGCACGGTCGAGAAGCCGCTGACGCAAGGCAAGCTGTCGGAAGTGATCGAGCTTTATTTCACGGCCGACCTGCTGGCCGACGAAGATCCGCACCCCGACATCGACGAAGGCCTGCTGGCCGAGGCGCTCGCGAGCGAGGCGTTCGAAGCGTGGTTCATGCCGCAGGTGGCGATCGGCAGCGGTTTCGTCGTGGGCGTGGAAGCGCTGGCGCGCTGGTCCCTGAATGGCCGCGCGGTGTCGCCCGCGCGCTTCATCCCGGAGCTGGAGCGCTCGGGCCTGATCGACGCGCTCACCGAACGCGTGCTGGCGCAGGCCTGCCGCTGGCGGCAGCGCTGGTGCGAGGCCGGCATGAAGCTGCACCTTTCGGTGAACGTGTCGATGCACAACCTCGACGACACCTCCGCGGCCGACCGCTACCAGGCCATCGTGCAGGCCGCCGGCGTGGACCCGCATGACATCACGCTGGAGATCACCGAGTCGGCGATGATGCACGAAGCAGCGCAGGTGCTGAACGTATTGGCGCGCCTGCGCCTGAAAGGATTCGGACTGTCGGTGGACGACTTCGGCACCGGCTGGTCCTCGCTGTCGCAACTGGCGCAACTGCCGGTGACCGAGCTGAAGATCGATCGCGGCTTCATCAACGGCGCCGCCCACGACGCGCGCAACCGTGCGGTGGTCGAGGCCAGCCTGGACCTCGGGCGCAAGCTCAAGTTGACCACCGTGGCCGAAGGCGTGCGCAGCGTCGACGAGTGGCAGATGCTGGCCGAACTCGGCTGCAGCCGCGCGCAGGGCGAACTGATCGGCATGGCCGTGCCCGGCGACCAGCTCGGCGCCGCGATCGAGAAGTGGCGACGCCGTCAGCCATGACGCGCCGGTCGTGGAGGGCCAGGTTCTGGAAGGGCAGGTTCTGGACCGTCCGTCGCCAATTGCTGCTGCTGTTCGGCGTGATGCTGGTCGCGGCCGGCAGCGTACTGGCGCTGGATGCGATCTATCAGCACAGCCACGAGGCGACGCTCAACAAGCTGTACGACAACGCGCTGGGCGGCCAGACGCAGGTGAAGGCGCTGACCGATGCCTACGGCATCGAGATCATCGGCGTCACCTTCAAGGTGCGCAATGGCCTGATGACCTTCGAGCAGGGCCTCGCTGCGGTCGATGAAGCGCAGAAGCGCATCGGCCAGGCTTTCGAAGCACTGGAAGCCGAAAGCATGCCGGCGCGCCAGCACGAGTTGCTGGTCGCGATCAATGGCGAACGCGCCCCGGCCGACAAGGCCGTCGCGGCGCTGCGCGAACAACTCGCCGTGCACAGCATCGACGGGCTGGGCCACTTCGCCGACACGCGCCTGTTTCCCGCGCTCGATCCATTGCTGGGCGATCTCGGCCTGATGGCCGACCTGAAGATTCTCGATGCGCAGGATCAACTGAACGACGACCACGTGCACGCGCTGCGCCTCAATGCGTGGCGGATCGCGCTGTCGCTGGCGGCGCTGGTGATCGTGCTGGTCGCGGGGCGCGAGGTGTTGCGCCACGTGTACGGCGGCATCGAGCAGCTGGTGAGAATGGCGCGCGGGATGCGCGCGGGCGACTACGACATCCCCGCCGGGCAGCCGGTGCGCGGCGAAACGCGGCAGGTGGTGGAAGGCTTCCTCGCGATGCGCGAGGAGGTGAAGCAGAAGGACGCGGCGCTGCGGATGAGCGAGGCGCGTGCGCGCGAGGCCAGCCGCGCCAAGAGCGCGTTCCTCGCGGCGATGAGCCACGAGATCCGCACGCCGATGATCGGCATCACCGGCATGCTGGAGCTCCTGGAACACACGCGCCTCGATGCCGAGCAGCGGCGCAGCGTCGCGATCGTGCAGAGTTCGGCGCAGAGCCTGCTGCAGATCATCGGCGATATCCTGGATTTCTCGAAGATCGAAGCCGGCCGGATGGAACTGGCGGCGCGTGACATCGACCTGCGCCTTCTGGTCGAACACGCGGTCGCCAATTACCTCGGCATCGCCTCCAGCAAGGGCCTGACGCTGGAATGCGCGATCGACGAGGACCTTGCGCCGGCCTACCTCGCCGACCCGCTGCGGCTGCGCCAGGTGCTGTCGAACTTCCTGTCCAACGCCCTGAAGTTCACGCGCACCGGCGGCGTCACGGTGCGCGCGGAACGCGTCGCGGTCCTCGATGACGGCCGCGAGCGCATCGCGCTGCGCGTGCGCGATTCGGGCATCGGCATCAGCGACGAGCAGCGCACGCTGCTGTTCCAGCCGTTCTCGCAGGCCGAGAGCGGCACCGCGCGCACCTTCGGCGGCACCGGCCTCGGCCTTGCGATCTGCCGGCAACTCGCCGAGTTGATGGACGGCACGATCGAACTGGCCAGCAAGCCCGGCAAGGGCAGCACCTTCAGCCTGGTGCTGCCGCTCGCCAAGGGCGATCCCGCACGGCTGGAACCCGAGCGCCGCAGCGCACCGGAAGGCGACTTCCCCACCCGTCCGCTGCCCAGCGTCGAGGCCGCGCGGCGCGAACGCAGCCTGGTGCTGGTGGTGGACGACCATGCCACCAACCGCGAAGTGCTGACGCGCCAGTTGGCGCGCGCGGGCTTTGCCTGCGAAACCGCGGCCGACGGCGAGGAAGGCCTGCGCCGCTGGCGCAGCGGCGATTACGGGCTGGTGCTCACCGACATTCACATGCCGAAGATGGACGGCTACCAGTTGACCGCAGCGATCCGCAGGGCCGAACGCGTCGAGCAGCGCGGGCGCACGCCGATCATCGCCGTCACCGCGAACGTCAGCAAGGGTGAAGCCGAGCACTGCATCGCGATGGGCATGGACGCGTTCCTCGGCAAGCCGCTGCGGATCGCGCAACTGTCCGCGCAGCTTCGGCGGTGGCTGCCGCACGCCACGTTTCCCGACATGAGTGGCCAGCCCGCGGACGAGCCGACGGGCGACGCCCATGCGCTGGCCCATGATGTCCTTGCCACGCCGTCCGCGCCGGTGGACCGCGCAGCGCTGAATGAAATCGCCGGCCACGACGCCACCTTGGCGCGCAACCTGCTGCATGATTTTCTCGCTGCGATCCGCAAGGATCTGACCGGCTTGCGCGCCGCGCATGCGGCCGGGGACTTGCCGGAAGCCATCCGCCAGGCGCACCGGATCAAGGGCGCCGCCGCGCTGGTCGGCGCGCGCGACGTGCAGCACGCCGCGCTCGAGGTGGAATCGGCCGGGCGCGCGAACAATGCGCACGGCTTCGAACAGGCCTCGCGCGCGCTGGATCATGCAATCGACGTGCTGGCGATCTGGGTCGAGCATTGAGTTTGCGATCATCCCTGATCGCTGCGGCCGGTTCGGGTGACGGCGCTGCGATACTGCCGCGCATGCGTATCCCGATTCCAAGCTGGTGCCGATGGCTGCAGGTGGCAGTCTCGTGCGCACTCATCATCGCGGCCGGCGCGCCCCATGCCGACGAGCCACCCGCTTCCACCGGCAGCGAAACACACGCGGCGCGCGAGGCCGCGGCCAAGGCCCGGCTTGCGGAGGTGCGCACCGAAATCGCAAAGATCGCCGAAGCCCAGCGTGCAACCGCCGCGAGTCGCGATTCGATCGACGCCAAGCTGGCCGAACAAGCCGCGCAACTCAGCCAGATCGCCAACGCAGTGCGCGACACCGACGCGGCGATCGCCGCCAAGGCCACATCGCTGGCCGGCCTCGAACAGCAGCGGGCGCAGCTCGAAGACAAACTGTCCGGCCAGCGCGCCGCGCTGGCAGAGCTGCTGCGCGCGGCCTATACGCTCGATCGCGGCTCCGACCTGTCACTGCTGCTGGGCGACGACGACATCGCGAAGATCGATCGCGCGCTGGCGTATTCGCGTTATTTCCAGCAAGACCGCGTCGCGCGCATCCGCGCGCTGCTGGGCGAAGTCGCGCAACTCGATGCGGTCAAGGCCTCGATCGACACCGAAACGCAGGCATTGAAGCAGCAGCGCGACCAGCGCAGCGCCCAGTCCGCGCAGCTCGAACAGGCGCGTGCCGCGCAGCAGAAACTGCTGGCCGACGCCGACGCGCAGCTCGCGCAGCAGAAAGACAGGATCGCGGCGCTGCAACGCGACGCCGAGGCGCTGGACCGGTTGCTGAAACAACTGCAGAACGTGTTCGCCGACATTCCAGCGCAACTCGGCAAGAACACGCCCTTCCCGCAGTTGCGCGGCAAGCTCGACTGGCCCGTCGCCGGCGCGCCGCATGCCGGCACCGGCACGCTGGCGCATGGCATCGTGATCGCCGCGAAACCCGGCGCCGAGGTGCAGGCCGTCGCGTACGGACGCGTGGCGTGGGCGAACTTCATGCGCGGCTACGGGATGCTGGTGATCATCGACCATGGCGACGGCTGGATGAGCCTGTACGGCGGCAACGAAGCCGCACTGGTCGAAGCCGGCGACTGGGTGAAGCCTGGTCAGCCGATCGCGACGGTGGGCCGTGATCCCGAACAGGGCGGTGCGTGGTTCGGCCTGCGCCGCGACGGCAGGGCGGTCGATCCGCAAGGCTGGTTCGCGACGAAACGCTGATGCAAAGACAAGGTTTCTGAAGTCTGTCTCAGGTCGGTCGCGCTGAGCATGGCGTCGAAGGCGCGAAGCCGAAGGGCGGGAAGCTCTTCATGGGCCCGTGCTTCGACTTCATGGAGCTTCGCTCCGCTACGCTCAACACGAATGGTTGCGATGCTGGTGAGGTTCTACAATGAACCGATGCGCCCGCGCGCGGTCTTGATTCGTGTCGGTCGATACGGTGTCGCAATGATCCGAACTTCGCAAACCTGGCTGGGCGCGTTGCTGGCCCTTTCCACCGGCCTGGCCCTGGCTGCGCCGCCGCCCCCGACCTCGCACCCCGCGCCGGCGCCCGCCGCCAGCGTGGCCACGCCGGCCGAGGCATCCTCGATCGCGAACGCCGCCGGCGACGTCCCGAGCCTGGAGCAGATCCAGACCTTCACCCGCGCGTTCGAGATGATCAAGCAGGCGTATGTCGACCCGGTGAGTGACCAGAAACTGATGCAATCCGCGATCCGCGGCATGCTTTCGGGCCTGGACCCGCACAGCGAGTTCCTTGACACGCGCGAACTGAAGAACCTGAACGAAGACACCTCGGGGGCATATTCCGGCCTCGGCATCGAGGTGGCCGAAGCCAATCACCAGCTCGTGATCGTGGCGCCGCTGGACGGCGGGCCGGCCAAGCGCGCCGGCATCGTCGCGGGCGACGTGATCGAAGCGATCGATGGCGTCCCGGTGCAGCCCGACGCGATCGACGCGGCGATGAAGCGGCTGCGCGGGCCGATCGGATCGAAGATCACGCTGACCGTCGTGCATCCCGACGGCAACAAGCCGGTGGTGATTCCGCTGGTGCGCGAACGCATCCGCGTCGCCAGCGTCCACGCGCGCATGCTGGAGCCGGGCTATGCCTACATCCGCATCAGCGAATTCCAGGAAGAAACGGCCAACGAATTGACCGATGCGATCGACAAGCTGCAGAAACAGCACGGACCGTTGCGCGGCGCGGTGCTGGACCTGCGTTCGAATCCCGGCGGACTGGTCACCAGCGCGGTCGGGGTCGCCGATGATTTTCTCGACTCGGGCCTGATCGTCAGCACGCGCGGCCGGCTGTCGCAATCCGACCTCAAGTTCAGCGCCACGCCGGGCGACCTGCTGGACGGCGCGCCGATGGTGGTGCTGGTGGACAACGGCACCGCATCGGCGGCCGAAATCGTCACCGGCGCGCTCAAGGACCACCACCGCGCGCTGGTGATGGGCCGGCGCACCTTCGGGAAAGGTTCGGTGCAGACGATCCTGCCGGTCGGCGAAGGCGAGGCGGTGAAGCTCACCACCGCGCGCTATTACACCCCGGATGGCACCTCGATCCAGGCCGCCGGCATCACGCCGGACATCGTGCTGGGCAACGTCACCGTGCAGGCCAACGCCAATCCGTCGCTGGACAACGAAGAACACGAAAGCGACCTGCCCAACCATCTGCCCGGCAGCCCGGTCACCGAGTCGGCACCTGATGCCGGTGAACTCGCGATCAAGGATTACGCCCTGTCGGAAGCGCTGCACGTGCTGAAGGGACTGGCGCTGACGCGGCGGCCCGCAAGCCGCGCCCCAACGGTGCATTGAAGATTCCGCGGACAGTTCCTCAGTTTCCGAACGCCTTCTGGATGACCTCAAGTTCGCGGCCGCGCGTTTCCACGCCGCCGCGCCACAGCATCACGCCCGCGATCGTCATCGGCGCCGCGATCACCAGCGCGGAAACGAGGAAACTGTCGAACAGGCCCGCAACGCCCAGCAACGCACCAAGGATGCCGCCCGCCTTGGAACCTGCGGCGATCAACCCCGAGCCCGTGCCGCGCAGGTGCACGGGATAGATTTCCGCCGCATACGGAATCATCGTCGCGATCACGCCGCTGATCGAAACCAGCAGCAGCACCGTCGCCCCGATCGTGAATGATTGCGCACGCAAGCCGCCGACCTCGATGGCCGCGAACGCCAGCAGCGCAAGCACCGTCAGCGCCACGAACAGCACCAGCGTCCTGAAACTGCTCCAGCGCTGGTACAGCCACACCACCAGCGCGATGCCCGGAATCGCCAGCAGCGCTGATTGCGCCATCAGTTCGCTGGCGGCGCGCGCATCCAGCCCGAGCTTGTGCAGGTTGGCGGGCAGCCACAACACGAACCCGAAATTCACCAGCCCCCAGGCGAGGCCGCAAGCCATCAGCGCCAGCGTGATGCGGGCATGGCGCCCGCGCAGCATCTCGCGGAACCCTGCGCGCGGCTGGTGGATTTCCAGAAGGGGCGCCTCGGCCGCAGTGTCGTCCTGGACCAGCGCCTGGGGCGAACCCGCGAACCGCGCCAGCACCGCGCGCGCCTGGTCCTCGAGTCCGGCATTGGCGAGGAACCGCGGTGACTCGGGGATGAAGCGGTTGAGCACCACGATCAAGGCGCCGGTCGGCAGGTTCAACAGCCACAGCACGCGCCAACTGAAGGCCGGCTCCAGCATCGCCGCGGCGCCCGACGCGGCAAGGTAACCGGCGGACGTTCCCACGCCGCCCAGCGCCACCAAGAGCCAGCCGCGATGCCGGGCCGGCACGGTCTCCGCCATCAGGGTGAACGCGATCGGCAACATTCCGCCGGCCGCCGCGCCCATCATGAAGCACATCACTAGGTTCCATTCGAACGACGGCATGGTGCCGCAGATCGCGGTGCCCATGAACAGCAAGGCAGAAAGCAGGATGGCCGCGCGCCGCCCGAACACGTCAGCGAGCCGCCCCCACACCACCGAACCCACCGCAGTGCCGACCAGCGCCGAGAGCGCGAGGTAACCCGCCTTCGACATTCCGATCGCGTACTCGTGCGCCATGCCCGGCATCACGAAGGCAATCGACGCCGGCTTCATCACGTCGATGGTCAGGGCGAGCGCCAGCACCGCCACCAGCTTCCAGTGCTCGCCGTTCAACGGCACGCCATCGGCGACGTGCCAGTGCAGGCGATTGCTGCCACGCGTGGTCAGCCGCACCTGCGCGAGCCGCGGCATCAGGCCCCACGCGGCCAGCAACACGCCGGCGGGAATCAGCGCCATCCCGAGCAGCATTTCGGGATCCATCGCCATGCCGGCGAGATGGAAATGCATCGGCGCGGCCATCACGTACATCGGCATGTGCAGGCACACGCCCGCGGCCACGATCACGCAGCCGAACCAGAACGCGAGGGGATGGTGGAACGTGATGCGCATGGCGAAAAGGATGAACCGACGGTGAAGATTAGCAGGCGTGCGCGAATGAACGCCTGCTGATGCGGGCCCGGCGAATTCACGGATCATTGATCGGTGCGTGTCCAAGCTTGCTGCGGATGTCCACAAGGAGGAGTCCGACATGCAAAAGCACATGCTTGCAGCAGCACTCTCTGCCATCCTGCTGGTGGCCGGCGGCGGCATCGCCTTGGCACAAAATGCGCCGATGCAGACGACCACGACCACGACGACCACCCGCGTCAGCTCACCCACCGGCGCATTGAGCGAAGACGCCATCAAGGCCGATATCGGCAACGCCGGCTACCAGGAAGTGAAGGGCCTGAAGTTCAAGAACGGCGTGTGGCAGGCCAAGGCCCGCGGCGGCAACGACAAGTGGGTGAAGATCAAGGTCGGCCCCACCACCGGCAAGGTGTACCAGGCCGATGCGCCCTCGCACCTCAACAAGGACGAGGTCAAGGCCAGGCTGACGGCGCAGGGCTATCAGGACGTCGACGACGTCGACTTCGACAATGGCCTGTGGAGCGCCGAGGCCAAGAATCCCGAAGGCAAGAAAGTGGATCTGCTGGTCGACCCCGACGACGGGAGTGTCGTGGCGGTCAAGCAGGATTGATCGTCAGCCGTGTGCGAAGTCGCGCGTCCATTGGGCGCGCGACCTTTTTGGGCGCGTGCAAACATCTTGCGATGACGCGGCCTTCACTCCGAACGACGCAGGTCTACGCGTCATGCGGTGGTTGCGGCGATTGCGGTAGCGATGAGGAAGGCGCCGGCTTTTGTTCCGTTGACTGCTTGTTGCGCTTCACCGACTGCAAGGGTTCCACGGTGACCTTGCCGGCGCGGTTCCTCAGGAAGATCAGGTCATAGGGATTCTCGCTCTGCTGGAACTCGCGGTACGCGATGGAGCCATCCACCGAGCCACCGCGCAACAAATCCGTTGCGGAAGTCGTCACCGCGTTTGGAGGCGGCGGTCCATGACGTCCCGTGTCCAGGACACCGACCCGCAATTCCCCACCCGTCCCGCCTACGCGCGTTCCGGTCTGGTGGGTTTTGACCCATGCCCATTGCGCCTTGGCGCGACGCAGCGCGACCTTGTCGCCATAAGTCTGTTTCAATTTTCCCCAGAGTTCATCGGTTCGTGCGAAGTCCGCCTGGCTCAACAAGGTGATCATCACGTCGCGCGCTTTGACGTACTGCGGGTCACCGCGTTCTGCGGCCAGCACCATCCAGGCCGCGCCGAGCGGACGGTCCACCGGCACGCCCTGGCCCTTGAAGTACATCACGCCGAG
>JBQCCP010000087.1:0-27539 GCA_051962095.1 Rhodanobacteraceae bacterium
CCTGTGCGTTGATCAACAGCCAGCCCATGGGTTTTTATAGTCCCGACCAGTTGCTCCAGGACGTGCGCAGGCATGGCGTGATCGTGGCGCCGGTGGACGTGCGCCACAGCGACTGGGATTGCACGCTCGAAGCCGATGGACGCGGCGGATTCGCATTGCGGATGGGATTGCGCATGATCCGGGGCTTCGGGGAGGACGACGCCCGACGGATGGAGCAGGCGAGGGCGGTGCAGCCCTTTGCTGACGTCGCCGACCTTTGCGAGCGGGCCGCCCTCGACGCACGAGCGCGCGAACGATTGGCCGATGCCGGCGCATTGCGCGGCTTGGCTGGCCATCGCCATCGCGCCCGCTGGGCAGTGGCCGGTGTGGAGGAACGACGCCCACTGCTCGGCAAAGCCACGCAGCCGCGGGAGCCACAAGTGGCCTTGCCCACGCCCACCGTTGGCGAGGATCTGCAGGCCGACTACGCCATCCTGGGCACCACGTTGGGACGGCATCCGCTGGCGCTGTTGCGTGCGCAATTGCATGCACGGCGCTGTCGCAGCTCGAAGGATCTGGCGGGCATTCCGTCGGGCCGCCCCATCACCGCGGCGGGACTGGTGGTGGGCCGGCAGCGACCGCAGACCGCCAGCGGTGTCACCTTCGTCACGCTGGAAGACGAGCACGGGATGATCAACGTGGTGGTGTGGCGGCAGTTGGCCGAACAACAGCGCCGTCCCTTCCTGGAATCGAAATTGATGATGGTGGACGGCACGCTGGAGGCCGTGAGCGGGGTCCGGCACCTGATCGCCAAACGCCTGCACGACCTCACGCCGATGCTGCGCAACCTGGATGTGCGGAGCCGGAATTTCAGGTGAGGGCGCCTTGGTACTCGGCACAGCAGCAACGCGGCCGTTGACGCCCCACCCGCAACACCGGATAATTCGCGGCTCGCTTCAGCGTTTCAATGCGCCCGTAGCTGGACCGGTGCAGTTGAAGCGCAACAGTTTCAATGCGCCCGTAGCTCAGCTGGTCGAACGCGAGGCGCTTGCGACAGTCCGGTGGACTGTCGCGCCGAGCGTGAGGAGGAGGCATGGATGCCGACTGGACGCTCGCGCCATGGACGGCTCGAAGTACAACAGTTTCAATGCGCCCGTAGCTCAGCTGGATAGAGTACCAGGCTACGAACTTGGTGGTCGGGAGTTCGAATCTCTCCGGGCGCGCCATTCAACGAGAAGCCGACGGATTCCCGTCGGCTTCTTCGTTTCGGGCCCCATCCGGAGCACGCTGGCAATGCGGCGCGCGTTGACCCGCGCAATCTCGCGAACGTACCATTGCCTGTCCGCCGCGGCGCCGTTCGACCGCGGTCATCGGGGTATAGCTCAGTCTGGTAGAGCGCCAGCTTTGGGAGCTGGATGTCGGGGGTTCGAATCCCTCTGCCCCGACCAATGTTGTGCGATCGTCCTTGATCGCTGCTTCGAGTCGACTCGCGCAAGGATTCGCTTTGTGGCCTTCTGTCGGTCCAGAACGCGCTTCCCTGTGCTGACTTTCCACAACAGCCGCTTCGTCCATGGTCCTGGCGCATCGGCTGGAACACCGCGCGCGGCGCGCGATGGCCCGAAGGGCGAGCGCCTGGAAGGCGCGAGTCATTCCTCTGCCCGGCGAGTCATCCCGTTCTGGCGCACGCATACCCGCTCTCGTCATTCCGGGGCCGCTGCCCGGCATCGGGCGGCGGAAACCGGAATCTGCATTTCGGAAGAGCAGATTGAGTGGCGCGCCTGACTGGAATCGAACCAGCAACCGTCGGCTTAGAAGGCCGATGCTCTATCCGATTGAGCTACAGGCGCGTCGCTGGCGCATTCTCGCAAGAAACCATCCATGGTGCGATGGTCCAGTCGGCATCCATGCCTCCTCCTCACCCGCGGCGCGACAGTCCACTGGACTGTCGCAAACGCCGCGCGTTCGACCAGTCGGGCGCGCCACTTCGCAACCGTCGCAGTAGCGCCCCATCCCATGGCCTTGCCATCCATGCCCCTGTTGCCGTAGCTGTAGCGGTGGCGGTTGCGCTGCGCCGATCGGCGCTCCGGAGTAGCATGCGGAGGACTCGGCTGCGGCCACGGTTCTCCGGGAGGATCACATGCGATTCATCGGTGCGCTGATTTTCTGGATCGTCATTGCCACCATTGCCTATTTCGTCGTGGCCTTCACGGGCGCGTACCAGGTGGGCGCGGATGTTCCGCACTGGGGCGTGACGCAGCACGCGATCGGTTTCCTGCGCGAGCACACCGTCGAACGACGCACCGCCGACATCAGGCCGCCGTCGCTGGACGATCCGGCGCTGGTCAAGCTGGGCGCCCAGCACTACGCCGAGATGTGCACGGGCTGCCATCTCGCGCCGGGCATGGGTCATTCCGAGCTGCGCGACGGCTTGTATCCGAAGCCGCCGAACCTCACGCGCTTCGCGCCGAATCCCGCGGAATCGTTCTGGATCATCAAGCACGGCTTGAAGATGACCGCGATGCCGGCATGGGGCGAGACGCACGACGATCACACGATCTGGGCGATGGTGGCCTACCTGCAGAAGCAGCCCCGGATGAGCGCCGCGGAGTTCCACGCCCTCACCGCGAATGCCGCGGTAATGGAAGGACATGGAATGGCTCCGGCGAGTGCCACATCGGCACCTGCGCCGGCCGCGACTGCCGCCGCGCCGGTGCCCGCTTCCAGCACGCACTGACCCACTTCCCAAAAACGCCGAGCCGGTTGCCTTGAGCGACCGGCTGGCGTTTGTGCTCATCAGAACCCTTGACTCTGGACTATGGTCAAGGCTCTAAACTGGGCGCATGAACACTCAACCTGCCCAGCACATCACCATCGGCGCCGTCGCGCGCCGCGCCGGCGTCGGCATCGACACCATTCGCTATTACGAGCGGATGAGCCTGCTGCCGAAACCGCAGCGGCGCCTGTCCGGCTATCGCGATTACGGACCGGACGCGGTCGAGCGGCTGTGCTTCATCCGGCGCGCCAAGGATCTCGGCTTCACGCTGGAAGAAATTCGCGAACTGCTGGCGCTCTCCACCGACCGCGAACGCGGCGTGAAAACCGTCAAGCAACGCGCCGAGGCGCGGCTGGACGAAGTCGAGCAGCGCATCCGCGAACTGCAGCGGATGAAGCGCGGGCTGAAGCAACTCATCGATGCGTGTCCCGGACATGGCGCGCTCGAACACTGCCCGATCCTGCGTGCGCTGGGCGGGGGGGACAGGACATGAATGCGCACGAGCACGCCTGCTGCCACGGGCATGCAACGCCGGCAGGCCAGGCGGCAGAACATGCGATCGATCCCGTGTGCGGCATGCAGGTCGCGAAGACTCCACCGCGCCAGGCGGATCATCATGGGACGCGCTACTGGTTCTGCAGCGATGGCTGCCGCAACAAGTTCGTGGCCGATCCGGGCAAGTACCTGGCCAAGGCCGAACCCTTGCACGCCGGGCACGATCACGCTCACCGCGGTCACGATCACGCGCAGGCGGCGCCCCAGGAAGAGCCGGCCGGCAAGATGTACACCTGCCCGATGCATCCTGAAGTGCGGCAGGTCGGCCCGGGCCATTGCCCCAAGTGCGGCATGACGCTTGAACCGGAGTTGCCAAGCGCCGACGAAGATGATGGCGGCGAGCTGCAAGCGCTCACGCGCCGCTTCTGGGCGCTGGTCGCGCTCACGATTCCCGTGTTTGCGCTGGCCATGATGCCGCATCTCTTCGGCTGGCTATTGCCTTCGCCGTGGAATGTCGTTGCGGGTTGGGTCGAGGCGGTGCTGGCTACCGTCGTGGTGCTGTGGGGCGGCGCGTCGTTCTTCGTGCGCGGCTGGCGCTCGCTGAAACCGTGGTCGCCCAACATGTACACGCTGATCGCGCTGGGTACCGGCGTGGCGTGGCTGTACAGCGCGGTCGCGTTCCTGCTGCCCGACCCGTTTCCGGTGAGCTTTCGCGACATGCACGGTCGGGTCGGCGTGTATTTCGAATCGGCCGCGGTCATCGTCACCCTGGTGACGCTGGGCGACTGGCTGGAACTGCGCGCGCGCCGGCGCACCGGGTCCGCGCTGCGTGCGCTGCTGGATCTTGCGCCCAAGGCCGCGCGGCGCATCGCCGCAGACGGCAGCGAATCCGACGTGCCGCTGGACGAACTCCAGGCCGGCGACAGATTGCGCGTGCGTCCGGGCGAAAAGGTTCCAGTGGACGGCGTGGTCGTCGACGGCACCAGCCACGTCGACGAATCGATGCTGACCGGCGAACCGGTGCCGGTCGCGAAGGGCAGGGGCGATCGCGTCACCGGCGGCACCGTCAACCAGGACGGTGCGCTGACGATGTGCGCCGAAAAGGTCGGTGCCGACACGATGCTGTCGCGGATCGTCGCGCTGGTCGCGCAGGCGCAACGCAGCAAGGCGCCGCTACAGCGCGTGGCCGACCACGTCGCCGCGTGGTTCGTGCCGGTGGTGGTCGCGGTGGCGGTGCTGGCGTTCATCGCGTGGGCCGCGGTGGGGCCGGAGCCGGAAGCCGAGCACGCGCTGATTGCGGCGGTGTCGGTGTTGATCATCGCGTGTCCGTGTGCGCTGGGCTTGGCGACGCCGATATCGATCATGGTCGCAAGCGGGCGCGGCGCGCATCTGGGCGTGTTGTTCCGCGACGCCACCGCGATCGAGACCCTGCGCAACGCGGACGTGCTGCTGGTGGACAAGACCGGCACGTTGACCGAAGGCAAGCCGTCGCTGCGCACCGTGGAAACGTTCGGCGGAACCGGCGAAGAAGAGGTGTTGGCGCAGGCTGCGGCGCTGGAGCGTCCGAGCGAACATCCCCTGGCGCGGGCGATCGTGGCGGCTGCCGAAGCGCGCGGCATCGCGATTCCCGACGTCGAGGATTTCAGGGCACTGGTCGGCCGAGGTGTCGCCGGACGCGTGAATGACCGCGACGTGGCGATCGGCAACGCCCGCTTGATGGATGAAGTCGGTGCGCACGCCGAGGCAACCATCCGCGAAAAAGCCGACGCGCTGCGCGGCGAAGGCGCGACCGTGATGTTCATGGCCGTCGATGGCGGCGTGGCCGCCGTGCTGGCGATCGCCGATCGCATCAAGGACGACACGCCGGCCGCGCTCGCTTCGTTGCGCGAAGAAGGCATGCGCATCGTGATGTTGACCGGCGACAACGCGACCACGGCACGCGCCGTCGCGCGGAAGCTCGGCATCGGGGAAGTGCACGCGGACGCGTCGCCCGCCGACAAGGCTGAGGTTGTCGCGGCCCTGAAGCGGGAAGGGCGTACGGTGGCGATGGCCGGTGATGGCATCAACGATGCGCCGGCGCTGGCATCGGCCGACATCGGCATCGCAATGGGCGCGGGCGCCGACGTGGCGCTGGAGAGCGCGCCGATCACTTTGGTGCGCGGCGATCTTTCCGGCATCGCACGCGCGCGGGCGTTGTCGCAGGCGGCCGTGCGCAACATCCGCCAGAACCTGTTCTTCGCGTTCGTCTACAACGCCATCGGCGTGCCGATCGCGGCCGGCGTGCTGTATCCGGCGTTCGGGATCGTGCTGTCGCCGATGATCGCGGCGCTGGCGATGAGCCTGTCTTCGGTCTCGGTGGTCTCGAACGCGCTGCGCCTGCGGGCGGCGCGGCTGGAGTCGCGCGGCTGACGGGCTATGATCGGGTGCCACCGAGGAGGAGTTGCATCATGCGCAGATTCTTGACCGGTTTCGTCCTTGCGGGCGCTGCCGCGCTCGCGACCGCCGCGACACCGGCGTTGCCCACACACCCGGCGCCTGCCGATGCGAAGGTCTACATCATCAGCCCGGCCGATGGCGCGACGGTGGGGCGCGATGTCACGGTGCGGTCCGGCTTGTCGGGCATGGGCATTGCGCCGGCCGGCGTCGAGAAGGAACACACCGGCCATCACCATCTGCTGATCGACGTCGCGACCCTGCCGCCGGCCGGTCAGCCGATTCCGAACGACGGGCACCACAAACATTTCGGCGGCGGTCAGACCGAAACGGTGCTGCACCTCGCGCCCGGCACGCATACGCTGCAACTGGAACTGGGCGATGCCAACCACGTGCCGTTCTACCCGCCGGTGGTGTCGAAGAAGATCACGATTCACGTGAAATGAAAAAGCCGCGCGGATCGCTCCGCGCGGCTTCCCGTTCGATATGGCCCGTGTCGGTCAGCGCGCGAACAACGGCTTGTTGAGGCGCGCGATCAGGCGCTCGCGGCGCGACGTGCGCGGCGCGGCTTCGGCGTCTTCCGCCTTCGGCGCGGCTTCC
Organism: Rhodanobacteraceae bacterium; assembly: GCA_051962095.1. GTDB lineage: Bacteria > Pseudomonadota > Gammaproteobacteria > Xanthomonadales > Rhodanobacteraceae > 66-474. The sequence goes on from JBQCCP010000087.1 coordinate 6,281, forward strand.
AGCCGGCCATCGGCGAAGCTGGCGTTCATGTAGTCGATCACTTCCTCGTAGGTCATGCCCGATGCCGCCACGATTTCATCGACGGTGGCGTAGTCCTTCACCATTTCCTTGGCGAGGCGGAAGTGCTTCGGGTATTCGCGCTCGGTTTCGGGCCAGCGCGTCAGCTTGTAGCGTTCGCTGCGATTCAACTTGCGGCCGAGGATGCCGGGTGTCGCGATCAGGCCCGCGTACCAGCGCAGGCGCCCCAGCGACTGCGCAGGATTGGCGGCGCGGGCGGCGTTCAGTGCTTCCGAATAGATCGGGGTCCACGCGCTGGCAGGCTGTTCCAGCAGCGCGGCGATGGGTTTCAGCGAGGTCGACTCGAAATGGTAGGCGTTCCTTTCCGGATCGACCACGAGTTCGGCGCCGTCGGGTCCGACCAGTTTGCGCGGACTGGAGAACGTGCCCTGCACGAACGCCAGCGCCAGCGCTTCGGCGGCATTGACCGGCCCGACTTCGACGACCTCCGGAGTTGCGACCTGAATCGGCGCTGGCGCGGGCGCCTCGATCGCTTCAGGCTGGATGTCCTCGACCTGCAGGTCGTCGGCGTGCACGCCCGACAGCCATGCTTCGAGGCCGGCCGCGGTGGTACGCGGTGCGGAGGAAACCCCTTGTTCCAGATCGAACGTCATGTCTTGGCCACCTTGCATGTCGGCATTCCTCCGAATCCAACGGAACCTGATCGGCGCGGAATCGTTGCCACTGCGCCGGTTGCTGCAATGCGCGTGCCAGTTTACGCAGCAGGTCGCGCCAAAACGCGTGCCGCGAGGTAAACATTGGTTACGGGATACCCGCGCGTAACCAGCTACGCCTCCGCCGGCCTTCGCGCCTGCAGCGCCCACAGCGCGGCATACCGCCCGTCCAGCGCGAGCAGTTCGGCATGGGTGCCGGACTCGACCACGTGACCGCGGTCCAGCACCAGGATGCGGTCGGCATCGACGATCGTGGAAAGCCGGTGCGCGACGATCAGGGTGGTGCGTCCGCGCGCGATCTCGGCCAACTCCGCCTGGATGATCTTCTCGGTGCGGGTGTCGAGCGCGCTGGTGGCTTCATCGAACACCAGGATCGCCGGGTGTTTCAACAATGCCCGCGCGATCGCGACGCGCTGCTTTTCGCCGCCGGAAAGTTTCAGGCCCCGTTCGCCCACTGTGGTTTCGTAACCCTGAGGCAATGACAGGACGAAGTCGTGGATGTGCGCGGCACGCGCGGCGGCTTCGATCTCTTCGCGGCTGGCGCCAGTGCGGCCATAGGCGATGTTGTAATAGATGGTGTCGTTGAACAGCACGGTGTCCTGCGGCACGATCCCGATCGCGGCTCGCAGGGACTCCTGCGTGACGTCGCGAATGTCCTGGCCGTCGATCGTGATCCGACCGCCCGTGACGTCGTAGAAGCGGAACAGTAGTCGGGACAGCGTCGATTTGCCCGCGCCGGTTTCACCGACCACCGCCAGCGTCTTGCCCGGGGGGATCGTGAAATCGATGTCGTCGAGGACCGCGCGATCCGGGTTGTAGCGGAACGACACGTGCCCGAAGCGCACTTCGCCGCCATGTATCGCGAGCGGCTTCGCGTTCGGCGCGTCCTGCACCTCGGCGTGCTCGTCCAGCAGCGCGAACATGTGTTCCATGTCGATCACGCCCTGCTTGATCTGGCGCCAGGTGAAGCCGAGCATGTTGAGCGGGATCGCGAGCTGCAGCAGCCAGCCGTTCACCATCACGATGTCGCCGACCGAAAGCCTGTGCGACACGACTTCGGATGCCGCCATCGCCATCAGCAGGGTCACCCCAACCGCGATCACCAGCGCCTGCGCGCCGTTCAGCACCGCCAGCGAGCTTTCGGTTTTCACCGCCGCGTCCTCATACCGGCGCAGATCGGCGTCGTAGCGGCGCGCCTCGAATTCCTCGTTGCCGAAATACTTGACCGTCTCGTAGTTGAGCAGGCTGTCGATCGCGCGCGCGTTGGCCAGGCTCTCGACCTCGTTCATCACGCGCACGCCGGCGGTGCGCCATTCGGTGATCCAGATGGTCACGGCGATGTAGATGGCCATCGTGACCAGCGTGACGATCGCATAGCGCCAGTCCAGCGCGCGCAGCATGAAGGCGATCACCACCACGATCTCGAAGATCGTCGGCACGATGTTGAACACCACCCAGCCCAGCAGGTTGTAGACGCCGCGGGTGCCGCGCGAGATGTCGCGGCCCACGCCGCCGGTGTGGCGATCGAGGTGGAAACGCAGCGAGAGCTGGTGCAGGTGCCGGAACGCATCCAGCCCCGACGCTCGCATCGCGCGCTGGCTGACGCGTTCGAACACGGTGTCGCGCAATTGCCCGAACACCGCGCCGATCAGGCGCAGCACGCCGTACAGCGCGATCAGTGCGATCGGCACGGTGAGCGCAGCAATGCGCGGGTCCAGGTGGTTGACGATGTCCTTGAACGCGATCGGTACGTACACCGTCGCCATCTTCGCGACCACCAGCAGCGCCGCCGCGATCGTCATGCGCCCGGGGAAGCCGCGGATGTACGGCCACAACATGCCGAGCACCCGCAGCGTGCCGCTTCCGGAACGGGATGGTTCCGGCTGCGGCGGCGGCGGAGCGGCCGTTTCCGCCGTGGTCGCGCCCGCGCGTTCGTTGCGCGGCGCGGCGGTCGCGTGCGGCGTCACCGCTGGTTTCGGCTTGGCGTCGTTCTGGTCGGGCTGCTGCGGATCGGCCATGGGCGAATCATGGGGGCGCGGTAGCCGGGCTTCCAGCCCGATCCGCTAAACTTTCGCGTTTCTACAACCTGCGTTCTCCCATGAGCTTTCGCACCCGCTTCGCACCCAGCCCCACCGGGTTCCTGCACATCGGCGGCGCGCGCACCGCGCTATATGGCTGGCTGGAAGCGCGACATCGCCGCGGGCAGTTCATCCTGCGCATCGAGGACACCGATCGCGAGCGTTCGACCGACGCGGCGGTGCAGGCGATCCTGGATGGCATGCACTGGCTGGGCCTCGATCCCGACGAGGGCCCGTTCTACCAGACGCAACGGATGGATCGCTATCGCGAAGTCGCGCAACAGTTGCATGATGCCGGCAAGGCCTACTGGGCCTACGAGTCGAAGGAAGAACTCGACGCGATGCGCGAGGCGATGAAGGCCCGTGGCGGGAAGCCGCGCTATGACGGCCGCGCGCGTGATGCCAATCTTCCGTATCGCGATGATCCGAACAGGGTGCTGCGCTTCAGGAATCCGCAGTCCGGCTCGGTCGCCTTCGATGACAAGATCAAGGGGCGCGTCGAGTGGGCCAACGCCGAACTCGACGACTTCGTGATGCTTCGTTCGGACGGCTTCCCCACCTATAACTTCGCGGTGGTGGTGGACGACATCGACATGCGGATCACCGAAGTGATCCGCGGCGACGACCACGTCAACAACACGCCCCGCCAGATCAATCTTTATGAAGCGCTTGGCGCGCTGGTGCCGACGTTCGCGCACCTGCCGATGATCCTGGGACCGGATGGTCAGAAACTTTCCAAGCGGCATGGCGCGGTCGGCGTGATGCAGTATCGCGAAGACGGTTACTTGCCGCACGCGCTGCTGAATTACCTGGTGCGGCTCGGCTGGTCGCATGGCGATCAGGAAATCTTCTCGATCAGGGAAATGATCGAGCTGTTCGATATCGCCAACGTCAACCACTCCGCTGCGCGCTTCGATTTCGCCAAGCTGGGGTGGCTCAACCAGCATTATCTGAAGGAAGGTGATCCACCCGAGCTCGGCAAGGAACTGGCGTGGCACCTGGAACGACTTGGACTGGATGTGACGAAGGGGCCGGATCCCGCCGAAGTCGTGCTGGCTTTGCGCGAGCGCGTGCAGACGCTGAAGGCGATGGCCGAACAGGCACGCATCTGGTACGCGCCGATCGAGGCGTGGGACGAGAAGGCGGTGAACAAGCATCTGCGCGCAGAGGGCGCCGCCGACGTGCTGCGCGCAATGCACGCGAAACTCTCGGCGTTGTCGACGTGGAAACCCGCCGAGATCCACGCGCTGGTCGCCGATGTCGCCACCGAGCGTGGCATCGGCATGGGCAAGGTCGCGCAGCCGCTGCGCGTCGCCATGACCGGCACGGCGGTATCGCCGTCGATCGAAGACACGGTGTACCTCGCCGGGCGCGATGTCGCCTTGCGCCGCATCGACGACGCGATCGCGCGGGCGGTGCGATAGCTTCATGCCGTCATCCCGGCGAAAGCCGGGATCCATTTTGCCTTTTGCTCAAAGACGATCAAGATCAAAATGGATTGATTCGCGCCATCCATGGCGCTCCCCACGACCGCCTTCGGCGTTCGCGTTTGCTATCGTGCAAACGCAGTCGGATCGCCGCTGCGCGGCGTCCGGAATGACGGGCAAAAATTGTTGCTTTCACCGGTTTCGATCCGGGGTCCGGTATGCATGAATGATTTGCTGCAAAAACTCCTGCAAGGCGTCGATCCAGGCGCACCGGGTGCCTTCTGGAAACTGCTGCACAACCTGCTGGCGCTGGTGCCGTGGTGGCCGCTGGTCTGGTTCACCGTCGCGTGCGCGGTGATTGGTGCCGCGCTTGGCTGGTGGCGCGGGCGAATCGTGCTGGGTGTCGCGCTGGGGCTGGTGGTAGGGCCGATCGCGTGGGCCGCCTTGTGGGCGCTGCCGCCGGGACGCTACGGACCGGCGCGGCAGAAGCTGGATCGACGGCAGGCGATGGACCACAAGCCGGCGTGATGGCGCGCAGTGCACGATCTTGCAAATGCCTTCATCCGACCCGAAATAGCTTGCAGCCCGTGCATCTTCGCGCGAGCGCTAGAATGCAGCCATGGCGACCGCTTCCAAAGCCACGCACCATCATCACCACCACGACGCCGCGGGCATCGTGCGCGAGGTCGAGCGCGAGTGCAATGCGCGCGGCCTGCGCCTGACGGCGCTGCGGCGCGAGGTGCTGGAACTGGTGGCGAAGGCGCGCAAGCCAGTGAAAGCCTATGACCTGCTCGAATCCTTGCGCGACCGCCATGCGGGCGCGGCGCCCCCCACCGTTTATCGCGCGCTGGATTTCCTGCTCGAGAACGGCTTCATCCACAAGCTGGAGTCGATCAACGCCTTCGTGTTCTGCCAGCATCCGGCGGAAGCGCACCAGGTGCCGTTCCTGATCTGCGACGTGTGCGAAAACGCGACCGAAGTGTGCGACGAAGGTGCGATCGCGCACCTGATCGAGCGGCAGGCGCGCGACTTCGGCTTCCGCGCCAAGGCGCAGACGCTGGAGGTGCACGGCGTCTGCAGGCAGTGCGGGCCGGGCTGAGCCGGTCGCGCCCTTCCGTTCCCGTGTGATTCCGGGCGCGCAGTGAGTGCGTGCAAGCGCGGGTGTTGTGCGCATTGGCTAGAATGTTATAACATAACAGTCATGCCATCGATACGACCCCAATCCCGTCAGCGCCGGAAAGCCGGTTTCGTCATCGCCATCGTCACATTCGGCTGCCTGGTCCAGACCGCGGCCTTCGCCGACGATGCGGCTTCGAAAAAGCTGCAGACCACGGCGCCCGCCGGTGACGCGGCCGACGCGAGTGGGCAGTCTTCTGCGCCGTCCCAAACCGACGCACCGCTGACGCTGGACACGGTGCAGGTCAACGCGCGCCTCGATCGCGCACGCAATGCGCTGTCACCGGATACCGGCACCAGCCGCACGGTGTTCGACCGCAAGGCCATCCGCCAGTTGCCGCAGGGCGAGGACACGCCGCTGAACCAGGTGCTGCTGCAGGCGCCGGGGGTGGTGCAGGATTCGTTCGGACAACTGCACGTGCGCGGCGACCACGCCAACCTACAATACCGCATCGACGGCGTGATCATTCCCGAAAGCATCAGCGGTTTCGGCCAGGCGCTCGACACCCGCGCGATCCAGTCGCTCACCTTCCTGACCGGCGCGCTGCCCGCGCAATACGGGTATCGGACGGCGGGCGTGGTGGAGATCGAGACCAAGTCGGGCGCGCAGCTCGGCAACGGCGGCAATGTCAATCTGTACGCCGGATCGTTCGGGACGTTCAATCCGGGCTTCGAGGTGCACGGCAACCAGGGCCGCTGGTCGTATTACCTGACCGCGAATTTCCTGGAAAGCGACATCGGGATCCAGAATCCGACGCCCGCGCGCAACGCGATCCACGACCACACCGATCAGTTCAAGAGCTTCGGTTACCTCTCCTATCTCATCGACGACAACACGCGCGCGGGCTTCTATTTCGGCACGGCCGACAACCGTTTCCGGATTCCGAACAATCCCGGCCAGTCGCCGCAGTTCGTGTACGGCGACATCAGCGACTTCGATTCATCGAAACTGGACGAGGCCCAGCGCGAAGTGACGCGCTTCGGCGTGTTCAACCTGCAGGGCCACCTCACGGGGCTGGATACCGATTACCGGATCGCGCTCGGGCAGCGTTTCAGCAGCGTGGCATTCCGGCCGGACCTGGTCGGCGACCTGATGTTCAACGGCGTCGCGTCCACGGTCCGCCGCGGCGATCGGGCGATCACGCTGCAGGCGGATTTGTCGACGCCGCTTGGCGATTCGCACCTGCTGCGCTATGGGTTCTATGCGGAGAACGAGGACGCCGCCTCGAACAATGATTCGTGGGTGTTTCCGGCCGACGCCGACGGTGCGCAGACCTCCACCATGCCGTTCCGCGTGATCGACAACCACTTCCAGCGCGCGCACACGCTGGGCGCTTACGTGCAGGACCAGTGGCAGGTCGCCGATGATCTGGTGGTCAACTACGGCGTGCGTGCCGACCGTTACCGCGCGTGGTTGAAGGAAGGACAAGTCAGCCCGCGCGTGGGCCTGGTGTGGAATGCGACGGCGACCACCACCGTGCACGCCGGCTACGCGCGCTATTTCACGCCACCCGATACCGAATTGATCGCGCCCGAAGACATCGCGCTTTACGCGGGCACCACCAACGAGCTGCCGAACGACCGTACCGGACCGGTGAAGGCCGAGCGTTCGGATTACTACGACGTCGGCGTCTCGCAAAAGCTCGGGCCTCATCTGACGATCGGGCTGGACAGTTATTACCGGCGGGTGGACTACCTGCAGGACGAGGGCCAGTTCGGCGCCGCGCTGGTGTTCTCGCCGTTCAATTACGCGCGCGGCCGCGCGCGCGGCATCGAGTTGTCGATCAACTACGACAATGGGCCGTTGAGCGCGTATTTCAATCTCGCGCAAAGCCGCGCGATGGGGAAGGGCATCATCTCCGGGCAATACAACTTCGACGAAGACGAACTCGACTACATCGATGCCCACTGGGTGCATCTGGATCACGACCAGAAGCTCGCGGCGTCTGGCGGCCTCAGCTACGCGGTCGACGCCGCCACCCGCGTAGGCGCGGACTTCCTTTACGGCAGCGGCCTTCGGCGCGACTTCGCCAATACGGCCTCGCTGCCTTCCTATTTCCAGTTGAACCTGAGCCTGGAGCACGGTTTCCGTTTGCCCGGCTTCGGCAAGCTGGATGCGCGGCTGGTGCTGATCAACGCGCTGGATCGCGTGTACGAATTGCGCGACGGTTCCGGGATCGGCGTGGGCGCGCCGCAATACGGTCCCCGTCGCGGGCTGTACCTGGGTCTGAGCAAGGATTTCTGAATGCGGACGATTGCCCGGCCGCCCACCACCGAGGGAACGTTATAATGTTTCACGACCCTGCGGATCACGGGCTCGAACCCGCCGAGGCGCGCCATGTTGCGGCGCCTGCCGGCGACGAGGATTTCAAGCAAGTGGACATGCGTTCCCTCCAACCTGCGCCTGCCTTCGTGCCTCCGCCGGCCCCGGCGCCGTCGCCGCGTCGTTTTGCCGCGGTGGTCGATCGCGTCGGCGCCACCGCGTCGATGCTCTGCGCGGTGCACTGCGCGCTGCTGCCGTTCGTGCTCGCGCTGCTGCCGCTGATCGGGCTGGAGTTCCTTGCCGGCCACACGTTCGAACGGATTTTCGTCGGCTGTGCGGCCGCGCTGGCTTGCGCCAGCATCCTGACCGCGTACCGCCGCCATCGCCGCCCGCACGCCTTGTTCCTGATGGTGCCGGGCATTGCGCTGCTGTGTGCCGGCGTCGTGGTGAACCTGGACCTGCACGTGATCGTCCACACCGCCTGCGTGGTGACGGGCGGCGTGCTGGTGGCCAGTGCGCACGTCACCAACCTGGTGCTGGCGCATCGGCACCATTTGTCGTGCGATCATCCCTGATCGCCGCATTGCCGAGCATTCCTGCACCCATTGCGGTCAACGATCCACGACTTCCAGAACGGCCTTCCATGGCCTGACTTTCCACGACAGCCCGTCTCAAGCAAACGCTCTGGCGCGTGGGCGCGGTAATTGTGTAACGTCGGATGCGTGCTTACGCTGCGCGCATGGTGCATTCGCACAACCACGATCATGACCACGCGCATTCCGATGGCGGCAGCCGCGGCGTACTGGCGTTCGCGTTCGCGCTGACGTGCGCGATGCTGGTCGTGGAAGCGATCGGCGGCTGGTGGTCGGGTTCGCTGGCGTTGCTGGCCGACGCGGCGCACATGCTGGTGGATGCCGGTGCGCTGGCACTGGCCTGGGCTGCGGCGGTGTTCGCACAGCGGCCGGCCGATGCGCGGCGAAGTTTCGGCTACGCGCGCCTGGAAGTGCTGGCCGGTTTCGTCAACGCACTGGTGCAACTGCTGCTGGTCGCGGGCATCGCGTATGAGGCGATCCGGCGGCTCGTGGCGATCGAAGCCATCCAGATCCAGTCCGGCGTGATGCTGGTGGTCGCGGTAGTGGGGCTGATCGTCAACTCGGTCGTGTTGCGCAGCCTGCACGGCCACGCCCATGAAGACCTCAACACCGCGGGCGCGCGGCTGCACGTGTTCGGCGACCTGCTGGGTTCGGTCGCCACGGTGCTGGCCGCGCTGCTGGTGCGCTACCTCGGATGGGAACGGGCAGACCCGGTGCTGTCGCTGCTGGTGTCGCTGCTGATCCTGCGCGGCGCATTCGTGCTGCTGAAACGTTCCTCGCACATCCTGCTGGAAGGCGTGCCGGAAGGACTTGCCACCGAGGACATTCGTGCGGCGCTGGCCGTGGCCGACCCGTCCATCGTGGAAGTGCACCACCTGCATGTCTGGCAGATCGCATCCGGTTCACGGATGGCCACCCTGCACGCGCGTGTGTGTGACGGCGGCGACACGCGGCACGCGCTGCACGTGATCCAGCAGGTGCTGCGCGAACGCTTCGCGATCAGCCACGTCACCGTGCAGATCGAAACCTCGGAGTGCCTGGATCTCGAATCCGGCTGCGAGGGGCCGGGGCACACGCATCGTCACGAGTGAACGGCGCATGTCCAAGGGGTCGCCGACGGGAGGGTGATCGGGCAGGTTCCGCAGGCATCGACGCGCTGACGTGGACATTACGCGGCTGCTACCATGCCGGCAACCGCGCATGGTGCGCGGATTCCACACGACACCAGGAATCGACATGGGCAAGGGCGACAAGAAGACGCGCAAGGGCAAGATCTACGCGGGCAGCCACGGCAACACCCGTCCGCATTCGCCGAAATCGAACGCGGCCGTGAAGAAGACGGCGAGCAAGGCCGCCAAGCCGGCCACCCGTGCGCCGGCCAAGAAGGCGCCGGCCAAGAAGGCTGCGCCGAAGAAATCCGCGTAAGTGTTCTCCACGGGTTGCAAGAAAAGGCCCCGCTCGCGGGGCTTTTTCTTGTGATTGACAAACCTGACCGCCGCCCGCCTAATGCCGCTGCGCAGCGCGTCACTGCACTTCACCTGGGGAGGGAATGCGGATGATTTCGTTCGAGATGAAGGTCTCGCGGTCGCTGTTGGCGATCGCTTGTGTGTTGGGCATGTCGATCGCTGCGTCGGCGCAAACGCCGGCCCGGAAAGCGGCGACGAGCGCGCCGCCGGCGCCGCAAGCGGCAATCGGCGATGGTTCGGATGAGGACGTCCAAGCGGTCGTCAAGCTGGAAATGGCGACGCTCGAATGGAGCCGTCACAACGATCGGGACAAGATGGCGGCCCATCATGCCGAGGACTGGATCGGCATTCCGGGAGTCGCGCCGATGACGCGCGCGCAGATGCTGGCGGACGTCGGGACGGAAACGCTGCGTTCCTACAAGATATCGAACGTGATGACCCGGCAGCTTGCAAAAGACGTCGTGCTCGTCAGCTATCGGATGCAGCAGGATGGCGCCAGCGCGGACGGCACCCCATGGCAACCGTTGGTGCAGGCTTCCGCGGTGTGGGTGCGACGGAACGGGAAATGGCTCTCCGCGTTCTATCAGGAGACCGTCTTGTGACAGTGCGGAGGGCAGCTCCATCCTCGGCCCTGGCCCGCAATGAAGCCGGTCTTGCCGGGGAGGGCAGCCGTCCGACCGGATTGCTGCGGGTGCTCGGCGTGGCTTTCGGCTTGGCGGTCGTCGTCGGCGGCATGATCGGCACCGGCATCCTGCGGACGCCCGGGCCGGTCGCGGCGATATTGAACGGTCCCGTCTGATCATCACGCGGCTGATGCGATGCATGCGATGTTTGGCGGTCATGCCGCGAACATCGTGTACCTGCTCGCCGCATTGTCGTTGCTCGCCATCATCAATTCCGCCTTCATGTGCGCACCGCGCGTGCTGTACGGGCTGGGGCGCGACGGACGGTTCGCCGCGCAGGCGCAGCGCGTGAGCAACGGCGGCACGCCGGTCGTTGCATTGCTGATTACGGGCGCGGCGGCCGTGATCGCGCTGGCTGTTGGGAAGTCATTCGAGCGGTTGTTCCTGATCGCCGCTTTTTTCGGCACCTCGTGCGACGCCGCCATGGCGCTCGCGCTGTTCGTGTTGCGCCGGCGCGAATCCGCGCTGCCGCGCCCGTTCAGGGCATTCGCGTATCCGGTCGCGCCCCTGCTGTTCGCGCTGATCGGGACGGCGGTTTTCGTGAGCTTCCTGTTCCACGATCCCATGGGAAGCCTGTTCGCCATCGCGGCGGCCTATCCCATGTATTGGTGGATGCGGCGAAAACGAAGGGCGGTCGTTTGAAGCTTGCTGCCGCGGGCATCAAGCCGTCGCACGATGGACTTCGGCGCCGCCCGCGTACACACGCGAGGCAAGCCCGCCGCCAATCCAGTAGGCAAGCTCTGCTGGGCGGGTCGCATTCCAGACCACGATGTCGGCGCGCTGTCCGATGGCAAGCATGCCGCGATCGCGCAAGCCCAGCGCGCGTGCAGCATGGGTGGTCGCGCCGCGCAGCGCTTCCTCGGGCGTCAGGCGGAAGAGGGTGCAGGCCATGCTCATCGCAAGGCGCAGCGAGCGCAAGGGTGACGTCCCCGGGTTGAGGTCGGTCGCGACGGCCATCGGCACGCCGTACTCGCGCAAGGCCGCGATGGGTGGCCGGCGCGTTTCGCGCAGCGCGTAGAAACTTCCGGGCAGCAGCACCGCGACGGTGCCTGCCCGCGCCATCGCTTCGACCGCCTCGGCACCCGCGCATTCGAGATGATCGGCGGACAAGCCGCCGAATTCCGCCGCGAGTGAGGCGCCGCCGAGGTCGGACAACTGATCGGCGTGCAGCTTCACCGGCAAGCCGAGTTCGCGCGCGCGTTCGAAACAGCGGCGCACTTCGTTGGGTGTGAAGGCGATCCCTTCGCAGAACGCATCCACGGCGTCGGCAAGCCTTTCGTCTGCGGTGCGCGGGAGCCATTCGTCGCAGACCGTCGCGACGTATTCCTCGCGGCGATCCTTGAACTCCGGCGGCAGCGCATGCAAGCCCAGGAAGGTCGTGCGCACGCTGATGCCGAGCGCTGCCCCGATCCGACGCGCGACGCGCAGCATTTTCATTTCGGTCTCGAGATCCAGCCCGTAGCCGGACTTGATTTCGATGGTCGTCACGCCGTCGCGCAGCAGGCCGAGCGCGCGCGGCAACGATTGCTCGAACAGTTCATTCTCGCTGGCCGCACGGGTCGCGCGCACGCTGGAAAGAATGCCGCCGCCGGCACGCGCGATGGCTTCATAGCTTTCGCCGTGTAACCGCATCTCGAACTCGTGGGCGCGATCGCCGCCGAACACCAGGTGCGTGTGGCAGTCGACCAGCCCCGGCGTGACCAGTGCGCCGTCCACCGTCTCGACGCGCGACGCCAACGCCTCTGGCTCGCCGGGAAGGTCGCGCATCGGGCCGACGAACGTGATCACGCCGGCGCGCCAGCCAATTGCGCCATCGACTATTGCGCCATAGCCCTGCGCATCTGCCAACGTGGCGAGATGGCAATCGAGCAGCAGGTGGTCCCAGCGTTCGGTCATGGCGAAGATTGGCGGCCGCGGGAATCGCGGGCGGGAACAGTGGCCCGCATGTCACAATGCGCGCATCCTAACAGTGCCGCGCAACCGGACGGCACAGGAGTGCACGTGCCGACGGCTGGGTTGCGCAGCGGATACTTGTGGACACCGCAGGGTTGGAAACGCGATCTGGCGAAGGGATCGTCCGCCGGCGAGGTCGTGCAGGCGCGTTTCGCACTGCCCGGCATGCCGAACCTCCATTCGCACGCGTTCCAGCGCGCGATGGCGGGTCTGGCCGAGCGGCGGGGCCTGGGCGACGATTCGTTCTGGACCTGGCGCGAGACGATGTACGCCTTCGCCTCGCGCATTGGCCCGGACGAGTTGCAGTCAATCGCGGCGCAGTTGTACGTCGAGATGCTGAAGGCGGGCTACACGCACGTCTGCGAATTCCACTACCTGCACAATGCGCCGGACGGCAAGCCCTACGCCGATCCGGCTGCGATGTCGCGCGCGATCATCGAGGCCGCGCGCGAAACCGGCATCGGTCTGACCTTGCTGCCGGTGCTGTACATGACCGGCGGATTCGACGGTCGGCCATTGTCGAACCGGCAAGGGCGCTTCGGTTTGTCGGTCGACGCATATCTTCGGCTGCTGGAGTCGCTGACCGCGCTCGAATCGGACAGCATCCGGCTGGGCGTGGCGCTGCATTCACTGCGCGCGGTGCCCGAAGCCGCGATGCGCGAAGTCCTGGCGGCTGCCTCAGCTATTTCCCCTCTCCCTTCGGGAGAGGGTGCTACGAAGGGGCGGGTGAGGGTTCGGTCAGAGCAGGGTGCAATGAATTTATCCGGACCCTCACCCCAACGCCTCTCCCGGAAAGAGAGGGGCTCGATGCCGATTCATATCCACATCGCCGAGCAAATCGGCGAAGTGCAGGATTGTCTCGGCGTGCGCGGTGCGCGCCCGGTGCAATGGCTGTTCGATCACGCGGACGTCGATGAACGCTGGTGCCTCGTGCACGCGACGCACCTGGAGGACGCGGAGATGCGGGCGATCGCAAGCTCGGGCGCGGTGGCCGGCCTGTGCCCGACCACCGAAGCCAATCTGGGCGATGGCCTGTTCCCGCTCGCGAACTACCTCGACGCGGATGGTGGGCTGGGCGTCGGTTCCGATTCGCACATCTCGGTCTCGCCGGTCGAGGAACTGCGCTGGCTGGAATACGGGCAGCGGCTGGTGACGCGTCATCGCAACATCGCGGCTCGCGCGCCCGGCGCAAGCGTGGGTGAAACCTTGTGGAGCGCGGCCCTGCATGGTGGCCGAAAGGCGGCCGGCATCGCGGAGGACGCCCGCGCGGATTTCATCGTGCTGGATGATGCCTCGCCGCTGCTGGCGGCGCGCGACGAAGGCAGCGTGCTCGACACATTTTTATTTGCGGGCAACACGCCGCTGGTGCGCGACGTGATGGCCGGCGGCGAATGGGTGGTGCGTGACTTCCGTCATCGCAACGAGCAGCGTATTGCGGCGCGCTATCGCGCGGCGGTCGAGTCGCTCGCATCAGCGGCCGGACCATACACGCGATAGCCTTCATCGGGCGGATGACGGCTGTCGCGGATCCTGCGTCACTGCGCGGACGGAGTGGGCGAGGAAGCGGATTGTGGCAGCGGATTTTCCTGCTGGAATTGCTTCCATTGCTGCATCCGGGCTTGTCGTTGTTGCCGGATCTGCGCCAGTTGGTCCCTTTGCGTGGGGGTCAACACCTGGTAGATCTGCGCGCGCAGGTTCGCCTGCCGGGTCACGCGCGTGCTCGCGGCATCCGATTCGGCTTGCGCCAGGGCGCTGGTCGCGGACTGGTAGGCTGATGTGCCGGGCACCGCCGATTCGTACGCTCGCCGCGCTTGCCGCAGCGCCTGCATCTGCGATTTCGCTTGCGCGAAGCTCTGCTGCGTCAACTGCTTGATCTGGTCGCGTTGGGCATCGGTCAGGTTGAGCTTGTCGTACATCTGTCCGCCAATCGACATGCCGTGATGCCCATGCCAACCGGCGCCGGGTGCGCCCTGTGCGGTCGCAGTCGTGAACGGCGCGCAGCCAATGGCCGCGGCGAGGATGGCTGGAACGAGGAAGGTCTTGCGCATCGTGGGACTCCTGCTGGGTGTGGGCATGCAAAAGGCTGGCTCCGCTGGATCATCGACCGGCTGGGTGCGCCCAGCCGTACAGGCGCCAGTCATTTTCGCCAGCCGTGAATCGGGTTCGTTCCCGTTTCAACGCATCCAGCGGCTTTACGTTGACACGCTCCGGCTCCAGCACACATCGGCACAAAGTTCGGAGCACAATCAGGCATTGCCTCGGAGGAGAATCGGTATGCAGACCCGCACGCTTGGACCGGCCGGTCCGCAAGTTTCCGCGATCGGCCTCGGCTGCATGGGCATGAGCGAGTTCTACGGCGAGCATGACGACGTTGAATCGATCGGCGTGATCCATCATGCGCTGGACGCCGGCCTCAACTTCCTTGACACCGCGGACATCTATGGTCCTCACACCAACGAGGTACTGGTCGGCAAGGCCATCCGCGGTCGTCGCGACGAGGTGTTCCTTGCGACCAAGTTCGGCATCGTGCGCGGCCCCGATGATCCCGCCAGGCGTGGCGTGAATGGCCGTCCCGAATACGTCCGGGCCGCGTGCGAGGCCAGCCTGAAGCGGCTCGGCATCGATCACATCGACCTGTATTACCAGCACCGGGTCGATCGTGACACGCCGATCGAAGACACAGTTGGTGCGATGGCCGAGCTGGTGCGCGCGGGCAATGCGCGGTTCCTCGGCTTGTCCGAGCCTTCCGCGCAAACCATCGAGCGTGCGCACGGCGTGCATCCGATCACCGCGGTGCAGAGCGAGTATTCGTTGTGGACCCGCGATCCCGAGGACGGCGTGCTGCAGACCTGCGTGCGACTCGGCATCGGCTTCGTGCCGTATTCGCCGCTGGGGCGCGGTTTCCTGACCGGTGCGATCACGAGCCCGGACGACTTCGGGCCCGATGATTACCGTCGCAACAGTCCGCGCTTCCAGGGCGGGAACTTCGCGAAGAACCTGGCGCTGGTGGACAAGGTGCGCGAACTGGCGCGCGGCAAGGGCTGCACGCCGTCGCAGCTCGCGCTGGCGTGGGTACTGGCGCAGAACGAACATATCGTGCCGATTCCCGGCACCAAGCGCATCAAGTACCTCGACGAAAACATCGGCGCGCTCGACCTGACGCTCGACAACGATGACCTTGCCGCGATCGATGCAATCTTTCCACGCGACGTGGCCGCCGGCGCGCGCTACCAGGCGCCGATGATGCAACTGCTGCGGGGCTGAGCGGCGACATCCTGAACGCGGACCGTTCGCACGCGGTTCGGGCGTCAACGCTGCGTTGCCACGATGCGTTGTCCGTGCAACTCGATCGCGGAGACGCGTCATGAAACATCGGGTTGTCGCATTGCTCATGCTCG
Organism: Rhodanobacteraceae bacterium; assembly: GCA_051962095.1. Lineage (GTDB taxonomy): Bacteria > Pseudomonadota > Gammaproteobacteria > Xanthomonadales > Rhodanobacteraceae > 66-474. The sequence goes on from JBQCCP010000087.1 coordinate 22,049, forward strand.
CAGGTCTTTCAAGTGTCGCGCTGGGCGGCTGCGTGGTCGCGCCGCCGCACGCCCGCGTGGTTGCGGTCGTGCCCGCGCCCGCGCCGGCGTGGGTGTCGGGCTACTGGTATGGCGGCGTGTGGATTCGCGGGCACTGGCGGTACCACTGAACGAAACGATGATCGTCCGCGCATCGCTATGATGCACGGATGATCGACATTGCCGCCCCGCGTGCGGGTACTTCGGAACCGTCCGGCTACATCGTCCGCGGCACGCCGGCGTTCCGGCGCGTGAACCTGGCGCTGTTCGCGGCGGGCTTCGCCACGTTCGGATTGCTCTATTGCGTGCAGCCGCTGCTGCCGGAATTCACGCGCGATTATGGCGTGAGCGAAGCGGTCAGCGCGTTGTCGCTTTCGCTGACCACGTTCGTGCTGGCGTTCGGCATGTTGTTCGTCGGTGCGCTGTCGGACGCGTGGGGCGCAAGCCCGTCATGGTCGTGTCGACGGCGGCCTCCGCGTTGCTGGTGCTGGCCTCGGCGTTGATGCCGAACTGGACCTCGCTGCTGGTCGTGCGCACGCTGATGGGACTGACGCTCAGCGGCCTGCCGGCGGTGGCGATGACCTACCTCGCCGAGGAAATGGATGTCGCCTCGATCGGACTCGGCATGGGTCTCTACATCAGCGGCAACGCGATCGGCGGGATGGCGGGGCGCCTCATCACCGGCGTGCTGACCGACTTCGCGAATTGGCGCGTGGGCGTGATCGTGGTCGCGATCATCGGTTTGGTATGTGCGTGGATGTTCTGGCGATTGCTGCCGCCATCGCGGCATTTCGTGGCGCAGCCGTTGAACCGGCGCGCGCTCGCCGGGCGCTTCGGCGTGATCTTCCACGATCACGGATTGCCGTGGCTGTTCGCGGAAGGTTTCCTGCTGCTGGGCGCGTTCGTCACCGTCTACAACTACATCGGCTATCGGCTGCTGGCGCCGCCGTACAACCTCAGCCAGGCCGTGGTCGGCGCGATCTTCATCATCTATCTGATCGGCACCTTCAGCTCGCCGTGGGTGGGACACCTCGCTGGCAAGCTGGGCCGGCGCAAGGTGCTGTGGACGATGATGGCGCTGATGCTGATCGGAACCGGATTGACGGTGCTGTCGCCGCTTTGGGCCATCGTGCTGGGCGTGATCGTGCTGACGTTCGGTTTCTTCGGCGGGCACTCCACCGTCAGCAGTTGGGTCGGCCGCCGCGCTGGCGAGGCGAAGGCGCACGCGTCATCGCTGTACCTGTTCTGCTACTACATGGGTTCCAGCATCGCGGGTGCGCTCGGCGGCGTGTTCTATGCCGCGCACGGCTGGAACGGCATCGGCATCTTCGTGGGCGCGATGGCGCTGCTCGGCCTTGCGATCGCGCTGGGGTTGTATCGCCTAAGGCCGTTGCCGCAGAACACCGCCACGCCGCCGACGCCGATGAGCCGTGGTGCGATGGGTTGATGCCTGTCAGCGGCAAGCGCCGGCTTTGGGTGCGGCAAGTCCATCGATGCTCCACGGCGTGACCTTGCCATCCGGCAGGTGCACCGCGTCGATGCGGTTGCCGTCGCCCTCGGCGACCAGCAGCGTGTCGGGCGACAACGCTTCGATAGACAGCGGCCGGTCGAGCAGGGCGGCGACCGTGGTCACTTCGTGTTTCGCGAGGTCCAGCTTGCGCAGCGCGTTGTTGAAGGTATCGGCAATGTAAAGATCGCCCGCGTTCCAGGCGATGGCTTCCGGGTGCTGCAGCAGCGCGTGGTCGGCCGCGCCGTTGCGCATGCCGAAATCGAACAGACCGTGGCCGAGGAGCGTCGAAACCTTGCCTTCCGGCAACGCAATCGCGCGCACGGAGGAGGATTCCGGATCGACGTCGTACAAGGTATCGCCATGCACGCTCAGGCCGCTCGGCTGGGCGAACTGCGCGTCGCCGCGCGGGCCATCGGCAAGGCCCTCTTCCCCCGTGCCGGCCCAGGGACCAATCGTTCCCGACGTGGGATCGTATCGCCAGATCTGGTGGTCGCCCGCCATGGAAACGTAGAGCTTGCCGCCCGACCACGCGATATCCCAAGGCGAATTGAGCACGGCCGAACGGGCAGGGAACGAACCCGCGACTGCGAACGCGCGCCGGCCGTTGCCCGCAAGGGTGGTGACCGCATGCTTCGCAAGATCGATCCGCCGGATCAACTGATTGTCGGTGTCCGCGACGTACAGCGCGCCATCGTGGAACGCGAGCCCGTGCGGCTGGGTGAATTCGGCGTGCGTGTAATCGCCATCGTCATGGCCGGCGCAGCCGCTGCCGACGAGCGCCTGCAGGTTGCCCGCATGGTCGGCCAGTACGATGCGGTTGTGGCCGGTGTCGGCGATCGCGACCAGCGTGGGCGACACCGCAATGCCGCTGGGTGTCGCAAGGCCGTGCGCCTGGAATTGTTCGGGGCGCAGCGGCAGCTTCGGCAGGGTCGACGCGGCCGGCGCATCCTGCAGTGCGGATTCGACCGATTGCGCGAGTTGTTCGAACGACTGTTCGCCGATCAGGGTTTGGCGGACCTCGCCATCCGGACCCACCACCACCAGCGTCGGCCACGCCTGCACGCCGTAGGCGTTCCACAGACTCATGTCAGGATCCAGCACGATCGGGTGCCGCAAGCTGTAGCGCTGGATGAAGGAGTCCAGCCCCTGTTTCGTTTTTGACGCGCTGAATTTGGGCGAATCGATGCCGATCACCACCAGCCGATTGCCGAAGCGGTCTTCCAGTTGTTTTTCCGCGGGCAACATGTGAACGCAGTTGATGCAGCCGGGCGTAAAAAAGTCCAGCAGCACCACCCGACCGCGCATGTCGTTCCAGTCGAGTGGACGCGACACGTTGAACCACGCCAGTCCGTGCGGAAAAGTCACGGCGCGTTGCGCCCAGGCGCGCGGCAGGCCCATCAGCACGCCACCCGCCACGACGAAGGTGGCAGCGAGGGTCAGCAGGATCCGTTTCATCGGAGATGTGGCTCAGCCGCCCGGTGCTCCAGCGCGTACACGGACGTCCGCAGCGCCGTCACCCCTTGTTCGGAGAATGAGGGTTGCGATGCCAGGATGTCGCGGTGCTCAAGCCGTTCGACGCTCCACTGGCCGTCGAACAGGCGGTGCACTTCCGGATCGTCCACGCTGAAGGGCGGGCCCTGCATTTCGTCCTCGGGATAGTCGAGTGTGATCAGCAGACCGGCGCTTGCGGCCGGCAATTGCATGTACACCTCGTCGACCAGCCGCCGGCGCATCGGCCTGGGCATCGCGATTATCGCGGCGCGGTCGTAGAACGCGGCGCATTCCCCGAGCGCCGCGCGATCGATGTCGAACACGTCGCCGTTGACGATTTCGATTTCGCCGCCGGCCAGGTTGGTCACTTCATAGTGCGTGCCCTCGGCGGTGCTGCGCGTGCGCGCGTGCAACTGGTTTTCCGCGAGGAAGGATTCGACCGCGATGGGCGAAACGTCCACGCCCAACACCCGCATGCCCTGTTGCGCCAGCCACAACATGTCCAGCGACTTGCCGCACAGCGGCACCAGCACGCGCGCGCCGCGTGGCACGCCCAGCTCGGACCAGTGTTGCACCAGCAGCGGCATCACTTCGTCGCGGTGCCAGCCAGTGCGTCCCTCGCGCCAGCGTTTCAGCCAGTATTCGTTTTCCATCGTCGTCCTTGCCCGTGATGGTCAGTTTGAACGCAATCGCACCTTGCCCGTGGCGAGTTCGTACTCGGCGCCGACCACGCGCACGCGTCCGCTCTTCACCGCTTCCGCGATAATCGGTTGCGCGGAGGCGACGCGCGAAACGTTGTAGGCGACGTTCGCGTCGATCGCGCGTTCCAGCAACCCGTCGGCGCCGCCTTTCACGACATTCTCGATGCCGGGACGCACCGCGTCGGTGATGTCCCAGATGTGGCCGGGCAGCGGTTTCGGGTCCTGGATTTCCTGGATCGCCGCCTTGATCGCGCCGCAATTGCTGTGGCCCAGCACCATCACCAGCGGCGTGCCCAGCACGCCGACGCCATATTCCAGGCTCGAAAGCGCGTCAAGGTTCAGGTAATTGCCGGCGATACGCACCACGAAAAGATCGCCGGGCGCCTGGTCGAACATCAGTTCCGGCGCGACCCGCGAATCGGCGCAGCTCAGGATCGACGCGATCGGATATTGCGCCTTCGCGCGCGCCGCGCGCCCCGCGGAAAAATCCTTGGCGTCGAGCTTGCCCGCCGCATAGCGCGCATTGCCCGCCATCAACCGGTCGAGCGCGGCCTGCGGCGTGATGGCATTCTGTGGCGCCGCGTCGGCCCACGCGCGGCGCAGCGGCGCGGCGATGGAAAGCGCGGCGATGCCGAGGCCGGCATGTTGCAGGAAACGGCGACGGGAATTGCGGTCGGTTGCGTACATCGCACGTGCCCCTTGTCGAGTGGAGTGGATGAAAACGCTGTGTCGGGCCAACGCGGCGATTCTACGCCTGCGAGCGAACCGGCCGGCGAACGTGCGGCGAACGCCGATCGGCCGCATAATCCGGGTTTCTTTCCGGTTGGAACACCCATGAACGCCCCCACCCGCATCGACACCACGCGCGTGATCCATCCGCCGCGCGGCACCGAACTCACCTGCAAGAACTGGCTGATCGAGGCGCCGTACCGGATGATCCAGCACAACCTCGATCCGGAGGTGGCGGAAAACCCGGCGGAACTGGTGGTGTACGGTGGCATCGGCCGCGCCGCGCGCAACTGGGAATGCTTCGACGCGATCCTGAAAAGCCTGCGCGAATTGAATCCGGATGAAACGCTTCTGGTGCAATCGGGCAAGCCGGTCGGCGTGTTCAAGACGCACGCCGATGCACCGCGCGTGTTGATCGCCAATTCCAACCTGGTGCCGCACTGGGCGACGTGGGAACACTTCCACGAACTCGACAGGAAGGGCCTGATGATGTTCGGCCAGATGACGGCCGGTTCATGGATCTACATCGGCTCGCAGGGCATCGTGCAGGGCACCTACGAAACCTTCGTCGAAATGGGGCGGCAGAGTTACGGCGGAAACTTGCGCGGCAAGTGGATTCTGACGGCGGGCTTGGGCGGCATGGGTGGCGCGCAACCGCTGGCGGCGGTGATGGCCGGTGCGTGCATGCTGGCGATCGAATGCCAGCAATCGCGCATCGACTTCCGTTTGAAGACCGGCTACGTCGACGAGCAGGCAACTGATCTCGACGATGCGCTCGCACGCATCGAGAAATACACCAAAGCCGGCGAGGCCAAGTCCATCGCGCTGCTCGGCAACGCCGCCGACGCGCTGCCGGAACTGGTGAAGCGCGGTGTGAAACCCGACGCGGTCACCGACCAGACCTCCGCGCACGATCCGGTCAACGGCTACCTGCCGCAGGGCTGGACGGTCGAGCAGTGGTTCGAGCGCCGCAAGAGCGACCCGGACGGCACGCGCGACGCGGCCAAGCAATCCATGAAGACCCATGTCGAGGCGATGCTGG
>JBQCCP010000088.1:0-26841 GCA_051962095.1 Rhodanobacteraceae bacterium
GACCGTTTCCAGAGCATCCCCGTGACCTACACCGGCATCCTGCCCGACCTGTTCCGCGTCGGACAAAGCACCATCACTACCGGGAAGATGGAGGACGGCAAGTTCGTCGCGACCCAGGTGCTGGCCAAGCACGACTCCACCTACATGCCGCCGCAGGTCCAACAGGCGATCGCGAAGGCCGAGAAGGAACATCGCGTGCCGAAGGCCGAGCAAGGCGGGGGCACGCCGTGAACCCCGAACTCGGCCAGGTTGCGCTGATCCTCGCGCTCGTACTGTCGGCGCTGCAGTGCGTGCTGCCGATCGTCGGCGCGTGGCGCGGCAGCAAGCCGCTGATGGCGACCGCACCCACGCTCGCGATCGGCCAGGCGGTTTTCGTGGCGCTGGCGTTCGGGATATTGATGTGGTCGTTCTGGATCAGCGATTTCTCGGTTGCCTACGTGGCGCAGAACTCCAACCTGTCGTTGCCATGGTTCTACAAACTCTCGGCGGTGTGGGGCGCGCACGAGGGCTCGCTGCTGTTGTGGATGCTGATCCTCAACGGCTGGACGGTGGCGCTGATCATCTTCGGCGGCAAGCTGCCCGAGACGTTCTTCTCGCGCGTGATCGGCGTGCTCGGGTTCGTGGCATTCGGCTTCCTGCTGTACATGATCACGACGTCCAACCCGTTCCTGCGGTTGTTCCCGATTCCCGCGAACGGCGCGGACTTGAACCCGGTGTTGCAGGACCCGGGCCTGGTGTTCCACCCGCCCACGCTATATATGGGCTACGTCGGTTTCAGTGTCGCGTTCGCGTTCGCGATCGCATCGCTGCTGGGCGGTGAACTCAAATCCACCTGGGTACGCTGGGCACGGCCATGGACCAACGTGGCGTGGGGATTCCTGACGCTCGGCATCGTCGCGGGCAGCGCGTGGGCGTATTACGAACTCGGCTGGGGCGGCTGGTGGTTCTGGGACCCGGTCGAGAACGCCTCGTTCATGCCGTGGCTGATCGGCGCCGCGCTGATCCACGCGCAGGCGATCACCGACAAGCGCGACGGACTGCGCGCGTGGACGCTGCTGCTGTCGATCTTCGGATTCGCCTTCTCGCTGCTCGGCACATTCCTGGTGCGCTCGGGCCTGCTCACCAGCGTGCACGCCTTCGCGTTCGCACCCGCGCGCGGCGTGTTCATCCTCGTGTATCTCGCGGTGGTGGTCGGCGGCTCGCTGTTGCTGTACGCGCTGCGCGCGCCGAAGGTCACCGGCGGCAAATCGTTCGCGCTGGCCTCGCGCGAGACGCTGATGGTGGTCGGCAACCTGATGCTCACGGTCGCCTGCGCCATGGTATTGCTCGGCACGCTTTATCCGCTCGTCGGCGAAGCCTTGAACATCGGGCGCATCTCGGTCGGACCGCCCTACTTCGGACCGCTGTTCCTGCTGCTGATGACGCCGCTCGTCTTGGCGCTGCCATTCGGTCCGCTGTCGCGCTGGGGCAAGGCCGATCTGAAGGTGTGGCGGAACGCGCTGATCCGGATCGTTGCGCTGGCGGTCACGGCCGGCATCATCGGTTTCATCCTCGGCGCACGGGGTTGGTACGCGCTGCTCGGTATCACTGCGTCGGTCTGGGTGATGTCCGGTGTGCTGATGTTCGCGATCAAGCGCTGGCGCGAGGCACCGCGCGGCAAGCGTTATCCGTTCGAGATGCTGGGCATGATGCTCGCGCACTTCGGGATCGGCGTGTTCATCGCGGGCGCGATCCTGACCACCTCAATGAGCGTGGAGCAGGACGTCAGCATGAAGCCCGGCGCGAGCGTCGACGTCGGCGCCTACGATTTCCACTTCCATGGCGTCCATGAAGCGCAAGGTCCCAACTACCGCGCGCAGCAAGGCACGGTGGTGATCACGCGCAACGGCAAGCACGTCGTCACCCTGCACCCGCAGAAACGCACCTACGTGGGCGGGCAGGTGCAGACCGAAGCCGCGATCCAGGCCGGCGTGTTTCGCGATCTGTACGTGTCGCTGGGAGATCCGATCGGTGACGGCGCGTGGTCGCTGCGCGTGTACGACAAACCCTTCGTGCGCTGGATATGGGGCGGCGGCGTGCTGATGATGCTGGGCGGCTTCGCGGTGGTGCTGGACAGGCGCTTCCGCTTGCGCCGCGCGGTTGAACCCGAAACCGTGCGCCCCACACCTGAACCCGAAGCACCCCGCAAGCTGGCGGAAGGCGAAGCGTGAACGAGGTTGCGCGCAAACCCATTGGCCGCTTCGTGCCGCTGATCGTGTTCGCGGCGCTGGTCGTGTTTTTCGTGGTCGGGCTGGTGTGGAACCAGACCCACGACGCCCGCTTCGTGCCCAGCCCCCTGATCGACAAGCCGGCTCCCGAGTTCCGCCTGCCGCGGCTGGACAACCCGACGCAATTCGTCACCAAGGCGGACATGCTGGGCAAGCCGTACCTCATCAACGTGTTCGCGAGTTGGTGCTTCGCCTGCGGCGACGAACACCCGGTGCTGATGGCATACCGCGACCGGTTCGGCATTCCGCTGATCGGCTACGACTACAAGGATGCGCCGCAGGATGCGCGTGCGTGGCTGGATCGGCACGGCGATCCCTACCACGAGGTGATCACCGACCAGTCCGGCGATACCGCGATCAACTTCGGCGTGTACGGCGCGCCGGAAACCTACCTGATCGATGCGAAGGGCATCATCCGCTACAAGCACATCGGCCCGCTGACGCCGGACGTGATCGCGAAGGAACTGGAACCAAAGATCCGCGCGCTCGAGCAGGAGGGCAGCACGTGAAGCGCCTGCTCGCCATCCTGCTGATCGCCTTCGCGCTGGCGCTCAGCGCCGCCGCGTTCGCAATCGACCCGCTGCCGTTCAAGGACAACGCGCAGCGCGATCGTTTCCAGCACCTGACCCGCCAACTGCGCTGCATGGTCTGCCAGGACGAAAGCCTGCTGGCGTCGAACGCCGATTTCGCCAAGCAGTTGCGCCGGCAGATCTTCGACATGATGCAACAGGGCAAGAGCGACAAGGAGATCAAGGACTGGCTGGTCGCGCGCTATTCCACTTTCATTTTGTACGACCCGCCACTGGCGCCGTCGACCATTGCGCTGTGGTTTGGCACGCCCGCGATCCTGCTCGCGGGCGGCGTCGTGGTGGTCGTGCTGCTGCGCCGGCGCACGCGTCCGGCTGGCGCCATCGCTGAAGCTCCCGGAGACGATTGGTGACCATCCGTTTTCATGTCGTCGCGGCAGCCATTGCGCTGGCCAGTGCTTACGCTGATCGCACCGCTGCCGCCATGGGGCACCCCGGAGACGATTGATGACAACACGATTTCTCGCCATCGCTGCCATCATGGTGGTGGCCGCGCTGGCCTGCGTGCTGGTGCCGATGCTGCGCAGCGCGCGTCGCGAGGGCCGCCCGCGTGCACCGTTCGTGCTGGCACTGGTGCTCGCGCTCGTGACGCCACCCATCGTTCTTGGCGCATATCTCGCGGTTGGCACGCCACAGGCGCTGCAAGCGCCTCCGGCCGTCGAAACCCAGGCGACGCTCGTCGAAGCCACCGGGCAACTGCGCGAAAGCCTGCAACGGAAGCCGAATGACGCGCAGGGCTGGGCACTGCTGGCGCAAGCATATTCCGCGCTGAACCAACCGCAACAGGCGCTGGACGCGCTGAACCATTTGCTGAAACTGAAGCCGGACGATCCGGACGCGATGGTCGCGTGGGTCGAGGCCGCCGCCGAAACCAGGCCTTCGCACCGGATCGATGATGCCTCGCGTGCAGAGCTGCAACGCGCCCTGCGGATCGAACCCACCCACCAGCGCGCGCTGTGGCTGCTCGGCATCAGTGATTTCCAGCGCAACGACTACGCCGATGCGGCGAAGCAATGGAAAGTCCTGCTGCCGCTGCTCGAACCGGGTACCCGCGTTGCCGAAACCGTGAAGCAGCAATTGGCGGAAGCCGAAACGCGCGCGGGCGGCACGCAAGCTGCGGCATTGGCAGAAGCCGATCCCGCGTCGACGGCCTCTTCGGCAAGCGCGGCCACCAACGTGGTGCTCGACGTCACCGTGAAACTCGACCCGAAGCTCGCGAACAAGGTGCGGCCCGGCGATACGCTGTTCGTGTTCGCACGCGCGGTGGACGGCCCGCCGATGCCGCTGGCCGTCGCTCGATTGAAGGCGTCCGACTTGCCGGCGAAAGTCAGGCTCACCGATGCGATGGCCATGACGCCCGCGATGACATTGTCGAAGTTCGCGAAAGTGGACGTCGCCGCGCGCATCAGCAAGAGCGGCAACGCCATGCCGCAGCCGGGCGACCTTGAATCAGCAGCGGTCGAAGTCGCCACCGATTCCCGCGCGCCAGTCGCCTGGACGATCGACAAGGTGGATTGAGGGGCGGCGCCGTAGTCCGGATGGGGGCGTGAAGCGCCGACTGCGTTTGCAGGATTGCAAACGCGAACGGCGAAGCCGGCCCGCAGGGATAGCGGCAGGGATGCCGCGAATTTATCCGGGTTGCCCTGCGCTTGGCGTTCCCGGATTCCGCTTCGCTTCATCCGGGCTACGGGCGCTGCTCTCCCTCTCCCCCAAACGGATTTGCCGTTGGGGGAGAGGGTTTGATCGGTGGCCCGGAGGTGCACATGCGTTCCACGTGCTTGGCGCAAGCGAAAGCGTTCATTACCCTTCCAGATTCCGCCCGCTGAAGACGCGCCATGGCCGACGCCCGCCGATACTTCGACCTGCCCTCGCCCTTTTTGATGAAACGCGGCGGTGAGCTGCGCGGCGCACGACTCGCGTATGAAACCTGGGGTGCGTTGAACGCCGCCCGCGACAACGCTGTGCTGATCCTGACCGGACTGTCACCCAGCGCGCACGCGGCCAGCAACGCGATCGACGGCTCGCCCGGCTGGTGGGAAGACATCATTGGACCGGACAAGGCGATCGACACGAACCGCCGGTTCGTGATCTGCGTGAACTCGCTGGGTAGTTGCAGGGGTTCCAGCGGTCCGGCGTCGATCGACCCGGCCACCGGCGAACCGTGGCGTCTCGCCTTTCCCGACCTCTCGCTGGAAGACGTGGGCAATGCCGGCTACGAACTGGCGCGCGGCCTTGGCATCGAACGCCTCGCCGCCTTGGTCGGCTGCTCGATGGGCGGGATGTCCGCGCTCGGCTGCCTCGCGCATCATCCGGGCTTCGCGCGCGCGCACGTGAGCGTGTGCACCGCGCCGCGCGCGCAACCATTCGCGATCGCGATCCGCTCGCTGCAGCGCGAGGCGATCCGGCTCGATCCGAACTGGAACGAAGGCCGCTACGACGACGAACGCTATCCCGAAACGGGCATGAACATCGCGCGCAAACTGGGCGTGATCACCTACCGCTCCGCGCTGGAATGGCGCGGGCGCTTCGGGCGCATCCGGCTGGAAGCGGACCAGCGGGACGAAGATCCGTTCGGCGCGGAGTTCCAGATCGAGTCGTACCTCAACGCGCATGCGCGGCGCTTCACGCGCTCGTTCGATCCGAACTGTTACTTGTACCTCTCGCGCGCGTCCGACTGGTTCGATCTTGCCGAATACGGCAGCGCCCCCGATCCCGCCACCGCGGTGCGCAACGCGCTGGCCAAGATGAAGCTGGAGCGAGCGCTGGTGATCGGCGTCGAAACCGACATCCTGTTTCCGCTGGAACAGCAGCAGCAACTCGCCGAAGACCTGCGGGTGATCGGCACCGACACCACGTTCGTGGGCCTGGATTCGCCGCAGGGGCACGACGCGTTCCTGGTGGACACCGGCCGCTTCGGTGCCGCGATCGGTGTTTTCATGGCGTCCCTGTGATTCCGCTCCGCGCGCGGCTTGCCACGCACATGCGGCGCCGTTATATGCTTATGCCATGGGCATCGATTTTCCGGGGCGCGACCGCCTGATCCGCGCGTTCGACGCGGCCGTCACCACCGGCGACACCGTCAGCACCATGCGCGCGCTGCGCTCCGCGCTATGCGAGGCGATCCACGCGGGCGACGTGCGCCTGCCCGACTGCGTCTTCGAAGGCTGTGCGGAGCACTACGCGCGACGCGAACTCTATCGCAGCCCGGAACACGATTACTGCGTGGTCGCGATGACCTGGAGTCCAGGACAGGGCACGCCGATCCACGACCACGCCGGGATGTGGTGCGTCGAAGCGGTGTGGCAGGGTGCATTGGAGGTCGTGCAATACGAATTGTGCGAGCACGACGCCACGCGCTACCGCTTCGTGCCCGCCGGCGTGATCCAGGCTGGCGCCGGCTCCGCCGGCAGCCTGATCCCGCCGCACGAACACCACACCATCTGCAATGCCAGCGACACCGACCTCGCCGTCAGCGTGCACGTCTACCAGCGCCCGATGACGCGCTGCAACGTGTTCGAACCCGCGGGCGGCGACTGGTACGCGCGCGGCGAGCGGCAGTTGTCACTGGACCACTGAACGCGTTTCCGGACGCGCGGTGCACGCCGCGCAGACACTCGCTAATGCGAGGCCGTCGGCGGACGCTGCGAACACGCCACGTATTCGGCTTCGGAGAGCTTGCCGTCGTGATTGGTGTCGCAGCCGGCGAAGCGTTGGCCGGTGTCGCCGTTGCGTGTGAATTCGGAGCGGTCGAGGAACCCGTCGTGGTTGGTGTCCATCGTCTCGAACGCCCGACGGGCCTCTTGCGGCGTCATGTGCATGCTGAGGCCGCCGCCGGAGTTGCCGAGCTGGCCGGCCGGTTTGGTGGCGGCGGATGTGGCAGGCTGGGTCGGCGGGTTGTTGGTGGGCGCATTCTGCGCCGACGCGCCTGCGGCCAATCCGAGCGCGGCGACGCCGCTGAAAATGAGTACGAGTGATCGCATTGAGACTCTCCTTGTCGATGGATGACGCAGGCCGGACGCTTCCCCGCCTTCGCGCCGCCGGCATCATCATGCTGGCGACCGCGTAAATGCCCCGTCAACAGCGGGCGAAATTTCGATGCCCGTTGGCGGCGATTCATGGACATCGCGCTCCGGCCCTGCCGACGCGGTGCTTGGCATTCGACCGGCGCTCCCGCATACTTTGCGGCCCGTCGCCGGTGTGGCGGAATTGGTAGACGCAGGGGACTCAAAATCCCCCGCCCTTAAAAGCGTGTGGGTTCGAGTCCCTCCACCGGCACCATCCTGGAACTGCCCGCGAGCGCGGCACCCGCCGATCCGTCGACACCGGCGAAACGGCAGCGCTCGCATACGGCAGCACGACACGCGCAGCATGCACCGCAGGACCCTGCCCGACGGAACGCGCGTCCTCATCAAGCAGCGGCACGATGTTCCCGACGATTTCTTCGCGGCCGAAGCGCGTGGCCTCGCGGCGTTGCGCGACGCGCAAGCCTTGCGCGTACCGAAGGTGTTCGAGGTCGACGCGCAATGCATCGTGCTGGAAGATCTTGGCCACGGCCAGCCCGCAGCCGGTTACTGGCAGCGCGCGGGCGCCGGGTTGGCAAAACAGCATTCCATAATCGGCAAGGCGTTCGGTTTCGAAATTGCGGGATACTGCGGCGACTCACCGCAAGACAATACGCCCGACCACGACGGCTGGCGATTCTTCGCCGAACGCCGGCTGTTGCCGCAGATGCGCCGTGCACGCGACCGCGGCTCGATCGAAACCCGCGATGTCGCTGCGTTCGAGCGCCTCGGCGCGATGCTGCGCGAACGCATTCCCCACATGCCACCTGTGCTGCTGCATGGCGATCTGTGGTCCGGCAACCTGCACGCCTGCGACGACGGCAAACCCGCGCTGATCGACGCCGGCGCGGTGCATTACGGCTGGGCCGAAGCCGAACTCGCGATGCTGACGCTGTTCGGCTCGCCGCCGCCGGCGTTTTTCGACACGTACGCCGAACGCGCGACACTGCGCCGCGACTGGCGCGACCGCGCGCCGCTGTATAACCTCTACCACCTGTTGAACCACGTGAACCTGTTCGGCACGGGCTACCTGCCCGCGCTGCGCCACGCGCTGTCCGCGTGCGGTTGAAACGGGCCCGCTACAAATCGCGCACCACGCGGAAGCCGACGCGCCCGCTGCGCGAATCGGCCGCCGCGCCCATCCGGAACGCCGAGCGGTCCTGCTCGGGTGCGCTGCCCCACGAACCGCCGCGGATCACGCGTTCCGAGCAGCCCGGGTTCAACCACGCGCTGCCGTCGGTGGGGGCGCGCACGTAGTTTTCATGCCAGCAATCGGCGACCCACTCCGACACGTTGCCGCCGATGTCGTACAGCCCGAACGGATTGGGCAGGAAACTCATCACCGGCGCGGGGCCCCAGTAACCGTCGCTGTAGTTCTTGAAGGCGTTCGCCCAACTGCGGTGCGCGGGCGAGCGGTCGCCGCTGCCGGTCAGGTTCTCCACCTTCTGCGCGGGCGTGCCGTCGCCCCACCAGTAGAGCGTGGTGGTGCCGGCACGCTCGGCGTATTCGAACTCGGCCTCGGTCGCCAGGCGGTAGTGCTTGCCGGTGCGCTTGGACAACCACTCTGCGTAAGCGTGTGCGTCGTTCCACGACACGTTCACGACAGGATCGTTGCCTTGCGCGCGCTGGCCGGCGTAGTCATCCTGCCAGTCCACGCCCGAGCGCATCTGCATGCGGCCGTTGGTTTCGTCGTACACCGAGGCGCCGCCCAGGCGATCGGAATCGGGCACGTAACCGGATTGCCGCACGAACGTGCGGAATTCCGCGACGGTGACCTCGGCACGACCCATCGCGAAGCCCTTGGCGATCGTCACTTCGTGCTGCGGCTGGTCGGCGCCCGCCTGCGCACGGCCGCGCTGAGGCTCGCCCATCAGGAAACTGCCGCGCGGAATCACCACCATCGCGGGCGCCTGGCCGACGATGTCGAGAAAGTGATCGGTGAAGACCTGTCCGGGATGGTAGCTCGCGTAGTCGCGCGCGTTCTCCACCTTGGCCATGAACGCCTCGGTCGACGCGCCGAGCGTCGCGGCTTGGCGGGCGATGCGTTGCGCAAGATCGAGGTTGCCGGCGTCCAGCGCCGATTCCGCCTGCGCCATCAGGTTGTCCGCGCGACCGCCGCGCATCGCGTCGATGCGTTCTCGGGTCGCGGCCAGGGCGGGCGAAGACGGCAGGATCGCGGCCGCGTCGGCCAGCGCCGCATCGGCCCTGGCGTCGTCGTTTTGCGCGGCGGCGCTGAGCGCGCGATCCAGCGCCGCCTGCTGCACGCGCTGCAGGCCTTGGCGCGCCACCACGTTTTCGGGATCGAGCGACAGCACCTTGCGATACACGGCCAGGGCGGTGTCCTCGCCCGGCCCTTCCATTTTGCCGGCCTGCACCAGATCGCTGGCGCGCTCCAGCAGCGGCTGCACCTTGCCGGCAGCGTCGATACGTGCGGCCAGCGCGGCGATGTCGCCATCGCGGCCCGGCAATTGCCTGAGCGCATCCAGGTTCGCCTGCGCCGCGTCGGCGTCGCCGCTCGCCAGCGACTGCTGTGCGTTCGCGACCAGCCTGGCATGCAACATCGAAATCGCGGCCTTGACGTGCGGATCGGTGGGCGCTTCCTTGGCGGCCTCCAGCACCAGCGCCAGCGCGCTGTCTTTTTGCGGGCCCGCCAAATTGCCGTCACGCGCGGCCTTGCCGGCTGCCGTCAGCAGTTCCGCGACCTTGCCCTTGCCACCATGCGTGCCGAAGGCGACCTCGCGCGCCCGCGCGGCGATCACCGCCGAAGGCGCCAGAGAAATCGGCGGCCCGGCATTGAGCTCGGATTCCGCGGGCGTCAGCTTGCGCGGCGGTGGACCCGCCCTCGCCGGGGCGCTGGAGACGGCCGCGGTGTGCGAGCGCAGGATCGCGGGCTCCACCTTCAGGGCCTGCGGGAAAAACCGGTATACCAGCGCGAACGCCAGCAGCGCCACGCCGATCGCGCCACCGATGGCGTGCTGGCGGGTGAGGGTTTGCGGGTTCGGCATGCGGTCGCGGCGGCTGGCTGTTATCGTGTGCAGTTCACGATAGCAAACCCCATTGCAATGGAACACCAATCCATCGGCGGGCGGACGCCATGAGCGCAGCCTGGATCGATCATGCCGGCGAACTTCCGCCGCTGCCGGACCGCGAGCCGCTGGGACTCGATACCGAGTTCATGCGCCGCAACACCTTCCATCCGAAGCTCGCGCTGGTGCAGGCTGCGCATCGGAGCGAACGCTGGCTGCTGGATCCGCTGGCCTACGACAGCGGCGCCGACGTGCGCGCCCTGGTCGCCGACCGCCTGTGCGCGATGCACAGCGCCAGCGAAGACCTGGAAGCCCTGATGCCGCTGCTGGGCGACACGCCCCTCTACCTTTTCGACACCCAGATCGCGGCGGCGCTGTGCGGGATGGGCGCGGGCCTCAGCTACCAGAAGCTGGTCGCGGAGTCGCTGGCCATCGATATCCCCAAGGACGAGACACGCTCGGACTGGCTGCAGCGCCCGCTGACTGCCAGCCAGCTCGACTATGCGGAACAGGACGTCGCGCATCTCGCGGCGCTGCACGAAAAGCTTGCGGCGGAATTGCAGCGCCACGGCCGCGCCGCGTGGCACGCAGAGGACTGCGCACGTCTGGTCCAGCGCGCACGCCGCAACCAGACCGAAACCGACCCGCAGCCACAGCGTGTGTTTCCGGCCGCCGCGGAGTGGCACCCTGATGCCCAGGCGCGGCTGAAGCGCGTGCTGCTGTGGCGCGACCTCATCGCGCGCAAGCTCGACCGCCCGCGTCCGTGGGTGCTGGACGATGCGCACGCGCTGTCGCTCGCGCAGCAGCCGCCGGCGACCGCGCAGGCGCTGTTCGACCGCGTGAAGGGACTGCGTGCCTTGCGCGGTCCGCAACGCGCGGAATTGCTGGTGTTGCTGCAAGCCACCACGACGCAGGAGGAACTGGAAGCCCTGCAGCCCATTCCTCCCGCGCCAAGGGGCGAAGCGAAACGCGCGATCGACGCGATGCGCGCGGTGGTGCAAGCCGCCGCCGAAAAGCTCGCCCTGCCCGCGGGGCTGTTGTGCCCGCGCCGCCTGATCGAGGAATTTGCCGTGACCCGCACCTGGCCCGCGGGCCTGCAGGGTTGGCGGGCGTCGGTACTGCAAGCGCAACTGACCCCGCTGCTGCCGGGCTGATCGCCGCGCGGACGCTTGGCGGCGGCCCGCATTCCGGCTACCATACGCGGCTCGCTGGCGTGCAACGCGCCGGCATGGCGGCGACGGATTCCCGTCGCGCGCCGTGAAAATCCAGATGTGGGGCGGTAGCTCAGCTGGGAGAGCGTCGCGTTCGCAATGCGAAGGTCGAGGGTTCGATCCCCTTCCGCTCCACCACTTCCTGAATCCTTCGCCGAGCCGTGCGCCGCATGGTGGAATGGCTGCGGCCGGTCACGCGGCTTCCGGTGCCGCATCGCCCGCTGGCCGTTCCTTCAAATGTTCGGTCACGCGCCCACCGCGCAAACGCAACGCGTGTGCCAGCGCCATGATCGCCGCCGAGAAAACCACGATCACGACCAATCCCGAAACCATGTCGAGATAGCCGAGGTTGCCGGCGTGCTTGTCGAGGCCGGGATAGCGTCCGAGCCAACTGATCAGCGTGACGCCACCCAGCCACGGCAGCATCCAGAACCCCGCGCGCATGTCGAGTCTGGGCGTGTGCTTGCCCCAGCCGGTTTCGTGGATCGCCAGCAACACGAAACCGACCAGCACCGCGACCATCAATTTCCACACCACGTCCCAACCCGACCAGAACACGATCAGGTTGGACGACAGGAAGGCGAAATACGGAATCAGCCAGCCACCGCCCAGCCGAAACGGCCGCTTGTGATCCGGCAATTCCTTTCGCAACGCCATCATCGTGAGTGGGCCGGAACCGAACGACATCACCATCGCGGACGTATGGAATCCGACCAGCTTCTGCCAGCCCGGGAACGGCAGGAAGAACAACAGTCCCACGAAGAACGCCAGCACCACGCTCGCCCACGGGACGCCCTTTTCGTTGACGTGCGACAGCGCCTTCGGCGCGTTGCCGTTGCGGCCCATCGCGTAGGTCAGCCGTGCGGAGAGCACCATGTAGATCAAGCCTGTATCCGACGGCGACACGAACGCGTCCACGTACAACAGGATCGCGAGCCAGGCAAGTCCCAACGCCGTCGCCAGCGCAGCCAGCGGGCCGAATGCCATCGAATGCTCGCCGAGGCCGGCGATGAAGCTGGTGCCGATGTTGGCCCAACCGTTGGCAAGCGCCGATTCCGGCAACGCGGCGATGAAGGCCACCTGCAAGCCGACGTAGATGATCGTGCACAGCGCGAGCGAACCCAGGATCGCGATCGGCACGTTGCGTTGCGGATTGCTGGTTTCGCCCGCGAGTTCCACGCCCTGCCGGAAACCGAGGTACGAGAACACCACGCCCGCGGTCGCGACCGCCGAGAACACACCGTGCCAGCCCATCGGCATGAAGCCGCCGTATTGCGGTGCGAAGAAATGGTGCGGATGAAACTGCACCGCGAAAAATGCCACGATCGCGATGATGATGATGCCGACCTTCCACACCACCAGCGTGTTGTTGATGCGCGCGAACCAGCGCACGCCCAGCATGTTGATGAGAACGAACACCAGCAGCAGCGCGCAGGCGACGCCAAGCCCCGGCGTGGTCAGCACCGGCGAGCCGTCCTTCAATGTCTGCAGCCACGGAATGTAGTTGGCCGCGTACTGCAGCACGGCCAATACCTCCAGCGGCGCGACCGCGACTGTCGCGATCCAGGTGATCCAGCCGGAGACGTAGCTGGCAAACGAGCCGAACGCAAAATGCGGAAACCGCACCACCCCGCCCGACACCGGGAACATAGTGCCGAGTTCCGCGTAGGTGAGGCCGATCAGGAGGATCATCACTGCGCCCACCAGCCACGAGATGATCGACGCCGGTCCCGCCTGCTGCGCGGCGTTCATCGCGCCGAACAGCCAGCCCGAACCGATGATGGATCCGACCGCGGTGAACAGCAGGCCGACCGTGCCGATGTGGCGTTTCAGCCGATGGTCGTCACCGGCGGGTTGGATCGTCGTTGACGACATGCAAACTTCTCCTCGTCGGTTTGTAAATGGCGAAGCAAAATCAGTCCTGATCCGCGATACATGTAAGCAATCGCTTTTAATTCGTCATTCCGGTTCGCCTGCGGCTTTATCGCAGGCGAACCCGGAACCCAGTGACTTTCGGAATTCGGAGCAAAGTCGCTGGGTTCCGGGTCCCATCGCCGATGAAACCGGCGATGGCCCCGGAATGACGAAAGAAATTTTCCCGCCGCTTCCGGCCTCACGGCTTGCGCGTCGGAACCTCGAAATATCCAATCCTTCGCTGCTGATGTGCGGCATCACCCCCGTCATCAAATCGGCGAGGTAACGACCCGAGCCGCACGCCATCGTCCATCCCAAGGTGCCGTGGCCGGTGTTGAGGAACAGGTTCTTGAAGCACGTGCCGCCAACCACCGGCGTGCCGTCCGGCGTTGCCGGACGCAAGCCCGCCCAGAATTCGCCCTGCTTCGGATCGCCGCCGCGCGGATAAAGACCAGCCACCACTTTTTCCAGCGTGGCGCGACGCCGCGGCGGCTCCGACAGGTCGAACCCGCACACGCCGGCGGTGCCGCCCGCACGAATGCGCCGCTCGAAGCGGGTCACCGCAACCTTGTAGGTTTCATCCAGCACGGTGGATACGGGCGCCATCGCCGCATCGGCAATGGGCACGGTCAGGGAGTAACCTTTCAACGGATACACCGGAAGCCGGATGCCCAGCGGCGCCAGCAGGCGCGGGGTGTGGCTGCCCAGCGCCAGCACGTAACGGTCGGCGCGCTCGACACGGCCATCAATGCGCACGCCCGTGATGCGATCGCCCGACGTTTCGATCGCTTCCACGGTCGCGTTGAAACGAAACGCGACGCCGGCCGGCTTCGCGCGTTCGGCCAGCAGCCGCGTGAACAGTGCGCAGTCACCGGTCTGGTCCTGCGGCAACCGCAGCGCACCGGTGAATTGATCCGCCACCTCCGCCAGTGCCGGCTCGACCTTTACGATCCCGGCACGATCGAGCAGTTCGTACGGCACGCCGTATCGTTCGAGCACCGCGATGTCGCTGCCCGCCGCGTCCAGTTGCGATTGCGTGCGGAACAGTTGCAGCGTACCGAGCTTGCGGCCTTCGTAGTCGATGCCGAGTTCGGCCGCGAGTTCATCGAGGCATTCCGCGCTGTAGCGCGCGAGGCGCAACATCCGCGCCTTGTTGACCGCGTAGCGGCTGGCCGTGCAGTTGCACAGCATCTGCAGCAGCCAGATGTACTGGCGCGGATCGAGGCCCGGCTTGATCACCAGCGGCGCGTGTCGCGAGAACAGCCACTTCAGTGCCTTCAGCGGCACGCCGGGCGCCGCCCACGGCGCCGCATAGCCCGGCGAAATCTGGCCGGCATTGGCGAAGCTGGTTTCCAGCGCGGGACCAGCCTCGCGATCGACCACGGTCACCTCGAAACCCGCGCGCGCGAGGTACCACGCGCTGCAGACTCCAATGACGCCGGCACCAAGGACGAGTACGCGCATGGTCTATTCCCAGGTCGATCACTCGGCGTGATCGAACTCCGGCATCGCATCGAACATGTCGCCCTTGCGCCACTTCTCCGCGCCAGGCCGCTCGTAGACCACCTTGCCGCCGATGATGGTGTACAGCACCCGCGTGCGCAGGATGTCATTCGCCGGCAGCGTCAAGAGATTGCCGGAGAACACGTCCATGTCGGCGAGCTTGCCGGGGGTCAGCGAACCCAGTTGGTGTTCCTCGTAGATCGCGTAGGCGTTGTTCCAGGTGTAGGACTTCAGTTCCTGCATCCGCGTCTTGGCTTCGTCGGGGAAGAAGGTCTTCCTGCCGTGGTCGTAGGCGCGCGTGACGCCGCAGTAGAAGTTCGGGATCGGGTTGGTATCCTCGACCGGCGTGTCGGTGCCATCCAGCACGATCGCGCCGCTGTCGATCAGTTTCTTCCACACGTAGGCGCCTTCCTTCGCGCGTTGCTCGCCGAGGCGCGGCACCACCATCGGTGCGTCGGAACAGGCGTGGATCGATTGCATCGACGCGATCACGCCCAGCTCGGCAAAGCGCGGGATGTCGGCAGGATTCAGGTGCTGCGCGTGCTCGATGCGCCAGCGCAGCGCATGCGCGGCCGGATCTTCCTCGAAGATCTTCTGGTACATGTCCAGTACCTCGCGGTTGGCGCGATCGCCGATCGCGTGGATCGACACCTGGAAACCGTCGCGCGCGGCAATCCGCGCGATCTGCGACAGGTCGCTCATCGAGGTGACGTTCTTGCCGGTGATGTGCGGCGCATCGCTGTACGGTTTCAGGAACCAAGCGCTGCGCGTGCCCAGCGCGCCGTCGGAAACATCCTCGCCCACGCCACGCACGGTGAAGTGGTTGTCGGCGTAACCGATGGTCTTGTACTTCGCAAGATCCTTGTCGAGCTTCGCGACGTCCAGCACGCCGACGTTGAGGTACAGCCGCAGCGGCAGGCCCTTGGCCGCCTGCTGCTTCAGCCAGTCGATGGTCTGGAAGCTTGCACCTTGGTCGACGAAGGTGGTGATGCCCTTGCTGGTGGCGTTCTGCACCGAAAGCTGCAGGGCCTTCTCGCGGCGTGCCTCGCGCGCGGCCGGCGGCAATGATTCGAGATGATGGTTGTACGCCGCGAACACCGGATCGGCCGCGGTATCGCGCAGCATGCCGATCGCGTGTTCTTTTGCATCGCGCACGATGGTTCCGCCGGGCGGGTCGGGTGTGTTGTCGGTGATGCCCGCGAGCTTCAACGCCTGCGCGTTTGCGTAGATGCCATGTCCGCTGGCGTGGTTGAGCAACACCGGGTTGTTCGGCGAAACCGCATCCAGGCTATCCGGCAACGGCAGTCCGTCGACGTTCGGTTGCGGCACCTTGTCCCACTTGGCCTGCTGCCAACCCTGGCCGATGATCCACTGGCCGGGCTTGGCCCTGGCGACCGCAGCTTTCACGAGCGCGACGATCTCGTCCCAGTTTTTAGCCTTCCCCACGTCCAACTGCATCAGCGCTTCGCCGGTATCCATCAGGTGGCCGTGGCCTTCGATGAATCCCGGCGTCACGAAGGCGCCGTGCAGGTCCATCACCTTCGTCTGCTTGCCGATGTAGCGCGAAATCGCCTCGTCGCTGCCGACCGCGAGGATCCTGCCGCCGCGGACCGCGAGCGCCTGCGCTTCCGGCTGCAGCGGATCGAGCGTCGCGATGGTGGCGTCGCGCAGTACCAGGTCGGCCGGCTGCAAGGCGGGCGGGAAGCCGTCGATCGTGTTGGTCGACGCATATACCTTGGCCAGGTGGGCGTCGGCGGCCTGCAGGCCGGACGACGATCCCGCGATCGGCGCGCTGGCAGCGAACGCGGTCGCCACTGCAGCCATTGCGACACCCGGAAGCAGCATGTGGAACGGCTTCATCGATTCATCTCCATCACGCGGGACTCTCAAGATCGTGCGGATCCGTCATTTTTTCAGCTCGTCATTCCGGGGCGCCTGCGGCTTCATCGCAGGCGAACCCGACTGCGAAGGCAGGACGCCGGAGCGAACATCGGCGCAGCCGATGGCCCGAAGGGCGAGCCGCAGAATGCGGCGAGTCTATCCATGTCGCCACCCGGCAAGATCAAGATGGATTCACTCACGCCATCCATGGCGCTCGCCTTCGGTCGCCTGCGGCGTTCGCGTTTGCAGTCCCTGCAAACGCAGTCGGGTTCCGCCCGCAAACGGCGCGGGCGGCCCCGGAATGACGACAATTCCTTGTGGCTACCACCGATACGTGATCTTGCCGTAGAAATACGCGCCGCTGAAGCCGAACGGCGAGAGCTGCGAATACGGGAACACGCCATTGGTGTTCTGTCCCGCGCGCACCCTGTCCGGGTAGTTGTTCAGCACGTTGTTGCCGCCCAGCGTGAACGTCCACTTGTCCATGAAGTAACTGCCGCTGAGGTCGAGGACCCACTCCGGCGAATACACCTGATCGAAGAGGTAGCTGGTCGAGCTGTAGCTGGTGACGCTGCCGTAGCGGGTCAGCGTGGCGCCGACTTCCCAGTTGCCGACGTCGTAGCGCTCGTCGAGGATCAGCTTGCTGCGCGGCGCGGCGTCGGCCATCAACCCCTTGATCGCGTTGCGGTTCAAGCGCTGGAAGTTGACGCCCAGCGAATCGAGGATCGCGGGGTTCGGCTCGACCTTGGTGACCTTGTTCTTGTGGTAGTCCGCACTGAGCGTGGTGTTGAGCGTTCCGGCATCACCGAAATCGGCGCGATAAGTGGTGACGATGTCGATACCCTGCGAGCGCACCGTGCCCGCGTTGGTGAAATAGTTGAAGCCGCTGTAGCCCGGGTTGGTGACGCCGTTGCTCGCGAGATACGCCAGCACTTCCGGCGTGGTCAGCGGAATGGTGCTGGACAGCGCGATGCGGTTGTCCACGACGACCTGGTACAGGTCGACGGTCGCGGTAAACGCATTGTTGGGCGTCCACACCGCGCCGATCGTGTAGTTCTTGGCCTTCTCGGGTTTCAGCGGCTCGCCGCCCAGCAGGCGCGCCAGCGGCATGGTCGAGGGCACGATGCCGCGGAGATAAATGCCCTCCGGCAGGCCGAGGTTGTTGCCCGCACCGAACGAGGTAGACGAGGTTTCGAAGTAGTGTTCCTGCCCCAGCGTCGGCGCGCGGAAACCGGTGGACACAGTGCCGCGGATCGCGAAGGCTTGCGAAAACTGGTAGCGGCCGGACAGCGCGTACGAGGTGTTGCTGCCGAAGTCGGAGTAATTCGAATGGCGCGCCGACAACGACATGTCGAAGTTGTCGGTGAGGTTCGATTCCAGTTGCAGGTACTCGGCAAGGCTGTGGCGAGACACCGAGATCGCGTCGGACGGCGACCAGCCCGCAAAGCCCTGCGCGCCGCCCGTCGCGTCGCTGTGCGTGGTGCTTATGTAATAGGAACCCAGGTCACCCGCCGCGACGCTGTAGCTCTGGCGCAGCCACTGCGTGCCGAACGCGACGTTCAGCGGATGCGACAGCCAGCTCACGTCCAGCGGCTTGGAGATGTCGATGTCGAAGGTCTGCTGCTTGGCGCGCAGGATGCCGTCGTGGAAGTCGGTCGGGCTGGTGCCGAAATCCGCCAGCATCGCCAGGTTGAGCGTGTTGCGGGTCGAATAGGACACGCGGTTGCCACCGGTGTTGGCGCTGACGTCCCAGTTCCAGCCATTCCAGTCGCCGCGCAATCCGGCCACCAGCGCGTTGTCCGTCGAAATGCCGTGTTCCTGCGGAAGGAAGCCGTCCGGGAATTGACTGATCGCGAGCAACGGGCTCTTGGGATACGGCGTGTTGACGCCGTAACGGTAGAACGCGTACGGCGTGCCCACGCGCCGGCCGAAATGTCCGAACGCGTAGAACTGCACATCGGGCGTCAAGTCGTACTGGCCGTTGATCATCAGGTTCGAATCGCGGAACGGCACCACGCCGGTGTGGAATTTCGTGCCGAGTTGCGTCAGGCCGGGGCGCACGTCGGGTTCGGCGCGATTGGTTTCGTCCTGGTTGCCGTCCTGCAGCGCGAAGCGCATCCAGCCCTTGTCGCCCAGCGACACGCCGAAATTGCCGAGAGCCTGCCAGGTGCGGCCGTCGCCCGCGGCGAACTGCCCGACGGTGGCCGTGACGTTGCCGCCTTGCGCGCCCTTCTTCAGGATCACGTTGACCACACCCGCGATCGCGTCGGAACCGTATTGCGCCGAGGCGCCGTCGCGCAGCACTTCGATATGATCGATCGCGGACAACGGTATCGTGTTGAGGTCGTAGCCTTGCGAACCCACGCCGATGTTCGCGAGCGTCATCACCAGCGCGCCCGGGTGCCAGCGCTTGCCGTCGACCAGCACCAGCACTTCGTCCGGCGGCATGCTGCGCAACTGGAACGGGCGCTGGAAGGCTTCGAGGTCCGAGGCCGGCGACATCGGGAAATTCAGTGAAGGAATCGCCCGCGACAGCGCGGTCCCGAAATCGAACGCGCCGGTCTGCCGCAGCGTTTCGCCGGAGATCACGTCGACCGGCTGCAGCGAATCCTTCAATGTGCGGCCCAGCACGCGCGTTCCGGTCACCACCACGGTCGACAAGGTGGCGGGCTGTTTGGACTTCTGCTGCGCGGAGGACTGCTGATCCGTACTTGCGGCCTGTGTGTCCTGGGCGGCGGCCTGGCCCGACAGTGCCAGCACCACCGCGGCAGCCAATAACGTCGGAACGATTCGTTTTGCGCGTGTATTCACTGAGAATCTCCCCGGTTCTGATCGTTGCAGGATTGCAGCGGGCGAAGTGATGTTCGTGAGATGACGCAATTCCCCATGAGAACCCGAGCGTAGCCACAACCGCGCCGGTGCCGCCAATGAAAAAAAGGGCACGTGGCATAACTGGACGTTGTGGATGCGACCGCCGTGGCGGATCGCGCATTGCTCATCGCGCGAGCACCCGTTGCGCGAGTTGCCGCACCAGGTCGAGGAAGCGCTTCTGCACCGGGTTCAACGGGCTGTCGGGTCGGAACATCGCGTACAGCACTACGTCGAGGTGCGGCTTCAACGGCCGCATCTGCACGTTCCTCGCATCGCCCGCGCGCGCGGTGAACGGATCGACCAGCGCCAGGCCTTCGCCCTTCGCCACCAGCGAGTGCGCCAACTGGTACGTCTGCACCGATACCAGCGTCTGTGGCGGCGGCTGGAGTTGGGCCAGGTGGTTTTGCAGCATGTTGCCAAGCGCATCGCGCACGGTGATCCCGATCATCGGCTGGCCGGCCAGCGCGCCGATCGGCAACGGGCGCGTCAGTTCCGCTTCCGGCCACCAGCCGGGCGGCGCGATCACCATCACGCGTCCGCGGCACAACGCCTTCTGGCGCAAGGTCTGGTGGCCGATGTCCTGCAGGGTCAGGCCGATGTCGGCGTCGCGCAGCGTCAGCGACTGGCACATCTGCACCGAATGCTGCGTCGACAGCTCCACGATCGTGCGCGGAAAGGCCTTGCGCAGAAGTGTGGTCGCCTCGGGCAGCAGGCTCTGCGCCAGCGTGGGCGTGCAGGTCACCCGCAGCGGGCTGCTTTCCGGCTGGCTCATGTTGGTGGTGAGCCGTTGCAGGTCGTGCACGTCCTGGATGATCTTTTCGATCCGGTCGCGCAGCAGCATCGCTTCCTGCGTCGGCTGCAGGCGCCCGCGCACGCGGCTGAAAAGCTCGAAACCGAGCTGGTCCTCGGCGTGCTGAAGCGCTTTGCTGGCCGCGGGCTGCGAAATGTTCAGCAGCTTGGCCGCGCCGGTCAGGCTGCCGGTGGTCAGCACGGCATGGAACAATTCGATGTAACGCAGACGCATGTCGAATTCGCCCCTCGGTTCGGTCGGACAAGCGACGCGCGCATCATCGCACGGACCCGCTGCGGACACCCAGGCCGAAAGTTGGGGTGACCGGTACACTTCGAGGGCCGTTTGCGCCCTTCATCGCTGGAGCGTGCCATGCTGCTTCGACTTGCCGCCATCGCCGCGCTGCTGCTGGCCTGCCTGCCGGCGCATGCCGAACACGCGAATCTCCGCGACTACGGCATCCGGATCGGCGTGCTGCCACCCGGGCGGTGGAACGCGATCACCGACGTGCCGGGCGTGCTGGTGGGCCAGAAGACGCTGATCGAAGGCGATGACGTGCGCACCGGCGTCACGGCCATCCTGCCCTACACGGGCAACATTTTCCGGAACAAGGTGCCGGCCGCGGTTTACGTCGGCAACGGTTTCGGCAAGCTGACCGGCACCACGCAAATCGCCGAACTGGGCAACATCGAAACGCCGATCGTGCTGACCAACACGCTCAGTGTGCCCACCGCGGCCGATGCGCTGATCGACTACACCTTTTCCTTTCCGGAAAACGCCGACGTGTTGTCCGTGAACCCGGTCGTCGGCGAAACCAACGACGGTTACCTCAACGACATCCGCGGCCGCCACGTCACCAAGCAAGACGTGCTGGACGCGATCAAGTCGGCGAAAAGCGGTCCCGTCGCGCAGGGCAACGTCGGCGCCGGCACCGGCACGGTCGTGTTCGGCTTCAAGGGCGGCATCGGCACCTCGTCGCGCAAATTGCCGGCGTCGCTCGGCGGCTACACCGTGGGCGTGCTGGTGCAGACCAACTTCGGCGGCGTCCTCGACATCGACGGCGTGCCGATCGGCAAGCTGCTGCACAATTATTACCTGAGCGACAAGTTGAACGACTCGCCCGACGGTTCCTGCATGATCGTGGTGGCGACCGATGCGCCGGTGGACGCGCGCAACCTGGAACGGCTCGCGAAACGGGCAATCCTGGGGCTCGGCAAGACCGGCGGCATCGAATCGAACGGCAGCGGCGACTACGCGATTGCGTTCTCGACCGACAAGGATTCGCGGGTCGCGTACGAATCCGCCGATCCGCTGCAGCACATCACGGTCGTCCGCAACGACGACATGTCGCCGCTGTTCATGGCCGCGATCGAAGCGACCGAGGAAGCCATCCTCAATTCGCTGTTCCATGCCGACACGATGACCGGCTGCGACCACCACCGCATCGAGGCGCTGCCCGTGGACCAGGTGCTGCGGATCATGCGCCGGCGCGGCTATCCGGTGGCCATTCCGGAGCGATGATTTGCGAGCCTTCCCTCCTCTCGCTGTCTCTTGATCAATACGAGCAACCCACGATCACCCAGCTCTTGTCATTCCGGGGCTGCCCGTAGATTCACGACGGGCAGAACCCGGAATCGGTAGCTTCGGTGAGCCGGAGCCAAAACCGATAAACTCGCGCCATTCTTGGCGCACGCGCTGCGCGCCGCCTGCGGCGTTCGCGTTTGCAATCCTGCAAACGCAGTCGGGTTCAATCGCCGATGAAGCCGGCGACTGCCCCGGAATGACGAGGCAGCGCAAACTCACAACTCCCAGTTATGCCATATGCCGGTCTTTTCATTGGCCGGCGGCTTGTGCCCACGAGTACCCTCCTGCAGGCATGTTGACGCACATCCGAAGGAAGGATTGCATGTCCGACCATGGCGAAGCGGCCGGCGACGGCCAGTGGGGTCCGCCTTATCTCTTGTACCTGGGCCAGGCTGCCGACGACCTGGCCATCAAAACGGCCAGGGGTCTGGCGTTCTGGCGGCCGGAGTGGTGCGTGGGCCAGCACAAGCATCCCGACTGCCGGTACACCCTGGGCTTGCCCGACATGAGTTTCGAGCAGGCGCACGAAGCGGGCGCCGACACCATGGTGATCGGCACCGCGAACGCCGGCGGCGTGATGGCGCAGGAAACCGTGGCCGACATCGTCGAGGCGCTCAACGCCGGCCTCAACGTGATCGCCGGCTTGCACCAGAAGCTGCGCGACAACCCATACATCGTGGCCGCGGCGCGGCGCAACGGCCGCGTGCTGTACGACGCGCGCGACTTCACCCGCAACATCCCGGTCGGCAACGGCCGCAAACGCGCGGGCCACCGGCTGCTGACCGTCGGCACCGACTGTTCGGTCGGCAAGATGTATACCACGCTCGCGCTCGAGCGCAGCATGCGCAAGCGCGGTTTGACCGCGGATTTCCGCGCCACCGGCCAGACCGGCATCTTCGTGGCGGGCGGCGGCATTCCCGTGGATTCGGTGATCGCGGATTTCATTTCCGGCGCGGTGGAGTGGATTTCGCCCGCGCGCGAAGACGGCGGCTGGGACCTGATCGAAGGACAAGGCTCGCTGTTCCATCCTTCCTACGCCGGCGTGTCGCTGGGGCTGCTGCACGGCGCACAAGCCGATGCGCTGGTGCTGTGCCACGAACCGACCCGCCGGCACATGCGCGGGCTGCCGGACTCGCCGATTCCCGACCTCCAGAGTTGCCTCGAACGCAACATCGAGGCCGCACGCCTGACCAATCCCGCCGTGAAGGCGGTCGGCGTCGCGCTCAACACCTCCAACCTTTCCGTGCACGAAGCGCAGGCGATGTGCCGCGAGATCAGCGGCCGGCTGCAGCTTCCCTGCGAAGATCCGGTCACGATGGGCGTGGAAGGCATCGTCGACAATCTGCTTGCATGCTGCGCGAACTGAACATCCGGCACCGCAGCCTGCCGCTGCACTCGCCTTTTCGCATCTCGCGCGGCGTCAAGCACGCCGCCGATGTCGTGACGGTCGAACTCGGGCAAGGCGACTGCGTCGGGCGCGGCGAATCCGTGCCGTACGCGCGCTACGGCGAATCCGTCGCCTCGGTGCTCGACCAGATGCAGGCGCTGCGAAGCGAATTTTGCGCCGGCATGGGCCGCGACGAATTGCAGGCGCGCCTTGCGCCGGGCGCGGCGCGCAATGCGCTGGACGCAGCGTTGTGGGACCTGGAATCGAAGCTCACCGGCGTGCCCGTCTGGACGCGACTGGCAAGGCCGCCGCGCGCGCCCATCGTCACTGCGCTCACCGTCAGCCTCGACACGCCGGAAGCGATGGAACGGGCCGGGTCGCGCATCGCCGATGCGAAACTCATCAAGATCAAGGTGGATGCCGACGATCCTGCCGCGCGCATCGAGGCGGTGCGACGTGCCGCACCATCGTCGAGGCTGATCGTCGATCCCAATGAAAGCTGGAGCATCGAACTGCTGCACGAGATCCAGCCGACGCTCGAACGCGCGGGCGTGGGCCTGATCGAACAGCCGCTGCCGGCCGTGGCCGACGCCGAGCTGTCGGGCTTCTCCAGCCGCATTCCGATCTGCGCCGATGAGGCTTGCCACACCAGCGCGGATTTGCCGCGGCTGCTCGATCGCTATCAAGCCATCAACATCAAGCTGGACAAGACCGGCGGCCTCACCGAAGCCTGGCGCCTGCTGCGCGCCGCGCGCGCGCAAGGCTTCCGGATCATGGTGGGTTGCATGGTGGGATCATCACTCGGCATCGCGCCCGCGCTCGAAATCGCGCGCGAAGCAGAGTTCATCGACTTGGACGGACCGCTGTGGCTGCAGAACGATGACCCGGACGGCGTGAAGCTGCAGGACGGATTGCTGTGGCCGCCCGCGCCGGGGTTTTGGGGTGGGTAGTCAGTCGTCGCGAAATACATTCGCCATTCCGGGGCGGCCGAATGGCCCAACCCGGAATCTGCTCTGGCGGAAATGGAAGGCAGATTCCGGGTTCTCGCGCCGGCATTGCCGACGCAAGCCCCGGAATGACGATGTAAAAGATTCTTGAAAGACGTCACACTGATGAAGGCAAACTCGGCATTGCGCGCAGTCGAACATCTCCGGCCATGCCACGACATCCGGTGCCGTTCGCGGCCGCGATTATTTTCCATTCGATGACCAACAAGGTGAAAGTGATGTTCCAGCTCGAGACGGCGCAATCCTTTTCCGATCGATCCATCCATGCGGACGCGCTTCGCCGCGCCTGGACGCGCACCGCCCTGGCGATCGCGATCGCGGCGTGCACCACGGCAGCCGTCGCGCGCGACAACCGTCCCGCCGCGCCCGATTTCTCGCATGCGACCGCCGCCACCCAGGCGATGCTGGCCAAGGCCAAGCCGGTCGTCGCGAAGCACGCGATGGTCGTGTCGGATCAACACTTCGCGACCGACGCCGGCGTGCAGATCCTGAAGGAAGGCGGCAACGCGATCGACGCGGCGGTCGCGGTGGGTTACGCGCTGGCGGTGACGCAACCCTGCTGCGGCAACATCGGCGGCGGCGGCTTCATGACCATCCACCTTGCCAATGGCGAAAACCTGTTCCTGAACTTCCGCGAGAAGGCGCCGCTGAAGGCGACCCCGGACATGTTCCTGGACGCGCAAGGCAACGTCGTCGAGGGCCGCAGCACCGACACCTATCTCGGTGTCGGCGTCCCGGGCACGGTGATGGGGCTCGACACCGCGCTGAAGAAGTACGGCACGATGAGCGTCGCGCAAGTCATCCAGCCGGCGATCAGGCTGGCCCGCGACGGTTTCGTGCTGGAAGAAGGCGACGCGAAGATCATCAACAACGATCTCGAAGCGCTCAACAAATATCCGGAGTCGGCCGCGATCTTCGGCAACGGCGGCAAACCGTGGAAGGCCGGCGACCGGCTGGTGCAGAAGGATCTCGCCAACACGCTGGAGAAGATCGCCAAGGGCGGCACCGACGAGTTCTACAAAGGCTCGATCGCGAAGGCGGTCGTGAAAGCCAGCGATGCGCACGGCGGCATCCTCAGCATGAAGGACTTCGCCTCGTACAACGTGGAATGGAAAAAGCCGCTGCAATGCGAATACCGCGGCTATACCATTCTCTCCGCGCCGCCGCCCAGTTCCGGCGGCACCACGATGTGCCTCGCGCTGAACATCCTGAAGCCGTATCCCGTTGCCGAGTGGGGCTACGCCTCGGTTCCGTTCGTGCACTACTTCGCCGAAGCCGAGCGCCGCGCCTTCGCGACGCGCAATACCTATCTCGGCGATCCGGATTTCGTGAAGATCCCGATGCAGAAACTGATGTCGGCGTCCTACGCGGCATCGCTTCGCGCGACGATCAAGCCCGACAAGGCCACGCCGTCGTCCGAGATCAAGAGCTTCCTGCCGCCCAGCGAGGGCAACAACACCACGCACTATTCGGTGATGGACAGCCACGGCAATGCCGTGGCCGTCACCTACACCATCAACTTCCTGTTCGGCATCAAGCAGATCGCGGGCGACACCGGTTTCTACCTCAACGACGAGATGGATGACTTCACTGCGAAACCCGGTGCGTCGAACGGCGCCGGACTCGTGCAGGGCAAGGCCGACGAAGTCGCGCCCGGCAAGCGCCCCCTGAGTTCGATGACGCCGACCGTCGTGCTGAAGGACGGCAAGCCCTTCATGCTGAGCGGCAGTCCCGGCAGCGCCACGATCATTTCGACCACGATGCAAAGCATCATCAACGTGGTCGACTTCGGCATGAACATGCAGCAAGCCGTCAACGCACCGCACATCCACATGCAGTGGTATCCGGATGTGGTGTATGTGGGACCGGGGTTGCTGACGCCCGAGTCGAAGCAGCAGCTGGAAGCGATGGGCTACACGCTGAAGGAACGCCATCTGGGCGTGCTCGAATCCATCCTCGTCAACCCGGAGACCGGCTTGCTCGAAGGCGCCAGCGACCCGCACCGTTCGGCAGGTTCGGCGGCGGGTTACTAGGCCGTTTCGTAGACGCAGGCACCAAGTTTTTTCTCGTCATTCCGGACGCTGCGCAGCGGCGATCCGGGACCCAGTGACTTTCTCCAAGGGCACTGGATTCCCGCTTCCGCGGGAATGACGCCAGCCGAGATTGACACCCTCCAACCCCGAGACGTTTTCAATCCACATCACGCGATGACCGCCCCGACTGCCCACGCCGACCCCGCATGCGCCGACCAAGCATGCCTGGACGGCGTCGATCTCCCCGCTTTGGCACGGCGCGTGGGCACGCCGTGTCACGTTTATTCCGCAAGCGCGATCCGGCAGCGCATCGACGCGCTGCAAAAGGCGTTGCGCGGACTGGACGCGCGGATCTGCTACGCGGCCAAGGCCAATACGAACATCGCGATCCTGCAACTGGTGGCCGAAGCCGGATTGGGTGCCGACATCGTCTCCGGCGGCGAGTTGTGGTGCTGCCTGCATGCCGGCATTCCCGCCGATCGGATCGTGTTTTCCGGCGTCGGCAAGACCGCGGAGGAAATCGCGGACGCACTCGACGCAGGTGTCGCACGCTTCAACGTCGAATCGGCAGACGAACTGCAACTGCTGCAACGCGTCGCCGCGGGACGAAACGCCATGGCGCGTGCCTCTGCGCGCATCAATCCCGATGTCGACGCCCTCACCCACGCGAAGATTTCCACCGGCAAGTCGGAGAACAAGTTCGGCGTCAGCATCGATGA
>JBQCCP010000089.1:0-3830 GCA_051962095.1 Rhodanobacteraceae bacterium
GCGCGCGGCGGACAGGGCGGCCGCACCATGGAAATCCAGCGCCTGATCGGGCGCTCACTGCGGGCATGCATCGACCGCGTGGCGCTGGGCGAACGCGTGATCACGCTGGATTGCGACGTGCTGCAGGCCGATGGCGGCACCCGTACCGCGGCGATCACCGGCGCGTATGTCGCGCTCGTCGATGCGGTGAACGTGCTGATGCAGCGCGGCGCCGTGAAACGCAATCCGATCCATGGCGCGGTCGCGGCGGTTTCGGTGGGCGTCTATCAGGGCGTTCCGGTGCTGGACCTCGATTACGCCGAAGACGCCAACTGCGACACTGACATGAACGTGGTGATGAACGACGGCGGCGGCTTCATCGAGTTGCAGGGTACCGCCGAAGGCCACGCGTTCCGCCGCGAGGAACTCGACGCGCTGCTGGCGCTGGCGCAGAAAGGCATCGCCGAGTTGATCGAAGCGCAACGCACCGCGCTCGCCATATGAAACTGGTCCTCGCCAGCGGCAACGCCGGCAAACTCGTGGAACTGCGTGAATTGCTGGCGGGCAGCGGCATCGATCTGGTCGCGCAAAACGAATTCGGCATCGACGACGCCGAGGAAACCGGGCGCAGCTTCGTCGAGAACGCGATCCTGAAAGCCCGCCACGCGGCACTCGCTTCGGGCCTGCCCGCGCTGGCCGATGATTCCGGCCTGTGCGTCGACGCACTTGGTGGCGCGCCGGGCCTGTATTCCGCGCGCTATGCCGGCGTGCACGGCGACAACGCCGCCAACAACGCGAAGCTCTTGCGCGAACTGGAAGGCCTGCCAGATCCGCAGCGCATCGCGCGCTTTGTATGCGTGCTGGCGTTGCTGCGCAGCGCCGACGACCCTGATCCGATCATCGCCACCGGACGCTGGCCGGGCCGAGTGTTGCATGTCCCACGCGGCGAACACGGCTTCGGCTACGACCCGGTGTTCCTGCCGGACGACGGCGGCGGGCTGGGTTCCGCCGAACTCGAACCCGCGTTGAAGAACCGCATCAGCCATCGCGGGCAGGCATTGGCGGCGTTGCGCGAAATGCTCTTTATCCCTTCTCCCGCAAGCGGGAGAGGGGGCCGCAGGCCGCGCGCGTAGCGCTGGGTGAGGGGAGCTTTGGAAAAGCACCAGAAAATCGCGAACGCCCGCTCCTTGCGGCGCCACAGCACCGACGCAGAGCGACATTTGTGGCGCTTCCTGCGCAATCGGCGACTCGGCGGATGTCGTTTCCACCGTCAAGTTCCATTGGGCCGATACGTTGCCGACTTCGCATGCCTGGAAGCGAAGCTCATCGTGGAACTGGATGGCGGGCAGCACGTGGAAAACACGGTGGGTGACGGGCGAACGGAGTATTTGGAGCGTGGGGGTTTTCGTGTGCTGCGATTCTGGAACGATGATGTCCTGCAGAGAACAGATGGCGTTCTCGCATTGATCCTTGAATCGCTTGAGCACTTCTCCCCTCACCCCGACCCTCTCCCGCAAGCGGGAGAGGGGGAAAAACCAACGGCGGCTCCGCATCCCCGGATACCGCTCGCGCTCTACATCCACATCCCCTGGTGCGTGAAAAAGTGCCCGTACTGCGATTTCAATTCGCACGGGCTGCGCGCGGCGATGCCGCAGCGCGAGTACGTCGCGGCCTTGCTGACCGACCTCGATGGCGATCTCGCCGATTTCGGCGAAGCAATCAGCGGACGCGAAATTTCCAGCATATTTTTCGGCGGCGGCACGCCCAGCCTCTTCGCGCCGGATTCGATCGCGGAGATCCTGAACGGCACGTCCGCGCGCGTTCCATTCGCGCGCGATTGCGAGATCACGCTGGAGACCAATCCCGGCACGATCGAGCACGGCCGTTTTGACGGCTACATGAAGGCAGGCGTCAACCGGATCAGTTTCGGCGTCCAGAGTTTCGACGACGAAAAGCTGCACGCGCTGGGACGCATTCACTCGTCGGCCGAAGCCGAAACCGCGATCAGGCAGGCGCAGGACGCGGGCTACGGCAACATCAATCTGGACCTGATGTACGCGCTGCCGCGGCAGACACTCGATGGCGCGCTGGCCGACGTCGAACGCGCCATCGCGCTGCAGCCCGCGCACCTCTCGCACTACCAGTTGACGCTGGAGCCCGGCACGCCGTTCGCGAAAACGCCGCCGCCGCTGCCCGACCACGACGCAGCCTGGGACATGCAGGAAGCCTGTCAGGCGCGACTGGCCGCGGCCGGCTTCGCGCAATACGAAGTGTCGGCCTATGCACGCGCCGGCAGGCGTTGCCGGCACAACCTCAACTATTGGGAATTCGGCGACTACCTCGGTATCGGCGCAGGCGCACACGGAAAGATTTCTGGACCCGGCAAAGCCGAGGCGCTTTGCGTGAATCGCCGGCACAAGCTCCGCTCTCCGCTCGCCTACATCCAGAACGCGCGCACGCCGCGGCGCATCGGCGGCGACGAAACCATCACCGCCGGGCAGCTACCGTTCGAATTCATGTTGAACGCGTTGCGCCTGGACGATGGCGTGCCGCTGGCGGATTTCACCGCACGCACGGGGCTGTCTGTCGAAGCGATCGCGGCACCGCTGCGCGAAACGCGCGCGCGCGGCTGGCTGGTCGATGATCCCGGCCGGCTGCAGCCCACGCCGCTGGGCCGGCGTTTCCTCAACGATTTGATCGAAGCCTTCCTGCCGCAGAAATCCGAACGCCGCCATGCCTGAGCTCGTCGCCCTCGCCTGCCCGTATTGCGGGGAGCCCATCGAAATCCCGGTGGACGAATCGGCAGGCGATGCGGCCTACGTCGAGGATTGCCCGGTGTGCTGCCGGCCGATGCAGGTGCATGTCGAGGTGGATGGCGAAGCGGTGTCCATCCGTGTCCGGACCGGCGACGAATGATGCGGAAGCCGTCGATGGCGCTTTGCGTCGTGCTTGCATAGAATCGCGCCCATTGTTGGCGGTTTGCTGGCAGGAAGCCGGCGTGCCGCCCCACGGGGAACCCGATTGAATGCCATCGACCATGCCGACACTCGCTGACCGCGGCGATCTGGCGCCACGCGCCCGGCACCTGCTGGCGCAACAGTTGGCCGAGTGCGGCGCCCTCCTGGAACCGCTGCTGCGCAACGTTCTGGACGATCTGGAGCACGAGCTGTTCCGGATCGCAGAGCAGTCCAGTGGCGGACAAG
Source organism: Rhodanobacteraceae bacterium (assembly GCA_051962095.1). Classification (GTDB taxonomy): domain Bacteria; phylum Pseudomonadota; class Gammaproteobacteria; order Xanthomonadales; family Rhodanobacteraceae; genus 66-474. The sequence continues at coordinate 3,183 of JBQCCP010000089.1, forward strand.
CGCAGCACGAGGCGATGGAAGCGCTGAAAGAGATCAAGCGCAACCGGCCACGCTTCCAGGGCAAGCTGATGGCGCTGCTTGAACGCCGCTTCGCCGCGCTCGGCCGGCCGCAGCCGGTCGACAGACCGGTGAACGGCAAGCCCGGCGATCTGGCGCTGGTCGATCCGCACGAATTCGACGAGACGATGGCGCTTGACGACCTGTCCACGCGCACCGAACTGCACGCGGGCAATGCGATCTTCGACCTGTGCCACCGCTATGCCGTGCTGGTGGCGTCGCCACCGCTGGACAACGAGGCGCTGCCGCCCGGACCACATTCACTGGCCGTGGTGTTGAACGAAACCGCGATCGACCTGGCGCTGCAGCGCGACCATCGACTGTTGTTCTACCGGTTGTGCGACCGGCGCCTGTTCGGCGCGGCGGAATCCTTTTACGGACGCCTGAACGACCATCTGAAGTCCTCTGGCATCCTGCCCGACCTGCGCAGTTATCTGCCCAAGCGCGCATCGTCTGAACCGCGCCCGGCGCCGGTCGCGCCGCCCGACGACGCGCCCCCGGTGTCCAGCCCGATCGCGCCGGGGACCCACTTCACGCCGCCGGCCGGCCCGCCGATGGGCGAACAGCACACCCAGCTGGTCGCGCGCCGGC
>JBQCCP010000090.1:0-12000 GCA_051962095.1 Rhodanobacteraceae bacterium
GCATCAAGCAGGACCAGCTCGAATGGATCGAGTTGAACGAAGCCTTCGCCGCGCAGGCACTCGCGGTGATCAAGGATCTCGGCCTCGATCCCGACAAGGTGAATCCCGAAGGTGGCGCGATTGCGCTCGGTCATCCACTCGGCGCCACCGGCTCCATCCGAATCGCCACGCTCGTCCACGGCATGCGCCGCAAGCGACAGAAATACGGCATGGTCACGATGTGCATCGGCACCGGCATGGGTGCGGCGGGGATTTTCGAGATGATGTGAACGACACACCCGCTCACAGGCAATTTCCGTTCGCTCACTCCTGCAGTGTCCGCTTCAAGTATCGGTATTTCGCGATGCGGTCACGAACACCGCGGTGCAGAAGCACAAGCACAAGTCCCAGCGCCGCGAGCACGATCACAGGTTCGATAGGCGACATGGCGGGCGACTTGCCGGAATGCACGCGTATCCCATAGCCGATCGTTCCGAACGTGGCCGCCACCACACAACCGGCGTAGCCAAGCCGGATTGCCAAGTACCATTTCTCCGCTCGCAGCAGTGCCAGCTCGATCATGGTGCTGAGCGTTTCCGTGTTGTCCCTGAGGGCACTTCTGAAGGACCAGCCGAGTCCGGCAATCAGCAACGAGATCACCAGGATTGCGGTACCGCGCGTAGCGAAATTCCATATGCCGGCGGACAGACCTGTCCTTATCGTCCAGATGCCGAGCACTCCGCCCGCAATGCTGACGGCTGCTCCTCCAAACGTGGCGGCGACCATCGCAAGCGTATGCCAGCGCATTTGCCGTTTCATGTGGGGCATGCTGGCCCGCAGATCGGGTTCGATCGCGGTCCACGCAATCCCGAGTTCATCCCAGTACGCATCTTTTGGCTCCATCATTTTGCGTCTCCAGTTTGTGGCGGAGCAGGTCTTTAGCGCGCGACAGCCGAATGGCCACAGCATTGGTACTGATGCCCAGCACATCGCTGATTTCGGCACCCGCAAGACCTTCGAGCGTGAGAAGGGCCACCTGCCGAAGGGACAGCGGCAATGCCTGTACGGCCTCGATCAACCTGGTTTGCTGGTCCTCGGCTATCGCGTGATGTTCGGGCGTTGATTCGCCAGCCGGAAGATTCTCGGAAAGCTCGACAGTGGGTGGGGAACGTACGCTCCGCCTGACATGGGAAATGGCACGGTTCGTGGCGACTCTCGCCACGAAAGTGCGCAATGAAGATTGGCCTCGAAACGAGGCTAGCGCCAGCCAAAGTGCAAAATAGATGTCCTGAATCAGTTCTTCCGCCGAACCGCTGTCTGCTTCGTAGCTGACGGCGATGCGCCTGATCAGGGGTCCGAATTCCTTCTCTACCCGATCGAAAGTCTTTTGAACGACCATGGTCGACAAGTAACCCCCATCGCACACCGCCAGACAATAGTCGCCACGGGCTCGAAATCCTTTCAGAGCTGCACAAAGTGAGACGCGGGGAACAACCGCTTCAAAACACTAATGCCAGCGCGAATGTCCCCAGCATCATGAAGGCGGTGGCGAGTTTGATCGCGGTGCCGATCAAGAGGCCGATCCAGGTGCCGACGCCCACGCGCGCGGCGTGCCCGACGTGGCTGCCGCTCGCCAGTTGTCCGACCACCGCGCCGACGAACGGTCCCAGGATGATGCCGGGGATGCCGAAGAACAGCCCCACGATCGTGCCGATGAAGGCACCCCACACCGCGGCCTTGCTGGCGCCGTAACGCCTGGCCCCGACGCTGCCGGCGACGAAGTCGAATACGATCGAAAACGTCGCGATCACGGCCAGGAAGACGATCACCCCCACGGGGATTTTCTGGAAATGTCCCACCCACGCGGCCAGCAGCATTCCGCCGAACATCACGGGGATGCCGGGCAGGTTCGGCAGGACCGATGCGACGAAGCCGGCGGTGATGATGGTGCCCGCAATCGCGTACCAGAGGATGTTCCAGTCCATGGGCGGAGGATAGCGGTTCGCCCCGACAAGCGGCCGGTGTTCCACCCACATTGTCATTCCGGGTTATCGGCTGTGGCCATGATTTAAACCGATTACGGATTCGGGCCTTCGGCCCGCTCCGGAATGACGAGGCGGAGGGCGCCTCCTATCTGGCTGGTACCAACTGCAGCGTCAACACCTCGAACGGCTGCAGCGTGATCGTCGTTTGCTTGTCCGCATCCAGCGTCTTGGGAACATCGTTGCCTCCGCTGTGCCACACATCGCTGACATCAAACGAGCGCGCGGCATCCTTCGGCAACTGCAATTGGCGAGCGACATCGAGGATCGCCAACCGCGGCTTGTCATCGGGATTGCGCAGGGTAATGAATGATTTCGACGGCGACCACGCAGCCCAGCCGTAAACGTCCAGCCGTCCGGGATCACCACCGATCCAGTGGGTGTCGCGCAGTACATCGGCATTGGCGCGCGACCACTTCGCGGCATCGGCCAGCGTGTCCCAATCCTCAGTCGTCAGCAGCGACGGCGTGATGTACATCTCCTGCAGGTCGGTGCCGGTCGCGAAGTAGGAATGTACCTCGTTGGCGAAGTCATGGCCTGGATCGGTGTCCAGGTGCACGGCGTGCTGCGCATAGATGATCCCGTGCAGCATCAGCGAATTGATCGGGAACAGCGGCCCCTTCTCGACGATGTTGCGATAAGTCTGCTCGTCGCGATAGGTGATCCACTGCTGGCGCTTGGTACCGACGCCCGTGAAGTTGTGGTCGTAACCATCGCGCCAGATCGAATCGGCGTAGCGCAGCCAGAATGGCGATGCCCAGGTGCCGGTGGTGAGATTGATAAAGGTATTCGGCTTGTCGGCACGGATGTCGTCGATCAACTGGATCGCGGCCGCGAAATCACTGTCGAACTTGCTGCCCGGATACACGCTGTCGAAATTGCCGGTGCCGTCGAACTTGAACTGGTTGATGCAGTCGTCGTTCAGCAGCGTCATCACCACCTCGTGGAAGCGCTTCCAGTATTTGGGGGCGGACAACGCGAGGCCATCGTCGACGATGCCATAACCGGCTTCGCGTCCATTGGCGACGCGTTCCTGTCGCGGCCTGCCGTAACCGCCCCATGGCGAAAGCCACACGCCGGGCCCCGCGCCATACTTTTCCGCGGCCTTGCACAGCGGCACGAAACCGTGCGGGAACGCCTTCGAGAAATTCCAGCTTCCACTGTAATCATCCCAACCGTCGTCGAACAGGAACGAATCCATTTTCACGAGGCGCCTCTCGACCAGTTCCCTGCCGAACGCGTTGATGCGATCCAGCGCCTCGGCTTCGGTGTACGGCGTGAAATAGCCGATGTCGTACCACGAGTTGTAGTGCAGGAACGGGCGGTACGGATGCGCGCGTTCGCGCTCGACGTATTGCGCGAAGTCGCGCCGCATCTGCCCGGCACGCGCGACGCCGATCACCGCCGAGTACGTCACCGATTGGCCCTTGGGCAATGGCAGCGTGCGCTCGATCCACAGCTTCACCTTGCCGCGCCAGGCATCGGCCTTGGACATCGGATGCTCGAAGCCCAGCCAGTCGTCGTGCGACACCACCGGCGAGCCATCGACCGAGCCGTCCACGATCGCGTCGGGCGCGTTGGCGCCGAACAGCGATACCTTCGCGATCGGCGCGTCTTCGTTCAACGCGGTGATCGTCACGATCTCGCGCAGATAATCCGAGCCGTCGCGCTGGACCAGCTTCCAGTCGATGCGGACGTGCCCCTTCGGATCAATAAACGTTCCTTCGACGGCTTTGCCAGGAATGCGTTCGACCAGACGCGCAGCGTTCGCATCCACCTGTAGCGCCACTTCGCGCAACGCGCCTTGCAGACGGAAGCCGCCCGTGCCAATCGCGCTACCGTCCTTGAACGTCAGCGAGAACGGATCGGTGATTGCAATCGGCACGTGATGGCGTTCATCGGTGACCACGAGTTCGGAGAGCACACCATCGTCGAGCTTCCAACTCGCGGCGACCGAGCCGCTGCCGAAATGCGTCGGCGCAGCCGCCGCACTGCCCGCAAACGCCGCGCCCGCAACGATGCAGCACAGCAGCCCGACGAACGCACGCCCCGCGAGCCCTGCCGAACGGCGCCTCGAACCCATCCTCCAAAACCCGCCCGACATCGGCCACCTCGACGGGAAGCATTCCCCAAGAGGCGGCCATTGTGCCGCATCGTGCGCGGCACGTCGAAATCAGGCGAACGCGCTATTTCTTCGACGGATCGTCGGCAGGATTGACGTAGTTGATCTGGAACGGGCCGTAGAAGCTCAAGTCGATCACGACCGCTTGCTGCCCGGTGTAGGCGTAGTGGTGGTGCATGGCCGGCATCGAAGCGAAGCCCATGGCCGGCAGTGCCTTGGCGGCGGACTTGTTCACCGTATCGCCCGCGCCGACGAAGAACGTTCCCTGCAGCACCGTGAAGCTTTCGGCAGTCGGGTGCCAATGCGGCGCAAACGTCGTGTGCGGCGGAATCTTCAGGCGAACCATCGAAAAGCCTTCAGCGAACGGATTGCCGCTCAGTACCGCGATCTGCACGCCTTTCGGCAGGACCGACGGTGCCGGCATCCATTTGAGATCGGCAGGCGTCAACGCCGCGTGGCTCATATCGGGCCCGGGTGATTGCGCGGCGGCGGTTGTCGCCAAGCCCAGCGGGAACGCCACCGAGATCATCAGCATGGAAACCAGATGCACGCGTGACATCATCTTGTCCTCCGTCAGGAATGCGGCACGACGCCCGGCGCCCATGCCGTGCGTTCACACGGAGAACACCGTCCCGAAACATTTTGCGACATGAAAGGTTCGCCCGCGGCGGTCGATGAATTCGCCAGGTGCAGAAATCCCGTGCTGCGCGTGCCGTCGCCGGATCTACGGGCGCGCCTCCAGCACCAGGTTGAACGGCGTTTCGGTGGCACGGCGGAAACGGCGGAAGCCCGCTTTCTCCATCACACCGTGCAAGCGCGCCTCGCCGGCCTGTGCGCCAAGGGCCGGACCCTTGCGGGCAAGTGACACCGGCACGCAGATTTGCGCCGACGCACCGTAGTAAAGGCGCCCCACCGGGTTCATGTTGCTGCCCACCGAATCGCCGGCGAACGGCTCGACCAGCATGCAATGTCCATCGCCCCTCAGTGCCTCGCGGGCGTGTTGAGCGGCGCCATCCGGATCACCCATGTCGTGCAGGCAATCGAAGAAGGCAATCAGATCGAAATCCTGCTCCGCATAACCTGTTGCATCGGCAACCTCAAAGCGTGCATTGGCGATGCCCGCTTTCCTGGCGCGCTGGCGCGCGGTCTCGATCGATGGGCCGTGATAGTCGTAGCCGATGAATTCCGAATTCGGAAACGCCCTGGCCATCAGCGTGGTGCTGGCGCCGTGCCCGCATCCGATGTCGGCGGCCTTCGCGCCCCTCTCTAGCTTGGCGATCGCACCGTCCAGCGCCGGCAGCCACTCGGTCAGGAGATGCGCGTTGTAGCCCGCGCGGAAGAAGCGCTCGGTGCCATGGAACAGGCACTGATGGTGCTCACCCCACTCCATGCCCTCGCCGCTGCGGAAATTCCGCTTGGTACGCTCGAGCGCATGGAACACGGCTTCGATCAGGCTGTAGGCGCCCGGCACATCCACCGGTCCGCTTGGATCTGCCATGCACAGTATTTGTTCTTCGCTCATCGAATAGCGATCCTTTCCCGGGTCGTATTCGACATAACCGCCGGCGGCCTGGGTGCCGAGCCACTCGCGGACGTAACGTTCGTTGGTGCCGGTCGCCGCTGCCAGTTCGGAAGAAGTCATCGGCTTTTCCGCCAACGCCTTGTACAAGCCGAGTTCGTCACCGATCAGGATCAGCGTGGCGCTCATCGCGCCACCCATGTCGCCAAGCGCCCGGCCGAGAAATTCGTTGAGCCGCTGTTCGTTGATTGCCATGTCACGCCTCCGCGCAGTTCGAGAGCCATCGGCGGCGAACACGACGCACGCAATCACGCCGCGCAGGAATCGCGATGGGTCCGCCCTGTCCAGCAGGGTCGGTGGTGCCAGTCTCGGCACGCGCGGCACACCCGGCAATGACCTATACTCCGCGGGATATGCCCGAAACACCGAGGCGGCTCTTTCCATGGCCGCGGATCTGCTCTCCGAAGCACTCGCCCTGGTCCGGCTGACCGGCGTGGTGATGTACCGGGTCGACATCCGGGGCCCCTGGGGCATCGCCGTGGACCCACGGCTGGAGCAATTCGCGTCACTGCTGTCACCGGGCACCAACCATCTCATCGCCTTCCACATCCTGCTGGACGGGTCTTGCTGGATGCGCCGATCCTCGATGGACTGGACGCGGATCACGGTCGGCGAAGCGGTAGTGTTCACGGACGCGGGGCGCCACGAACTGGCCGACCAGCCGGGCCGCGCGATCATCCCGCTCGATGCGGCATTGGGCGGGCGCTCCGTCCGGGAAATCCGGGAGGAACGGTTCGAAACCGGACCGGGCGCTTCGACCAGCATCCTGTGCGGGTTTCTCGGTTGCGATCGGCGCGCGTTCGATCCGCTGTGTCGTGCCCTGCCGCCGATGTTCGCCGTCGATTTGGGGCCGCGCATGGACACCCTGGTCCATCACGCCGTCGAGTACGCACTGGACGACAGCCCCGGCACCGCGACCTTGCGCAGCCGCTTGACGGAACTGCTGTTCCTGAGCGCGCTGCGCGTGTACATGCAGAATCTGCCGCCCGACGCCACCGGCTGGTTGGCGGGTCTGCGCGATCCGCTGGTCGGACGGGCGCTCGCGGCGCTGCACCAGCATCCGAGTCGCCGCTGGTCCGTGGAGGATCTCGCCAGCGCCACCGGCAGTTCGCGCTCGGCGCTTGCCGAGCGGTTCAGCGACACCATCGGCGAACCACCGATGCACTATCTGACCCGCTTGCGCATGCAACTCGCGGCGCGGCGGCTCAGCGAAAGCCGGGTCAGCATCGACAGCGTGGCTGACGAAGTTGGCTATGACTCCAGCGCCGCATTCCAGCGCGCGTTCAAGCGTTGCTTCGGAGTGCCTCCTGCAGCGTGGCGGCGCCACCTGGAAATCGGCAGGTGACGACTGTCGCGCTCACCCTTCCAGCATCGCCTTCCAGCTATCCCTGGCTTCCAGCCACCAATACTGCGCCTGCGCGCCGAGATAGCCGAGCGGACGCCAGGCGGATTGCAAGCCGAACTGCGCGAATTCGCGCCAGCCTTCGCCGCCGTCCGCGATCGCATCGGCCAGCAGTTCGCCCGCGGCGCAGGTGGGGGCGGTGCCGTGGCCGCCGAACGCCTGCATCCACCACAGGCCGTCGCCGCGCGTGCCGAGTTGCGGCATCTGGTGGCGCGCGTAGCTCATCAGGCCCGACCACGCGTAGTCGATCTTCACGCCTTCGAGTTGCGGGAACACACGCAGCAAATCGTGCATCAGCAATTTCTTCACGGCCTGCGGCGAGCGGTTGCGGATGGAAATCCGTCCACCCCACAACAGTCGCGTATCCTTGAGCGGACGGTAGTAATCGAACGCGAAACGGGTGTCGTAGATCGCAGCCTGGGTGTGCAGGCACTCCTGCAGGCGCGCACCCAAGGGTTCGGTCGCCATCACGTAGGTGGCGATCGGCAGGATGGCGCGATCGACTTTGCGTTCGAGCCGCGCAAGGTAGCCGCCGCAGGCCAGCACCACGGTCTGCGCCTTCACCGCGCCGGAATCGGTGGCGACACGCCAGTCGGCGCCGTCGCGCTCGACGCGCCGCACGCGCGACCCTTCATGGACGCGCACGCCCCGCCCTTGCGCCGCGCGCACCATTCCGTGCAGGTAATCGAGCGGGTGCAGGTGCAATGCGTTCCGCTCGAACAGGCCGTCGTGATAGCGGCGGCTGTGGATAGCGCTGTGAAGCTGCTTTTCCGGCAGCCATTCCCACTGGACGCCATAGGTGTCCTGCAACAGCCGTTGCCGCTCGCGCAGGATGTCGGGATCGCGAAACCAGTTGGCCCAGATCACGCCGGCATCGACGGCATCGCACTCGATCGCGTACTTCGCGATGCGTTCGCGGATCAGATCGACCGCGCGGGTGGTGGCACCATACAGGCGCCGTGCGCGATCGGCGCCAAGCTGCTTGAGCAACGCCTCCTCGCCCAGCGAATAACCGCCGAACACGAAACCGCCATTGCGCCCGGACGCGCCGTGGCCGATTCCGTCGGCCTCCAGCAGCACCACGTCGCGCACGCCCCGCTCGGCGAGGCCGAGCGCGAGGCACGTCCCGGCGTAGCCGCCGCCCACGATCGCGACGCGCGCTTCGCGTTCGTCTTCGAGCGGCGGCAATGGGTCGAAAGGGCGGGCGCTTGCGGCGTACCAGGTTTCCGGCGTCATCGCGCCAGCATACCGCCTGATGCCCCTTGCAGGTTGGGCTGATCCGGATTTGTTCCGGGAGAAGCCCAACGGTTTCCGCTATCCCGTTCTTATCCGACAAGGTGCCGCAACTCCGGATCGGCCGCCGCGAAATGCAACGTCGCGCGCACCATCCCGGCCTTGTTGCCACAGTCGAAGCGCGTGCCCGCAAAACGGTGCGCCAACACCGGCGCTTCCCTGAGCAGGGCCGCGATCGCGTCGGTCAACTGGATTTCGCCGCCCGCGCCCGGGGTGGTCGTTTCGAGCAATTCGAAAATGCGCGAGGGCAGCACGTAGCGCCCGACCACGCCAAGATTGGAAGGTGCATCGTCGGGTTTCGGTTTTTCCACGATGTGACGGATGCGGTCGCCACCGCCATCGAGGTCGACGATGCCGTACTTGCCGGTATCGGCACGCGGCACTTCCTCGACCGCCAGCACGCCGGTCTTGCCGTCGGTGGCGCGTTCGGCCATCTGGCGCAGCGCGCCCGGGCCTTCGTTCACGATCAGGTCGTCGGGCAGCACGATGCCGAAGGGTTCATTGCCGACCACCGGCTTGGCGCACAACACCGCGTGACCGAGGCCCAGCGCCTGTTCCTGGGTGACGTACACGCAGCGCACGTGGGGCGGCAGCAGCCCCTGCACCATCGCCAGCAGTTCCCGCTTGCCGGCGCGCTCCAGGGTTTCTTCCAGTTCGTAGGCGGAATCGAAATAGTCGGCGATCGAGTGCTTGTAGCGGTTGGTGACGAACACCAGCGTGTCGGCGCCCGCGTCGACGGCTTCGTCCACCGCGTACTGGATCAACGGACGATCCAGCACCGGCAACATTTCCTTGGCGACGACCTTGGTGGCGGGGAGAAACCGGGTTCCCAAACCTGCAACGGGAAACACGACCTTGCGCAATCGAGTCACGTCTTTGTCCTTGGTTATTTGCGTAGCTGTTCAAAGCGGCTGTTGGTGAAAAGTCAGGGCGAGGACGGACGCTTACGCGATGCCGGTGGCATCGCGTGTCCGGCCAGCGACCGGCCAAGGATCGCCGGGCCGGCGTCCAGCGCCATGGATGGCTGCTTGCTGAAGCATTTGCAATTGGTTTCTCTGGCGAACCAGCGATCATGGACGATCGCAAAACTATGCCGCGGTATCACCACCGCCCCGCTGCAGCGGAACCACATCCGCACTTCGCGCCGGCTCGCCGGTTTCCCAGCGGAACGTGGGCAGCAGCGCGCCCACGCAATGCCGCAGGGTTTCCTCGTCGAAGCGCTCGACGGCTTCAATGGCGCGCGCGAGCTGCGCCGCGACCAGTGCGGCGGACTGCTGGCGCGGCGCGGCTTCAAAAATTTTCGGATGTGAGGTGCCGTGGTAGTTCTCGAGCGGATGGAACAATTCCTCGAACAGCTTCTCGCCCGGACGCAGGCCCGTGTACAGGATGGAAACATCGCGCCCCGGCTGTTTGCCTGCCAGCCGGATCATCTGCTCGGCGAGGTCGCGAATGCGGATCGGTTCGCCCATGTCGAGCGCGAAGGTCTCGCCGCCCTTGCCCATCGCCATCGCCTGCAGGATCAACTGGCACGCTTCCGGAATGGTCATGAAGTAGCGCGAAATCTCCGGATGCGTCACGGTCACCGGACCACCCGCCGCGATCTGGCTGCGGAACAGCGGCACCACCGAACCCGCCGAATCCAGCACGTTGCCGAACCGCACGGTGACGAACTTCGTCGCGGCGCCTTCGGCGGTGATCTGGCAGACGATTTCCGCGACGCGCTTGCAGGCGCCCATCACGCTGGTCGGGTTCACCGCCTTGTCGGTCGAGATCAGCACGAAGCTTTCGACACTGTGCCTCACCGCCTGCTCGGCCACCGTGCGCGTCGTGAGCGCATTGTTGCGGAAGGCCTCGCGCAACTGGTTCTGCAGCAGCGGCACGTGCTTGTACGCGGCGGCATGGAACACCCGCTGCGGCTTCGCGAGCGAAAACGCATTGGCGCACGCGGCCGCGTCGCCGCAATCGCCGATCAGGCAGCGCAGCAGCAACTCGGGATACTGCGCGCGCAACTCCTGTTCGATCCGGTAAAGGTTGTATTCCGAAAGTTCGAGGATCGTGAGTTCGGACGCGCCGAGGCGCGCGATCTGGCGGCACAGTTCCGAACCGATCGAACCACCGCCGCCGGTGACCAGCACGCGCTGGCCAGTGAGGCTGCGGCGGATCGCGTTCCATTCCAGCTTCACCGGGTCGCGGCCAAGCAGGTCCTCGATCGCGACTTCCTTCAGTTCGTTGAACTGCGCACGCCCGGAAACCACGTCGTCGAGCCGCGGCACGGTGCGGAACGGCAGGCCGGTGGCTTCGCACAGGTTGACCACATGGCGCATCTGGTCCTTGTCGGCCGAGGGCATCGCGATCAGCAGCATTTCGGCGCCGACGCGGCGCGCGAGTTCGGCCAGCCTGTCGGTGCCGCCCAGCACCGGCACGCCGTGCAGGCGCGAACCGCGGAGCGAAGTGTCGTCGTCGATGAAACCCGCCGGGATGTAACGCGAATCGCGGCGCAGGTCGCGGACCAGTGCTTCGCCCGCGCGCCCCGCGCCGATCACCAGCACGCGGTGGCTGTGCTTGGCGTGGAACAGGTCGAGTTGGCTGTCTTTCCAGTAGCGATAGGCGAGCCGCGGCGTGCCCAGGAAGATCGCCAGCAGCACCGGGTAGATCAGCAGTACCGAACGCGAAATCCCGTACATGCGGTTGTACAGGAACAGCGCGAGATAGATCACCACCGCGCCGGCGACGACCGCACGCAGGATGTTCCACAAGTCGGGCACGCTCGCGAAACGCCACAGCCCTTTGTACAGGCCGGTCCAGAAGAACATCGCGGCCTGCACACCCAGCACGATCAGGGTCTGCCAGCTCAGCAGGTCGAGTTGCTGGCCGTAGGGCAGCATCATGTAGCGCAGCGTGTTGGCCAGCCACCACGCCAGCAGCGTGACCGCAAGGTCGTGCACCACCACCGCAGTGCGCGGGTGGATCCTGCTGGCGAGGTTACGCAGCTTCATGCAGCCTGCCTCCGGTGGCGGCGGCAAGACAGGCCCGCTTGCCGATGTACCACACGGCCATCGCGAGCGCGTACGCCGCGACAAAGCACCACGCACCGCGCGCTGGCCACCACGCCGCCAGCCATGCCAGTGGCGCGACCACGGCCAGGTTCCAGATCATGTAAGCGACGTCCGTGCGCGCATGGCTCCAGTGTACCCGCACCAGCCACTGGTACAGGTGCTGGCGGTGCGGCGCGTACCAGCGCTGGCCACCCAGGATGCGCCGTGCGAGGGTGAGTCCGCTGTCCACCAGGAAAGCCGAGGGCAGGATCAGGCATCCCCACAGCATCGCGGGATTGCGCTGGACCAGGAACGCGGCCACCGCGCCCAACGCGAGGCCGAGCGCACCCGAACCCACATCCCCCATGAAGATCTTCGCGGGCGGCCAGTTGAAGACGAGAAACCCGAGACATCCTGCCGCCGCCGCGAACGCCAGCGCGGCGACGCCGACCTCGCCCGACCACGCGGCCAGCAGGCCCAGGCCCAGCACCACGAACAGGCCCTGCTGGCCGAGGATGCCGTCGATGCCGTCCATGAAATTGTGGGCG
>JBQCCP010000091.1:0-5641 GCA_051962095.1 Rhodanobacteraceae bacterium
GAGGGCATCATCGCGGCGGTCAAGGAAGTGGGTCTGAAGATTCCGGTGGTGGTGCGCCTCGAAGGCACCAACGTCGAGAAAGGCCGCGAGTTGCTGAGCAATTCCGGCCTCAAGATCACGCCCGCGAACGAGTTGAATGACGCCGCGCAGAAAGCCGTCGCGGCGGCCAAAGCCGCATGATGCGACCGAACGTTCCAACGCAGCGCTTTTTCAGCCCCCTTGAGTCAAGGGGGCTGCATCGTCGCGCAGCGGCGATGCAGGGATTGTGGAGGCATGCCTCTCTGCGCGTTGCCTAGCAACGCGCAGCGGTTGCCGAAGCTCCATATCCACACGATTACGAAGGACTCCAACGAAATGTCCGTTCTCGTCAACAAAAATACAAAAGTCATCTGCCAGGGCTTCACCGGCCAGCAGGGCACCTTCCATTCGCAGCAGGCGCTGGACTACGGCACCAGGCTGGTCGGCGGCGTCACGCCGGGCAAAGGCGGCACCGAACACATTGGCCTGCCGGTCTACAACACCGTCCGCGAAGCGGTCGATGAAACCGGCGCCGATGCGTCGGTGATCTTCGTGCCGCCGCCGTTCGCGGCCGATGCGATCCTGGAAGCCGCGGCCGGCGGCATCAAGGTGATCGTCGCGATCACCGAAGGCATCCCGGTGCTCGACATGCTGCGCGTCAAGAACGTGCTGAAGGATCACCCCGAAACCGTGCTGATCGGCCCCAACTGCCCCGGCATCATCACGCCCGGCGAATGCAAGATCGGCATCATGCCGGGCCACATCCACCAGCCCGGCAAGGTCGCGATCGTGTCGCGCTCGGGCACGCTGACGTACGAAGCGGTGTTCCAGACCACCAACGTCGGCCTCGGCCAGTCGACCGTGATCGGCATCGGCGGCGACCCGATCAACGGCATGAATTTCGTCGATTGCCTCACGCTGTTCCAGAACGACCCGCAGACCGAGGGCATCATCATGGTCGGCGAGATCGGCGGCAGCGCCGAGGAAGAAGCCGCCGAATTCATCGAGGAGTACGTCAGCAAACCGGTGGTCGCGTTCATCGCCGGCGCCTCCGCGCCTCCGGGCAAGCGCATGGGCCATGCCGGCGCGATCATTTCCGGCGGCAAGGGCACCGCCGCCGCCAAGTTCGCAGCGCTGGAAAAAGCCGGCGTCACCACCGTGAAGTCACCGGCCGACCTGGGCGCGACGCTCGCCGCAAAAATGAAGCACTGACTGGTTCAGCGCGTGCAACGGTAGAATGAAGGCCGCGATTCGTCGCGGCCTTCGCATTTTGGAAAACTTCCATGGCGACCCTGCGCCTCGCCCTTGCCCAGTTGGATTTCCCGGTCGGCGCCATCGCGGCCAATGCCGATCGCGTGCGCGCATTGATGCGCGACGCGCGCGCGGGCGGCGCCGACCTGCTGGTGTGCCCCGAACTCGCCTTGAGTGGCTATCCACCGGAAGACCTGCTGCTGCGGCCGAGTTTCCTTGCCGCGTGTCAATCGGCGATCGACCGGTTGGCCGAAGAAGCCGATGGGCTTGCCGCGCTGGTCGGCTTTCCCCACAGCGCAGGCGTCGTGTACAACGCGGCGGCGTTGCTGCGCGAAGGTCGCGTCGCGCAGGTTGTGCACAAATGCGTATTGCCCAATTACGGCGTGTTCGACGACAAGCGCTGGTTCGAGCCGGGCCATGCGGTTACTGTCACCACCTTGAACGGCGTGCGCGTCGGACTGTTGATCTGCGAAGACGCGTGGCAACCCGAGCCGATGGCCGCCGCCGCGCGTGCCGGCGCGGAGCTGGTGGTCGTGATCAACGCCTCGCCGTTCGATACCGTCAAGCAGGCGCAGCGTGAGGCGCTGCTGGTTGCGCGCGCGAAGGAAACCGCCTGTGCGATCGCTTACCTCAACATGGTCGGTGGACAGGACGAAGTGGTGTACGACGGCGCTTCGCTGCTGGTGAGCGGCGATGGTCGTGTCGCCGCGCGCGCGCCGGCGTTCGCGGATGCGCTGCTGTGGTCGGAATTCGATTCCGTTTCGCGCCGATGGACTGCGACTGGCTGGCCGACGGCCGACGACGCGTCGGTCGAAGCGACGCTGTACGCGGCGCTGGTGCGTGGCGTGCGCGATTACGTCGGCAAGAACGGCTTCGAAGGCGTGCTGCTGGGCCTTTCCGGAGGCATCGATTCGGCGGTGAGCCTGGCGATCGCGGTGGACGCGCTGGGCGCGGACAAGGTCACCGCGGTGATGCTGCCTTCGCGCTATACCTCCGAGCTTTCGTTGCGCGAAGCGCACGCACAGGCGCACACGCTGGGCGCCCAATATTTCGACTTGCCCATCGGCGGAATCGTCGATGCGGCGGCCGCGGCGCTGGCGCCCGCGTGCGGCGAACTCGCGGACCTCACCGCCCAGAACCTGCAATCGCGCAGCCGCGGCGTGCTGCTGATGGCGCTGTCCAACCAGACCGGCAAGCTGTTGCTGACCACCGGCAACAAGAGCGAGATGGCCGTCGGTTACGCGACGCTGTACGGCGACATGTGCGGCGGTTACGCGCCGCTGAAGGACGTCTACAAGACGCAGGTGTACGAACTGGCGAGATGGCGCAACCAGAGCGCGGAACTCGGGAAGCACGCGAGTGAAGTCATTCCGCGCGCGGTGATCGAACGCGCGCCTTCTGCGGAACTTCGCGCCGACCAGACCGACCAGGATTCACTGCCGCCCTATGACGTGCTGGACGGCATCCTCGTACGCTGCATCGAAGGCGCCCAGTCGCAGGCCGACATCGTGGCTGCGGGTTATGATGCCGACGACGTCCAGCGGGTGGTGCGCATGCTGTACGCCTCCGAATTCAAGCGCCGCCAGGCGGCGCCCGGCCCGCGTGTATCCACCTGCGCGTTCGGCCGCGAGCGACGCTATCCGATCTCGAACGCCTGGCGCTGACGCTTGCGCGTCGCCGGCCGGAGCCACCAGTGAAATCGGATCACTACTGCCTGAACACGCACAGCACCACCAGCAAGGCGATCCCGAACGCCGCCATCAGCATCGCGAATGTGAATGCCAGCCAAGGCGTGTGGAACCACACCTTGCGCGGATTGCGCCGATACCACTTCAAGCCATAGGCGAGGAAGCGGAATCCTGCGGCCAGCAGGATCGCCACGCCGAGTGCGACCAGCACCACGCCGCCCAGCGTGGACAGCGGATTCGGCAGCAACTCGTTGCCGTTGGTCACGTGCCACGGCGGATGCCGCATCAATAGGCCGAAGCGATCCACCGCGATCCCGAAAATCATCAGCGACAACGCGGTGCGGGTCCACACCGCCAGCGTGCGTTCGGTGTTCATGTACGAACGCTGCAGCGACAGCTCGACCAGTTCGCGCGCGACCTGCACCTGCAGGTTGTGCGCATCGTCGCCGTGCGGACTGGCCGGCGGCGCGCCAGGGCCGGCTTCGCTCATTGCACGAGCACCAGCAACAGCGCCAGCACCACGATGCCGAGCACCGCCACGCCCACCGCGAACGGAAACGCCAGCCACGGGCCGAAGGTTTCATCGCGGCTGAACGTGCGGTCCCACAGCGTCTTGTAGCGTTGATGGCGGACCGCGGCGGTGATCGCGATGAACGCGCCGATCGCGACCAGCAGGATGCCGCCCAGGCTGGATTCCGGGTTGGGCGCGAGCCGGGTGCCGACATGCGGCAGGTGGGCCCGCAGCAGCAGGATGCCGTAGCGGTCCAAGATCGTGCCGAACACGATCAGCGTCAGCGCGGTGCGCGTCCAGGTCGCCAGCGTGCGATCGACGTTCATGTAGCACACGCGCGTCTGCAGCGCGGCCATTTGCCGGAACGTGTCGAGCAACCGGGCGTCTTCGTCGTCCGCCATGCGTCACTCCCGCGAATCTTCCGGCGACAGTTTGTCACTTGCGCCCGCAGCGGGCCAGCGATCGGGAAACCAGGCCATGCCGAGGTCGTCCTCGAAGCGACCGTCGATCCGCCGCACGCGGTGCCGGAAGCGCGCTTCCTCCACGAATCCCATGCTGCGGTAGAGGTGCTGCGCGCGCAGGTTGCCGGCGCGGACGTTCAATTCGATCTTGCCGACGCGCGGATGGTGCTGCGCCCAGTCCAGCAGGTCGCCCAGCATCGCACGGCCGACGCCGCGTCCGACGTGGGCCGGGTGCACCACGATCGTCAACTGGAACACGTGCGCGTTGGCGCGCATCGGCATCGGTTCGAGGAATGCGTGGCCGACGGGCTTGCCGTCGTCTTCGGCCACGATATAGCGGCCGTCGCCCGCCAGCCTGGCGATCTTCGCGCGATACGCTTCGACCGGAATCTCGCCCGGCCAGCCGACCAGCAGCCCGGGGGTGCGCTGGATTTCGGCTTCCGCTGCGGCGATGGCTTCGGCGTCGGCGGGTGTGGCGGTGCGGATTTGCATGGACGGGGTCCGGAATGAGGGGCAGCGCGGGGCAAATCGCCGCCAGCGCTGGCAAAATAACGGGTTCGGAACTCGATTGCCCGCATGTACGCCATCAAGGAAATCTTCTACACGCTGCAGGGCGAGGGCTTCCACGCCGGGCGTCCGGCCGTGTTCTGCCGTTTCGCGGGCTGCAACCTGTGGTCGGGCCGCGAAGCCGACCGCGCGGGCGCGGTGTGCAATTTCTGCGACACGGATTTCGTCGGCACCGATGGCGAGAACGGCGGCAAATACCCGAATGCCGCGGCGGTCGCGGACAAGATCGCGAGCCTGTGGCCGCCGGATCAAAACGAAAACCGCTTCGTGGTATTCACCGGCGGCGAGCCGCTGCTACAACTCGACACGCCATTGCTCGATGCGCTGCACGCACGAGGCTTCGAGTGCGCCGTCGAAACCAACGGCACGCTGGACGCGCCGGAAGGCCTCGACTGGATCACCGTCAGCCCCAAGGGCACCGCGCCGGTGAAGCTGCAGCGCGCCAACGAACTGAAGCTCGTCTATCCGCAGTCCGCCGCGATGCCGGAACGCTTCGCCGACTTCGCCGCGGCACATTTCTTCCTGCAGCCAATGGACGGCCCGCAAGCCGCAGAAAACACCCGCGCGGCAGTCGATTACTGCAAGGCGCATCCGCGCTGGCGGCTCAGCCTGCAGACCCACAAATACCTTGGAATCCCATGAGCGACCCACTTTTCACCGTCTGGAAGGAATTCCGTTTCGACGCCGCCCACCAGTTGGACGCCGGCCCCGACGGCGACCCTCGCTACCGGAGCATCCACGGCCATTCGTACCAGGTCGAAGTGTGGGTGCGCGGTCCGCTCACCGAACGCGGCTGGGTGGTGGACATGGGCGATTTGCAGCGCCGCATCGAAGTCGCGCGTGACGCGCTCGACCACCGGATGCTCAACGACGTGGAAGGCCTCGGCATTCCCACGATGGAAAACATCGCCCGCTTCGTATGGGAAAAACTCGGCGACCTGCCGCAATTGCAGCGCGTGGTCGTCAAGCGTGGACAGAACGGCGAAGGTTGCGAGTACCTCGGGCCGGGCTGACGGCCTGCCATCGCCGCTTGCGAGCGCGGCAGCGGCGCAGTACACGACCTGACGCTCAGCGCGACGGCGTGGTGCGGCGCGCCTTTCCGAGTATCGCGATGACGCCGCCGACGATCGCGACCGGCAACGCGC
>JBQCCP010000092.1:0-5975 GCA_051962095.1 Rhodanobacteraceae bacterium
ACCAGGAACTTGGTGAAATTCCACTTGATGGCTTCCGAGCCCAGGATGCCCGGCGCGGCGTGCTTCAGGAACTGGTAGAGCGGATGCGTGTCGGCGCCGTTGACGTCGATCTTCGCGAACAGCGGAAACGTCACCTCGTACGTCGTCGAACAGAATGTGCGGATCTCGTCGGCGTCGCCCGGCTCCTGGTGCCCGAACTGGTTGCACGGAAAGCCGAGGATCTCGAAGCCCCTGTCCTTGCTCGCGCGGTACAGCGCTTCCAGCCCTTCGTATTGCGGCGTGAACCCGCATTTCGAGGCGACGTTGACGATCAGCAGCACCTTGCCCCGGTAGGCGTCCAGCGCCCGCGGCGTGCCGTCCAGCAGATCCGCTTCGAAGTCGTAAGTAGTGGTCATCGCATCACATCAACGAGCGAATGCAACGGCAGTGTAGCGCTCGACCGAGCACTCAAATGAAAAACGCCCCGGAGTCCGGGGCGTTTTTTGTCAAGTCGATGATTCGTTTCAGGCAAGCCGGCGCTTGCGGAACCAGTAGCCCGAGCCGACCAGCCCCAAGCCCAGCAGGAACAGGCCGATTTCGCCCGGCTCCGGCACCCCGAGAGGGTTTTCGGCAAACGCCACATTGTCGAATTCGAACGCGTAGTTCGAACTGGTCATCACGACGCGATCGAATGCCGTCGCCAAGTTGATGTTGACGTAGCAGGTGCCCACCGTGGTCTGGTTACCATTGACGCAGTTCCCGGAACCGGCCACGGCCGATACGGCACTACCCCCGAAGGAATCGACCAGCGTGCCACCCAGGTAGAACGTGATGGTGTTGTAGGCGTCCACCGAGCCCCACAGCAAGCCCAGATACCTTGCGCTGGTGGGAAGGATCAATTGCGCATATGAAGCCGACGTGCCGCCTGCGGTGAGGTACTTCGACAAATCCGCACCGTCAGGGTCGCCGAACAGCGCGCCGTTGCCGTTCGACAGCACCGGCGCCGCATACAGTCCCGAAGAGCTGCCCTGCACGACTCCGCCCTGCGGGCTGAACGACACGGTGATGCCGCATGTCGTGGTCACGCCACCCGCACCACCGAGCCCGAGGGAATTGAAGTTCTCATAACAATCGGCGCCGGTTGGAACACCGCCCACCGAAGCGGTGATGGTGGTGGCATTCGCGGTGGTCGCCGCAAAGCACATGCCGAGGGCAAGCGCGCCCGCGGCCACGAGCCCCATCCGCTGCTTCTTCTGATTTTTCATCGTAGGTTTCTCCAGTGACGGAACCGGTACGACGCTCTCGGACGAGACGCGTGGTTGGGGTCCCCTGCGGCTCTCAATAAGCAACTTGCGTACCAACCACCTAACCCATTGATCGATCGGGACAAACATGCCGGGATCGATCGCGGCAACGAAGGGATTTGTAAATCTTGCCGACGCTTCGCGAGGCGTATGGAGACTCCGATCTGGCGGCCAAGGCGCTTACGCCAATGTCCCGCCTAGTCCCGGTTCACGTCAAGGCACAGCCGGCACACCGGCCGCAACATCACAGCCAGCGGCCGAACCTGCGCATGTAGAGCGTCTTCACGAACTGGGTCAGCGCGCAGTACGCCACCACGATCGCCGCCAGCCAGCCGAAATATTCCAGCGGCAGTTCGACCATCCCGAGCTTGTGGCCCAAGGTCGTGTACGGGATCGCGATGCCGATCGCGATGATCGCGGTGGTGAGGCCCAGCACCGGAGCGGCCGCGGCACTCTGCACGAATGGAATCCGGCGGGTGCGGATCATGTGCACCACCAGCGTCTGGGTCAGCAGGCTTTCCACGAACCAGCCGGACTGGAAGAAGGCCTGGTGGGCGGGCGCGTTGGCGCCGAACCAGAACCACAGCAAAAGGAACGTGGTGATGTCGAACACCGAACTGGTCGGGCCGATCCAGAACATGAAGCGCCCGATGTCACCCGCGTCCCACTTGCGCGGACGGCGGATGTATTCCTCGTCCATGCGGTCGAACGGGATCGACAGCTGCGAGATGTCGTACAAAAGATTCAGCACCAGGATCTGCAACGGCAGCATCGGCAGGAACGGCAGGAAGATGCTGGCGATCAGCATCGAGAAGACGTTGCCGAAGTTGGAGCTGGCCGTCATCTTGATGTACTTGATGATGTTGCCGAAGGTGACGCGACCTTCCAGCACGCCTTCCTCCAGCACCATCAGGTTTTTTTCCAGCAGGATGATGTCGGCCGACTCCTTGGCGATGTCGGTCGCGGTGTCGACCGAAATGCCGACATCCGCGCGGCGCAGCGCCGCGGCGTCATTGATGCCGTCGCCGAGGAAACCAACGGTGTGCCCACGCCGCTGCAGCGATTCGACCACGCGCGATTTCTGCAGCGGCGACATCTTCGCGAACACCGTGGTGCGCGCGACCAGGTCGTCGAGCGCCGTGTCGTCCAGTTCCTCGGTGTCGCGGCCCAGCACCGAATGGGTAACGTCCAGGCCCACTTCGCGGCAGATCTTGCGCGTCACCGCTTCGTTGTCGCCCGTGATCACCTTCACCGCGACGCCGTGGTGATGCAGCGCCGCGATCGCGGTGTGGGCGGTGTCCTTGGGTGGATCGAGAAAGGCCAGGCAACCGATCGCGGTGAGGCCGGCCTCGTCGGCGACGCCGTAGGCGCGGCCGACCGCGGGCTGGGTTCGCACCGCGACAATCAGCACGCGCAGGCCGTCCTCGTTCAACTCATGGGTCATCGCGCGGATGGCGTTGCGGCGTTCGTCCGTGAGCGGGATGTCCCGGTCGCCGTGGCGGGCGAACGCGCAGGTCGACAACATCTCCTCGACCGCGCCCTTGCACACCAGCAGTTCGAATTTCCCCCCTCCCGCTTGCGGGAAAGGGGGCGCTGAGGCGCCGCCGTTTCTTTCGCGCGCAGCGCCGGGTGAGGGGAAGTCTTGCGACGAATCCGCATCCACTGGCGTCAGCACCACCGACATGCGGCGGCGCTGGAAGTCGAAGGGGATCTCGTCGACCACCTTCCACTTCGCGATCGAATGTTCGAGGTCGCGATGCGCCAGCACCGCCTTGTCCATCAGGTTCTTGAGACCCGTCTGGAAATGGCTGTTGAGGTAACCGTACTCCAGCGCGTCGTCGGATTCCTCGCCGTCGAGATCGAGGTGCTGCTCCAGCACGATCCTGTCGAGCGTCAGCGTGCCGGTCTTGTCCGTGCACAACACGTCCATCGCGCCGAAGTTCTGGATCGCGTTGAGCTGCTTGACGACCACTTTGCGCCGCGACATCGCGAGCGCTCCTTTCGCAAGGTTGGCGGTGACGATCAGCGGCAGCATTTCCGGGGTGAGGCCCACCGCAACCGAGATCGCGAACAGAAACGCCTCCAGCCAATTGCCCTTGCCGAAGCCCTGGATCAGGAACACGATCGGCACCATCACCGCCATGAAGCGGATCAGCAGCCACGACACGCTTTTCACGCCGCGGTCGAAGCTGGTCAGCTCGCGCTCCCCGCTCAGCGTGTGCGCCAGCGAGCCCAGATAACTGCGCGGCCCGGTGGCGACCACCACCGCGGTCGCGCTGCCGCTCACGACGTTGGTGCCCATGTAGCAGACCGTCGGCAGGTCGAGCGGATCGACCGGCGCGTCGGACTTCACCGCCTGCTCGGGCGCGGTCTTCTCCACCGGCAGCGATTCGCCAGTCAGGATCGCCTGCGAAATGAACAGGTCCTTCGCGCCCAGCAGGCGCAAGTCGGCGGGCACCATGTCGCCCGCCGAAAGGTGCACGATGTCGCCCGCGACCAGTTCGATCACCGGCACCTCGATGCGCTCGCTGTGCCCGTCGGAGGCGCGCCGCGTCACCGTCGCGGTGTTGCGCACCATCGCCTTCAACTTCTCGGCGGCGCGCGAGGAACGGAATTCCTGGGTGAAGCTCAGCACCACGCTGATGCCCACCATCACCGCGATGATGATCGGCCCCGTGAGGTCATCCGGCGAAGTGGCGAGCTGCACGCCCGCCAGCACCAGCAGCACGATGATGAACGGATTCTTGAAAGTGCGCGCGAGCTGCAGCGACCAGTGCGGCGGCTTCTCGTGGCTGGCCTGATTGACGCCGTCGCGATCGAGGCGATCCTCGATCTGTTCCTCGTCGAGCCCCGCGGGCGTGGTGTCAAGCGACGCCAGCAGCGCCGCGTCATCCGTCCACGCGGTATCCGCGACGATCGGCCGCGCGTGCGCCGCGCGGGCCTTGCCGGCCGTGGCATGGGAGCTGGCTTTGATGGGAGGACCGAACATCACGCGATTCCATGGCAGCGGAAGCTACGAACACGGAACCGGTGGCGGACCGTGGGGTTACATAGAGATAAACGGTCGCGTTCGTTTTCGCGACGGCACGACGCCAAACCCCAATATTCGGCCGTGCATCGGCAGGGGCAACCGGTGCTCCATGCGAAGCGGCTTTTGTGGAAAGTCAGGGCGAGGACGGGCGCTTACGTGATGCCGGTGGCATC
Organism: Rhodanobacteraceae bacterium; assembly: GCA_051962095.1. Classification (GTDB taxonomy): domain Bacteria; phylum Pseudomonadota; class Gammaproteobacteria; order Xanthomonadales; family Rhodanobacteraceae; genus 66-474. Next base: position 4,488 of record JBQCCP010000092.1, read on the forward strand.
GCGTGCCCGGCCGAGCGACCGGCCAGGGATGGCCGGGCCGGCGCCCGTGCCACGGATGGCTGCTGGCTGAGAACACCTGTGGTCCCTGCCTGCGATCAGGGATGATCGCACGATAGACCGCGCGGTGCGGGCACGGTCACGCGCCACTCGCGGCGGCGGCCGTCGCGGCGGTTCGAATGCGCATGGCGGGCTGCCAGGCGCGCACGAAAGAAGTTGCGAAGGAGGTTCATGGCCCATCTCCTTTTCAAGCAGTGCCGCAGCACCGCTCGAGGGACGGGCCGGGCGCACCTAGTCGGGGCGGGTGCCAGCCGTCCGGGCGCGGTCGCCGCGGATCGGTTCGATTTTGGCCGCCGTCACCCGATGCGAGCGGATGCCGGCGGTGCGACTAGGGTGTACGTCCATGGTCATGTGAAATGGAGGACAGTGCCGAAAACGCAGTGCGCCGTCGGCCTGTGCATTGTCGTTTCGCCACCGCATTCCGTCAACCCTGGAAGGCCCATGGAATCGGCGGGGTCAGACGGAATTCAGCCACGAGCCCGCGACTCGACGCGCTATGATGATCAGTCGTCACTGGCTTGAATGCATCATGTCTCTGCGTTGCCGTTGGCTGCACCTGTGCCTTCTTGGCTGCACCCTCCTCGCCCTCGCCGCCTGCGCATCGCGTCCGCAATGGCAGCTCGACGACGTGCAGGGGCACCTGCCCGACCTCAAGTTCCAGATGACCAACGACCTGGACCAGCCGGTGACGGCGGCTACGTATCGCGGCAAGGTCATGCTGCTGTATTTCGGCTACACGCACTGCCCCGACGTGTGCCCGCTGACCCTGGTGCACCTGCACACGGTGCTGCAGAAGATGGGTAAGGCCGCGGACGACGTGCGCATCCTGTTCGTGACCGTGGACCCGGCGCGCGACACGGTGCCGGTGCTGCACCAGTACGTCACCGCGTTCGATCCGCGCATCGTGGGCCTGACCGGCAGCCGGGACGCGATCGCGCAACTGGCCAAGCGTTATCGCGCGTTCTACAAACCCGAGCCGGCCAAGGCATCGTCGTCGGACAACTACGAGGTCACGCACAGCTCGGCAATCTACGTGTTCGATCGCGAAGGCCGCGCGCTGCTGCTGGCGACGCCGGGCTCGTCCGACGACGAGATCCTGCACGATCTTCAAATCCTGGTGGAGCAACACCGATGAAATTCCGCAGCCTGATCGTCGCCGTATTGCTGGCTTGCAGCGCCGCGGCGTTCGCGGCCACGCCCGCGTCGCCGGACGTTCAGGTGGAACACGCCTGGATACGCTGGCTGCCCGCCCGGTTGCCCGCCGCGGGGTACGCGGTGATCCGCAACCTGGGCGACGGCAGCGTGCGCCTCACCGGCGCCAGCAGCCCCGATTACGGCATGGTGATGCTGCACCACTCGCGCCTTGCGCACGGCGACAGCACGATGGAAATGGTCGACCACCTCGACATTCCCGCGCACGGCAGCGTCACG
>JBQCCP010000093.1:0-10090 GCA_051962095.1 Rhodanobacteraceae bacterium
CTTGCCGACCACCAGGCGCTGGGAAATGATCGCCTTCAGGTTCAGCGCCAGGTTCATCAGGATGTTCTTGTGCGCGGCCTCGGGGAAGAAATTGAGGATGCGCTCGATGGTCTGGTCGGCGTTGTTGGAGTGCAGCGTCGCAAGGCAGATGTGGCCAGTCTCGGAAAAACCGATCGCCGCGTCCATGGTGTCGGTGTCGCGGATCTCACCGATCAGGATCACGTCCGGCGCTTCGCGCATCGCGTTCTTCAGCGCCTCGTGGTAACTGTGGGTATCGAGCCCGACTTCGCGCTGGTTGACGATGGATTTCTTGTGCTTGTGCAGGAACTCGATCGGATCTTCGACCGTGAGGATGTGACCTGCCGCGTTGGTGTTGCGGTAGTCGATCATCGAGGCCAGCGTGGTCGATTTGCCCGAGCCCGTCGCGCCGACGACGAGGATCAGGCCGCGCGGTTCCATGATCAGCTTTTTGTAGATCTGCGGCAGCAACAGTTCCTCGATGGAAGGAATGTCGCTCTTGATCGCGCGGATCACCAGCGCGACTTCGCCGCGCTGCTTGAACACGTTCACGCGGAAGCGGCCGACGTCCTTCACGGCGAGGGCCATGTTGTATTCGAGTTCGCGCTCGAACTTGGGCACCGAGCCCTCGTCCATCAGCGAATAGGCGATCTTCTTCACCATCCCCGACGGCAGTGGCGAAGTGCCGAGCGCGGCCAGCCGGCCCTCGATCTTGATGTGCACGGGCGTGCCGGTGGAAAGGAACATGTCCGACGCACCGCGATCCATCATCAGCTTGAGGAAGTATCCGATGTCCATCTTCGATCCCCGGTCAGGAAACCCCGTGCGCGCCGCCCGCGCGGCGTTGCAAAGCCGAAATGGTACGCCGACAATGCGTCGATGCATCCCGGAGTGTTGTTTATGACACGCACGCGGCGAAAAATCCATGACCCCCGCCTCATCGGCCTGGCTGTTGTAGCGGCCTTGCTGGCCGGCTGTGCGACCGCACCTCCGCCGGTCCAGATGATGGATCGCGCGCAGATGGAAATTCGCGCGGCACGCAGCGCGGGCGCGGCGACGGCCGCACCGGATACCCTGGGCGAGGCCGAGCGCCGGCTTGCCGCGGCGCAGCAGTTCAGCGCCAACGGCGACAACGGCAAGGCCGCGGACAAGGCCGCCGAAGCCGAAGCCGCCGCCGCCACCGCGCGGGCGCGCGCCGAAGCCACGAAGCTGGATCGAGAAATCAGCCAGCAGACGCAGGTCAATGCGGACCTGCAGGCCGATCTCGAACGCCGCCAGGCCGCGGCCGCCGCCGCGCAGCAAGCCGTCACGGCGCCGCCCGCAGCGTCGTCGTCCAGCGGCAACGGCCCAGTGAACCTGCCCGCAATCCAGCTCGGCCAGCCGGCGCCGGATTCCAGCACGGGCGAACCCGCGCCGGCATCGAGCGCCGGAGAACCCGCGCCCGCGAGTACCGATGGTCAGCCGGGGGTGTACCCATGAGGCATGCGATCACCACCGCCGTGCTGATCGGCGCGCTGGCTCTGGCTTTCGGCGTCATTTCGCCGGTCCATGCCGCATCGACGGACGCCGACGTGGCGCGGCTCTCGGCGCAACTGGAACAGTTGAGTGCCGATCCCGAACTCGGCCAGTACGCACTCGCCCAGCAGGTGCTTGCACGCAACGCGATCGCCGACCTGCAGAACGCGGGCCGCAGCGACCGCGAACACGCGCTGTTCATGGCCGAGCAGCGTGTCGCGCTGGCACAGGCTTCGGCGAAGGCCGACGCCGATCGGGCCAGGCTCGACCAGCTTCGCCAGGAACACGACCAGATCATGCTGCAGGCGAGCCAGGCCGATGCCGCGGCCGCGCGTGCGGAACTGGCGCGCCAGCGGCTGCAGTACGAAGCCGCCGTCCAGCAGGCGCAGATGCTGCAGGAGCAAGGCGCGCAGGCCACCCAGCAGGCCCAGCAGGCGCAGGCCGAAGCCGAGCAGGCGAAGAAACTGGCGGCGGCGCAGGCGCGTGCCGCTGCGCTGGCGCGCAAGGAAGCCCGGCTGGCCGAAGCCGCGACCAAGGCGCTGCAGGGCGGTGGCGACAGCGCCGGCGTTTCAGCGACCACGGGTACCCAGGCCGGCGGCAGCCTGCATCTGTCCTCGGCGTCTTTCCAGTCCGGCTCCGACAACCTGACCGCGTCCGGCCGGCGCCGCATCGGTGACTTCGCGCGTGCGCATGCGAGCCAGCGCATCGTGGTCGAACCGCGCGCACCCGGCAGCGAACGGGTACTGGCGGGACGCCGCGCGGTATCCGTGCGCGCCGCGCTGGAAGCGGCCGGCGCCACCACGGTGTCGATCCGCTCCGTGCGCCAGGGCGGCAAGGGCGCGGACGTGGAAATCCGGGCGGAGAAGTAGGCGGAGTGACGACGTGTGTGGGCGGTCCCGGGCTGGCAAGGGCCAGGAACAGGTCTTTCGCGTGACATTGGTTGCGCACTTCGTCGTCGCACAAAAGTCTTAAGCATGAATCACGCAAGTGGCTGTCATGCCTGGATTTTTCGAGGGCCACCCGAATTCCGGGGAATGGGTTGCCAAGCCTCGCCGGTCGGAGTAGGGTCAACCCCGAGGTCGACCCTTTGCCGGCCCCGAGGCGCCATCGCATGAATCCCGCACCCGTTCGAATTCCACGCCCTGCAGTTGCGGCGCGTGGATGTGGTCGTGCGCGCGCCGCAATCCGTCAAGCGTTTGCCACGCAAGAGGAGGCTGCTCAATGTTCGAACACCAGCAGAAGGACCACATAGACGCCGTGATGAAGGCGAACCCCGAGTTCCGCCGCCTTTATCAGTACCACCAGGAGCTGGACAGCAAAGTCCGGGACGCGGAACTCGGCGTACTGCCGCTGCACGACAACGAACTGCACGGAATGAAAAAGGAAAAGCTGCACCTGAAAGACCGCCTGACCCGAATGTGGAGCCAGATCGGCAACGCCTGAGGCGCTGCGACAACCCGAAGAATCCTCGCCGGCCCGCCATGCGCGGGCCGGTTCGCGTTCGAGTCTGACGAAAGCGCGTGTGTGCAGTCAGCGCGGAGTGGACGCCCTGCCAATCATCTGGCTGACAGCTTGCTCTCGATCTCGTGCAGCCGCGCTGTCACCGCGGCCCCCGTCGCCATACGCGAATGATTGCGACGAATGCTGGCCGCCGCGGCGGCACCAACACGGCGGGCGAAGTCGCGATCATCGCGCACCTGCCGCATCAGCTTCGCAGCGTGCGTCGGGTCGGGGTCCGCCCATCGCTGGTCCCGGAAGTAGGGATAGTCTCCGTGGTGCAGCGGAATCAGCCTGCAATCGACCAGCAGGCTGTTGTCGGCTTTCATGAAATCCAGATTGCCCGAGTAACCTGTCGCGATCACGGGTTTGCCGAAATACATGCATTCGGCGAGGCCCAGGCCGAAGCCTTCCGAGCGGTGCAGCGAAACGAAGCAATCAGCAGCGTTCTGCAGGCCCGACATCTCCTCGCGCGACAAGAAACCATCACGCAACTCGATGCGCGGATCATCGGCGATGCTTTGACGGATTGCCGAGAGTCGGTCAGGAAAACGCCCGCCATTGCTGGATTTCAGCAACAGCCTCACGTCCTCGTCGCCGTCCCCGAACGCTTGCCGAAACGCCACAATGACGCCTTCCGGATTCTTGCGCGATGCAAATCCATTGAAGTCAAAGCTGAACAGGAAAACAAATGCACCGCGTGGAAGCCCGAAGTACGCCCGATCCATGCCGGTGGACGCTTCGGGTTCGACCGTCATCGGCATCCTCAGCACCGGTTTTTCGGTGGCCGCACGGATCGCGTCGCACACGAAAGCGGTCGGCGCCCATACCTCGTCCACCAACCCGAGGGAGCCGTGCCAGTCGCGCGGGAACTTTTCCAGCTCCCACAGCCAGTATCCGATGTTGTGTCGTCCGGAGAAGGCTTGCTGGCCCAGCACGCTGCGCGCGACCGGCAGCTGGTCGGCATTGAGGAAGATTGCGTTGACGCCAAACCGCAGGGCGTCTGAAAAGTGCGACTCCATCGAATGATCCTGCTGCCGGCTCGCGACGCCGACGTCGAGATTGAAGATCTCGAACGGGTAATCGGCTTGCTCCAGTGCACGTGCGCACCCGCGCAAGGTTTCCGCAACGCCGAACTGGCCACGTGCATAACCCAGCATGTTGACGCCCGGCCGGATTCGCGGTGACGTGGCCCAACCCGCACGCATCGCCCGCCGCTCTGCAGAAAGCGGCAGCGGCGGCATCGGTGTTCCGGCCGCTGCATGCAGCCATCGGCGCAGGGAAAGCCGCCACTGAAAGGGAATGCACGCGTACAACCACCACAAGCGGCTGCTGCGCGATTTTGTCCATTGCAGCATGCGCAGCAACATGGCGCGCATCCGGCGTCGAGCGACAGGCTTCGTGGCAGGCCCGTCGGCAGGTGCGGTTTCCGATTTGTTGGAATGCATGCGCGAAGTGTACAAACGCGAGGCAGTTTTCAAACGGCAGCGATATCCGGCGGTCGTGCGACCATGAGGCTGACGCAAGGTCTGGCGTTCACGCTAGGATGCGGCGTCCCACGAAGCCCATCGAATTGCGCCGTGGATGCCCGCAATTCGGACCGAGCGCTTGCGCGCTTGTCTGCAGAGGAAGGGTTGGTGCGCAACAGAAACGCACATGCGGAAGCAGGCGATACGTGGTGCGTCCAGCCGTCCCTGCGGAAGCCCGCCACCTGGGTGAAAGCCTCGACGGATGATCGCTTGCGCTGGTTGCGAGCCTCGGACCGTGGGAATGTTTGGGAATCCACGGACGAGCGCGGGTGCTTCACGCTGGATCCACAAGCGCTGGGCGCGCCGCTGCAAGCCGGCTGGTACGAATTGCGCGGGCGCTGTGAAGCGCAGGATGGCGGAAGCCTGATGCCGAGCGTACGGCTGCGCTACGTCAGGGAGTCGGCGCTGACGGATCTCGAGATCCTGCTGCCCGAGCCCGATGCCTTCGGCCGCATTCGCAGGTTGTTTCTGTTCCTGGACCGTGTCGAGTCGCTGCAATTTTGTCCCGGTATCCGTCTGGTTCGATTCCGCATGCGAGGCTTCAGCTTGCGGCGGATTTCGCGTCTTCACGCGCTGCGCGCGATGCTGGGCGGAACAGCGGGCGGGTTGTCGATGCAGGGCGTCCGGCGCTTGATTGCGTGGGCTCGGGTGGTCCGGCGTCGCGGCATGAAGCGTGCCACCGATGAACTTTATGCCGACTACCAGCGGCGCACGGTTCCACGCCATGTCAGCGGATACGCGGCATGGATACAGAAATACGACTCAGTGGGCGATACGGAGATCGAAGCATTCAAGCAGCGTGCGCGGCTGCTGGATGCCGAGGGCAGCCCGTCCATTTCGATGCTGCTTCGCGTTCGCGACGCCCAGGATTCGCGGCTGCGACGATGTCTTGACAGCGTACTTGCGCAGGCCTGGGAATATTGGGAACTATGCGTGATCGTCGATGTATCTGTGCCTCCGCTTCTCATCGCGACAGTTGCCGAATACGCGACGCGCGATCCACGGATCAGGATCGTTCCGTGTGCACCTGATCGGCACGCATCGGACCCGTCGGCCAATGCGCTGGCCACGGTGCGAGGCGAATTCGTCGCAGTGCTCGACCAGAATGGCGAGTTGCGTCCGCACAGCTTGCTGCGCATGGCCGAATGTCTGGCGGCCGAGGCCGATCTTGCGATCGTCTACTCCGACGAGGACAGGCTCGATGCCGACGGCAATCGCCGTGATCCCGATTTCAAGCCTGACTGGAACCCCGATCTGCTGCGCAGCCGGAATTACGTGGGCGATCTCACCGTATTTCGCACTTCGCTGGTGCGCGAAGCCGGCGGATTGCGTGCCGGGTTCGAAGGGGATGAAGGCCATGACCTGATCCTGCGCTGCAGCGAGCGCGTGCTGCCGCGACAGATTCGCCACCTGCCCGAGATCCTCTACCACGGGTGCGCGGCAGCCGGTGCGCCTGCAAGTGCAGTGTCCGATGCACGTGCGGTGATCGAGCATCTGCAACGAATCGGCAGCGCCGCCGAAGTCGAGGTGGGCGATTTGCCACCGGGCTTGTGCCGTGTCCGGTGGCCACTGCCGCAACCTGCGCCGCGGGTCAGCGTGATCATTCCCACTCGCGATCGTGTCGACATGTTGCGACGGTGCGTGGGGAGCATTCTTGCTCGATCCAGCTACCCCGACTTCGAACTGGTGGTGGTCGACAACGGGTCAACCGATCGCGATGCGCTGGAGTACCTGCAGGCGCTTGCCGGCCATCAGCGCGTGCGGCTGCTGCGTTACGACGCGCCGTTCAATTTCTCGGCCATCAACAACTGGGCGGCGCGGCAATGCACCGGGCCATTGTTGGCGCTGGTCAACAATGACGTCGAAGTCATCTCGCACGACTGGCTCGAGGAAATGGCTGGCTTCGCAGCACGCATGGACGTCGGCGCCGTGGGCGCGATGCTCTATTACCCCGACGACACCATCCAGCACGCGGGCATGTTGCTGGGCATCAATGGGATCGCAGGGCATGTCTATGCCGGCAAGCCGCGTGGCCATCATGGCTACCACGGGCGTGCTCTCGTGGCGCAGAATTTTTCGGCGGTCACTGGTGCCTGCCTGATGGTGAAACGCGAACTGTTCGAAGCGGTCGGTGGTTTCGATGATCGGCTTCCCGTCGAGTTCAATGACGTCGACTTCTGTCTGCGCCTCGGCCGACAGGGTTATCGCAACGTGTGGACGCCGTTTGCCGAGCTGTACCACCATGAATCGGCATCGCGTGCGCTGGAGGACGTTTCCGCGATACGAATGCGGGAGGAGGGCATGGCCCGCATGATGCGCCGCTGGCAGGGCCTCTTGCAGGACGATCCTGCTTACAACCCGAACCTGTCACTGCAGAACCTGGACTTCGCCTTGGCTTTCCCGCCGCGGGAAAGGTGGTTGCCCGCACGCGTCGATCAGTAGCCGGAGCAACTGATGCTGGCGCGCAAGTGCAATGTCTCGCGAATGGGTCCGGCGCTGCCAAGGGTGTTCGTCCGACCTCCGCTATCATGCGAACACAAGTCATCAGCCGTGTTCCGGGATTCCAATGATCGTCGACAGCGTTCTTGATCTCATCGGTCACACGCCAATGCTGCGCGTGCGCCGGCTGGATACCGGTCCTTGCGAGTTGTTCCTGAAGCTGGAATCGTCCAACCCCGGCGGTTCGATCAAGGATCGCATCGGGCTGTCGATGATCGAAGGCGCGGAGAAGGCGGGGAAGATCAAGCCGGGCGCCACGCTGGTCGAGGGCACTGCGGGCAACACCGGCCTCGGCCTCGCGCTGGTCGCGCAGGCAAAGGGCTACAAACTGATTCTCGTGGTACCCGACAAGATGAGCCGCGAGAAGATCTTCAACCTCAAGGCCATGGGCGCCGAAGTGGTGTTGACGCGCTCGGATGTCGCCAAGGGCCATCCCGAGTATTACCAGGACCTCGCCGCGAGCATTGCCGAGCAAACTCCCGGCGCGTATTTCATCAACCAGTTCGGCAATCCCGACAACCCCGCGGCGCACGAGGCCACCACCGGCCCTGAAATCCTGGAACAGATGGACGGCCGGGTGGACGCGATCGTGTTCGGTTGCGGCAGCTCCGGCACCATGACCGGACTTTCGCACTTTTTCGACAGGGAGTCGCCCGATACGGAATTCATCCTGGCCGATCCGGTCGGTTCGATCCTTGCGCAGTACATCAACGAGGGCACGCTCTCGACCAAATCGGCATCGTGGATGGTCGAAGGGATCGGCGAGGATTTCCTGCCGACCATCAGCGATTTCTCGCGGGTGAAGAAGGCCTATTCGATCAGCGACAAGGAAAGCTTCCTCACCGCGCGCGAATTGCTGAAGCAGGAAGGCGTGCTGGGCGGTTCGTCCACCGGCACATTGCTCGCCGCCGCATTGAAATATTGTCGCGAGCAGACGCAGCCCAAACGCGTGGTGACGCTGGTGTGCGACACCGGCAACAAATACCTGTCCAAGCTCTACAACGACTACTGGATGCTGGACAACGGCTTCCTCGATCGCCAGCCCACCGGTGACCTTCGCGACCTGATCATGCGTCCGTACGCGCAGCGCGACACCGTCGTGGCCGCGCCCAAAGACCTGCTGGTCACCGCGTACAACCGAATGAAGCTGTACGACGTTTCGCAACTGCCGGTGCTGGACGGCGACAAGATCGTCGGCATCATCGACGAATCGGATTTGCTGTTGCACGTCTATGGCGACGAGAAGCGCTTCCTCGACACGGTATCCACTGCGATGATCACGAGCCTGCAGACGCTGGACGTGAAATCCCCTATCGAGGAACTCCTGCCCGTCTTCGAGCGCGGCCGCGTCGCGATCGTGATGGACGGCGAGCGATTCCTCGGCCTCATCACCCGCATCGACCTGTTGAATTACCTGCGGCGACGCGTGGCGTGAGCGGTTAGAATGACTCGCCGTGAGGTGCAGACATGAACGTGACCCTCAACATGGTGTATTGGCGGGGCGAGCAATTCTGGTTGGGCAAGCTTGTCGATCATCCGGAAATCATGAGCCAGGGCGAGACGCTGGAAGAGCTGGAAGAAAATCTGCGGGACGCGTGGCGCGAAATGCTGCTCGACGATGTGCCGCCGGATTACCAGATTCGGGATATTGCCCTGTGAAACGTGATGAGCTGGTGCGCCGGCTGATTTCCGCCGGCTGCACTTTGCTGCGTCACGGTGGGCGCCATGACATCTGGTTGAATCCGCATACTGGACAGAAACAACCGATTCCGCGGCATCGCGAGATCGATGAGGCTTTGGCGCGACACATTCTCAAATATCTTGGTATTCGTTAACTCATGGCAATCAGCAAACCCCTTTCCCTCGCCACCCGCGCGATCCACGCCGGCCAATCGCCAGATCCGTCGACCGGCGCGATCATGACGCCGATCTACCAGACTTCGACCTACGTGCAGGCCAGCCCCGGCAAGCACCAGGGCTTCGAGTATTCGCGCACGCAGAATCCGACCCGGTTCGCATGGGAACGCTGCGTCGCCGACCTGGAAGGCGGCGTGGCAGGATTTGCATTCGCTTCCGGCATGGCAACGACCGCGACCGTGCTGGAGCTGCTTGATTCGGGCAGCCACATGATCGCGATGGATGACCTGTACGGTGGCAGCTATCGCCTCTTCGAGCGCGTGCGTCGGCGCAGCGCAGGGCTGGATTTCAGCTTCGTCGACTTGAACGACGCGGCTGCTTTGAAGGGCGCGCTGAAGCCCAATACGCGGATGATCTGGGCCGAGACGCCGACCAATCCGATGCTGAAGCTGGTCGACCTGAGAAAGATCGCCGCGTTCGCGAAAAAGCACGATCTGCTGCTGGTGGTGGACAACACCTTCTGTTCGCCGATGGTGCAGCGGCCGCTTGAATTCGGCGCCGACATCGTGGTGCACTCGGCCACCAAATATTTGAACGGTCATTCCGACATGGTCGGCGGGGTCGCGATCGTGTCCACGCCGGAACTTGCCGAACGCATGGCCTTCCTGCAGAACTCGGTCGGCGCGGTCGCTGGCCCGTTCGATGCGTTCCTCGCCCTGCGTGGCGTCAAGACGCTTGCGCTGCGCATGCAGGCGCACTGCGCGGGCGCGCTGGAACTGGCGAAGTGGCTGGAGAAGCATCCGGCCGTCGAGCGCGTGATCTACCCGGGGTTGACATCACACCCGCAGCACGCGCTCGCGAAGCGCCAGATGCACGGCTTCGGCGGTATCGTCAGCATCGAAGTGAAGGGCGGCTTGAAGAAGGCCCGCCGGATGCTGGAGCGCTGCCACCTTTTCGCACTGGCCGAATCGCTGGGCGGCGTCGAAAGCCTGATCGAGCACCCCGCCATCATGACCCATGCCTCGGTGCCGCCCGCCAACCGCAAACGGCTCGGGATCAGCGACGGCCTGGTGCGGTTGTCGGTGGGCGTCGAGGACGTGCGTGACCTGCGTGACGAACTGGACCGTGCGCTGGCGTAGGGTTTGCCGCTCGCCGGTACAATCGCCAGTCAGCCA
>JBQCCP010000094.1:0-8257 GCA_051962095.1 Rhodanobacteraceae bacterium
TTTCCTCAACCTTGCCCCAAATTCGCTTTCCAGCAGTCTGACCGCATCGGCCACACTCCGGTCGGCGTCCTCGTCCGTAAGCGTGCGCGAATCGTCTTGCAAAATCAAGCCTATAGCAAGACTCTTTCGACCCGCGCTCAACCCCGGACCTCGAAAACAGTCGAACAGTACCACGTCGTTCAAGATTGTTGGCAAACCTGAACGAAGTGCGGCGGCGACGTGCGCCCATTGGACCGCCTCGTCCATTTCGACGGCGATGTCGCGCCGGATCGAGGGAAAGTGTGGCAGCGCCCGCGCCACCGGGATCGGACGCCGGCGCAGCGCCTGCAATTCAATCTCGAACACGTGGGTTTCCGGCAGGTCGAGTTGCCGCTGCAGGGCCGGATGCAGCGCACCGATCGCGCCCGCCGCGACGCCGTCGCGCAGCACCCGCGCGCCGCGCCCGGGATGCAGCCAGTCCGGAAGTCCGTTCGTATCAAACGACCAGGTCTCCGGGGCCCCGGACAGTTCGATCAGCGATTCGAGGTCACCCTTGATGTCATAGAAATCCAGCACGCGCTTCGGTTCGCCCCATTGCTCGGCATGCGCGCCGCCGCAAGCGACCGCCGTCAGCATCTGGGTTTCTGCTGGCGCTTCGCCATCCCCGCCCCGCTTCGCGAATACGACGCCGGACTCGAACAAGCGCACCCGCGTCTGCTGGCGATTGCGGCTGCGTTTGAGCACTTCGGCCAGTCCCGGCAGCAACGAGGTGCGCATCACCGCCAAATCCGACGACAGCGGATTGGCAAGTGGCACCGCGTGCGCGTCGAGTTGCCATGCCTGCAGCAGTTTCGGATCAACGAACGCGTAGCAGATCGCCTCGTGGTAATCACGCGCGGCGAGGCCGGCCACCACCGCCGAAGCGGGCAGCATCGATTCGTCATCGCGCGGCGCGGGTGGCGCGCCCCCAGGCAGGCGCGCGGGGATCGCGTCGTAGCCGTGGATGCGCGCGACCTCCTCGATCAGGTCTTCTTCACGTTCGATGTCGAAGCGCCGCGAAGGCGGCGTGGCACGCCAGCCTTCGGCCTGCGCTTCGACCGTCATGCCCAGGGCCGAGAGGATCCGCTCGACCTCGGCATCCTCGACCGCGATGCCGAGCACCCGCGCGATGCGCGCACGACGCAGCGTGATGCTCACCGGTTGCCTCAGGTGCTTCTGCGCCACGGCTTCGATCACTTCGCCGGGCCGGCCGCCCGCGATCTCGACCAGCAACGCCGTGGCGCGCTCCATCGCCGCGCGCGGCAGTTCCGGATCGACGCCGCGCTCGAAGCGGTGGGCTGCATCGGTGGCGAGACCCAGCTTGCGCGCGCAGCCCATGATCGTGGCGGGACTGAAATGCGCGGCTTCGAGGAACACGTCGCGTGTGGCATCGGTGACGCGTGAAACAAAACCACCCATCACGCCGGCCACGGCGAGCGGCTTCGTATTGTCTGCGATCAGCAGAAACGACGGATCGAGCGTGGCCTCGCTAGCATCGAGCAGCGTCAGGGTTTCGCCCTTGCGCGCGCGCCGCACCACAATGCCGCCGACGAGCTTCGCCTCGTCGAACGCATGCATCGGCTGGCCGGTTTCCAGCATCACGTAGTTGGTGACGTCGACGACCGCGTTGATCGGGTTGACACCGGCCGCGCGCAGCCGCTGCGCCATCCAGGTGGGTGTCGGCGCGGTCATGTCGATGCCGCGTATCGCGCGCCCGAGGTAGCGCGGGCAATCGGCGCCGGCTTCGAGACAGATTTCGCGCGGCGCGACGACGGCCGCGGGTATCGGGGACGCCTTGAACGGTTTGGCACGCGCGCCGAATTCCGCCGCCACTTCGTCGGCCAGTCCGATCATGCCGAGGCAATCGGCGCGGTTGGGCGTCAGTTCGACTTCGATGGCCGTGTCCGGCAGGCGAAGATATTCCGCGAGCGGCTTGCCGACCGGCGCGTTTTCCGGCAGTTCCATCAGACCCGATGCATCGTAGTCGATACCGAGTTCCTTCGCCGAACACAACATGCCCTGCGATTCGACGCCGCGCAGCTTCGCGGCCTTGATGGTGATGCCGTTCGGCAATGTCGCGCCGATCCTCGCGAGCGGCGCCACCAGGCCTTCGCGCGCGTTCGGCGCCCCGCACACGATCTGTACTTCGCCCGTGCCCGTGTCGACGCGGCAGACGCGCAACTTGTCCGCGTCCGAATGCGGCGCGCAAGCGACGATGCGGGCGACCACCACGTCGTCCAATGATTCGCCGATCGGCGTGACCTCGGCCACTTCCAGCCCGCTCATGGTCAGCCGCCGCGCCAGCGTGGCGCTGTCGGCGCGGATGTCGACCAGTGAGCGAAGCCAGTTTTCGGAGAATTTCATGGGAGAGCCGGAAGCCGAGGAGTGATCACTTTGTCGTCATTCCGGACGTCGCGCAGCGGCGATCCGGAATCCATCTTGATCTTGAGTTTGAAGCACCACGACAAATGGATTCCGGCTTTCGCCGGAATGACGGCAGTTTTACGCGAATTGTTGAAGAAACCGCACGTCGTTTTCGAAGAACGCGCGCAAGTCCGTGACGCCGTAACGCAGCATCGCGAGGCGCTCCACGCCCATGCCGAACGCGAAGCCGGTGTAGCGCTCCGGATCGATCCCGCAATTCTTCAGTACGTTGGGATGCACCATCCCGCAGCCCAGTACCTCGAGCCAGCGTTCGCTGCCGTCCTCGCGATCCCAGCGGATGATCACGTCGGCACCGGGCTCCACGAACGGAAAGAACGTCGGCTTGAACATCATCTCGACATCGCGCCCGAAGAACACGCGCAGGAATTCGGCCAGCGTGCCCTTCAGATCCGCCATGGTCGAGGAATCGTCGACCAACAGCCCTTCGACCTGGTGGAACATCGGCGAATGGGTCTGGTCGGAATCGCTGCGATAGACCTTGCCGGGCGCGATGATGCGGATCGGCGGCTGCTTGCCGCGCATCGCGCGGATCTGCACCGGCGAAGTGTGGGTGCGCAGCAGGCGTCCGTCGCCGAAATAGAAGGTGTCGTGCATCGCCCGCGCTGGATGATGCGCGGGGAAATTCAGCGCCTCGAAGTTGTGCCAGTCGTCCTCGATCTCGGGGCCTTCGGCCACCGAATAGCCGAGTTGCGCGAAGATCGATTCGATACGTTCGAGGGTGCGGGTCAGCGGATGGATCGTGCCGCGGGCACCATCGCGTCCGGGCTGGGTGACATCGAGACTTTCCGACGCCAGCCGCTGTTCCAATGCCGCGCGTTCCAGTGCTTGCCTGCGTGCCGCGATCGCGTCGCCGATTTTTTCCTTCGCGGCATTGACTTCCGCGCCGCGCGCCTTGCGCTCATCCGGCGACAGCTTGCCCAGCGCCTTCAACTCTGCGGTGATCGCGCCGTTCTTGCCGAGCAGCCCGACGCGCTGCGCTTCCAGCGCGTCCAGCGTCGCGGCCGCGGCGATCGTGGCCAGCGCCTCGTCGGTGCGTTGCGTCAACGTGTCCATTGCAACCCCATGCACAAAAGAAAAGCGGGGAGAAGGCTCAGGCCCTCTCCCCGCTCGCTTGCATCATAACTTCCGGCGCAAAACGCCGGAATGCTTCAAGCAGCCAGGCTGGCCTTGGCCTTCTCGGCGATCGCGCCAAACGCCGCGATGTCGTGCACGGCGAGATCCGCCAGCACCTTGCGGTCGATGGTTACGCCGGCCTTGTCGAGGCCCGCGATCAGGCGGCTGTAGGACAGTCCGAACTGGCGCGCGGCCGCGTTGATGCGCACGATCCACAACGCACGGAACTGGCGCTTCTTCTGCTTGCGGCCGATGTAGGCGTACTGCTGTGCCTTGGTGACGGCCTGCTTGGCGACGCGATAGACCTTGCGGCGGGCGTTGTAGTAGCCCTTGGCGGCCTTGAGGGTTTTCTTGTGACGCGCACGCGCGGTGACGCCACGCTTGACTCGTGCCATGGTCGTCTCTCCTTACGCGTACGGCAGCATGCGCGCGACACGCTTGGTGTCGGACTCATGCACGTGGTTGGGGGCGCGCAGGCCGCGTTTGCGCTTGGTGGCCTTCTTGGTCAGGATGTGCGACTTGAAGGCGTGCCCGGCCTTGAACTTGCCGGACGCGGTCTTGCGGAACCGCTTGGCAGCGGCCCGGTTGGTCTTGATCTTTGGCATGTTGCCACTCCGTTTTGGTTTTCGTGACTGGCCCGGGCGGCGATTTTTCGATCGCGCTTTCCATCCATGCCCTTGCCGGCTTGTTGCGCGGCAACCGATGTTGCAGGTTGCCGTCTCGACCACCCGCCGATCCGCGGCGGGCAGGTTGCGCTCAGAACTGCAAAGCGCCAGTACTTCCCCCCACCCCTTGCCCTCTCCCGCAAGCGGGAGAGGGGGAGTTGGTGCCGTGCAGTACCACTTTGCACCAACCTTGCTGAATCCGAAAAGCTTTTGGTTCTTTGCAACTACTTCTTCTTGGGACTGATCATCATCGTCATCTGGCGCCCTTCCATGCGCGGGAACTGGTCCACCACCCCGGTTTCGGCGATGTCGGCCTGGATGCGCCGGGCCAGTTCGATGCCCAGTTCCTGGTGCGACATTTCGCGACCGCGGAAGCGGATGTTCACCTTGACCTTGTCGCCTTCCTCCAGGAACCGCACCATGTTGCGCAGCTTGATGTTGTAGTCGCCGACGTCCGTGGTCGGGCGGAACTTCAGTTCCTTGATTTCGATCTGCTTGGATTTCTTGCGCTGCGCGGCAGCCTTCTTCTGCTGCTCGAACTTGAACTTGCCGAAATCCATGATCCGGCACACGGGCGGCTCGGCGGTCGGCTGGATCTCGACCAGATCCAGTCCAGCGTCCTCTGCCATGGCCAATGCCTCGTCGCGTTCGAGGATTCCGACCTGCTCTCCATCGGCGCCGATCACCCGCACGCGCGGGACACGGATCTCGTGGTTGCGCCGATTGCCTTTATTTTCGGTTGCGATACCGTCTTCTCCTGCCCAAGTTCGCCAGCAATGCCTGGCGTGCATTCCGTCAACGCGGCCCGGCTTCGGCCTGCAGACGCTCGACGAAGGCTTGCAGCAGCATCTGCCCCAAGTCTTCCCCTGAACGTGTACGCACGGAAATAGTGCCCCTCTCCTTCTCGCGATCGCCGATCACGAGCAGCCAAGGCACCTTTTGCAACGTATGCTCGCGGATTTTATAGCCGATTTTCTCGTTGCGCAAATCGGCCTGGGCCCGGAAACCGGCCCCCCCGAGGTCTGCGGCCAGCTTTTCGGCGTAACCGGCCTGGGCGTCGGTGATATTCATCACCACGGCCTGCACCGGGGCCAGCCAGGTCGGGAAGTTGCCGGCGTGGTGCTCGATCAGGATGCCGAGGAAGCGCTCCATTGAGCCGACGATGGCCCGGTGCAGCATCACCGGCACGTGGCGCTGGGAATCCTCGCCCACGTATTCGGCCCCGAGCCGGCCCGGCATCGAGAAGTCCACCTGCATGGTGCCGAGTTGCCAGTCGCGGCCGATCGCGTCGCGCAGGTGGTATTCGATCTTGGGGCCGTAGAACGCGCCCTCGCCCGGCAGTTCCGTCCATTCGGCGCCGGCTTTGCGCAAGGCGTTGCGCAAGGCACCTTCGGCCTTGTCCCAGATGGCGTCGTCGCCGATCCGCGCTTCGGGGCGCAGCGCCAGCATCAGTTCGACATCCTTGAAACCGAAGTCGGCGTACACCTTCAGCGCCTCGCGATGGAAATCCACCACCTCGGATTCGATCTGGTCCTCGGTACAGAACACGTGGCCGTCGTCCTGGGTGAAGTTGCGTACGCGCAGCAGGCCGTGCAGCGCGCCGGACGGTTCGTTCCGGGTGCACGACCCGAATTCTCCGTAGCGGATCGGCAGGTCGCGGTAGCTGTGCAAGCCGTCGTTGTAGATCTGCACATGGCCGGGGCAGTTCATCGGCTTTACCGCATAGGTGCGCTTCTCCGACTCGGTGAAGAACATGTGGTCTTTGTAGTTGTCCCAGTGGCCCGACTTCTTCCACAGGGAAACATCGAGGATCGACGGGCATTTGACTTCCTGGTAGCCCGACTCGCGATACACGCGGCGCATGTACTGCTCGACCTGCTGCCACAGCGTCCAGCCCTTGGCGTGCCAGAACGCCATGCCAGGTGCCTCTTCCTGCATGTGGAACAGGTCGAGCTGCTTGCCGAGCTTGCGGTGGTCGCGCTTTTCGGCTTCCTCGATGCGCGTGAGGTACGCCTTCAAGTCCTTGTCGTTCAACCACGCGGTGCCGTAGATGCGCGACAGCATCGCGTTGTCGGAATCGCCGCGCCAGTAGGCGCCGGCCGTCTTCATCAGCTTGAACGACTTCAGCCGCCCTGTATCCGGCACGTGCGGGCCGCGGCAGAGGTCCGTGAATTCGCCCTGCGAATACAGCGACAGTTCCTCGCTGGCCGGGATCGATTCGATGATCTCAGCCTTGTAGTCCTCGCCGATGCCGCGGAAGAACTTCACCGCCTCGTCGCGCGACTTCACGCTGCGCGACAGCGGCAGCGACTCCTTCGCGATCCGGTGCATCTCTTCTTCGATCGCGGGCAGGTCCTCGGGCTTGAAGGGCTCGCCCTTGGGCGCGAAGTCGTAATAGAAGCCGTCCTCGATCACCGGCCCGATCGTCACCTGGGTGCCGGGATACAGCCGCTGCACCGCCTGCGCCAGCAGATGCGCGGTGGAATGTCGGATGACATCCAAAGCCTCGGGCGATTTCTCGGTGACGATCTCGATGCGGGCATCGTGGTCGACGGTACGCGAAAGATCCACCAGCTCGCCGTCGATCTTGCCGGCCAGCGCGGCCTTGGCAAGGCCGGTGCCAATCGAGGCGGCGACCTCGCGCACCGTCGGCGGCGCGTCGAAGGATTTGGTGCTGTTGTCGGGGAGCGTGATGATGATCATGGGTCGAAAGCCGGGAATCGGGAATCGGGGACCGGGAAGCGTAACAACCTCGTCGTCATTCCGGGGCCGTCCGCGCCGTTTGCGGACGGAACCCGGAATCGGTTTTGCAAGCCCGCCAAACACACGACCGATTCCGGGTTGGCCTGCGATGAGGCCGCAGGCGCCCCGGAATGACGACAGAACACGCGATCGCCGACGTATGATGCAAATCGGGAAATGTATTCGGCTTGCACCGGAATGACAGACATAAAAAAGGACGCGCGTGGCGTCCTCATGGAGCCGCGCACGGAGCGGATCAGGAGGTCATAGTTTCCATGTCGCACGCTCGGCCGGCAGTTGCCCGCGGGCCACCTTTGTCAGCACGCTTGCAAAGTTAGTGCAGGCCCGGCGCCGCGTCAACGCTCGAGCGAAGGAAACGCGGGAAGCATCGCGGCGATGCCTCCCGCAGGATGGCTACGGTTTTCCCGGCCCCTTGGCGCGCACGGCCTGCACCTGATCGGCCGTGACAGGCTTGGCCTGGTTGCCCCACGACGAGCGTTCGTGATTGGCGATATCGGCGACGTCGGCATCACTGAGCACGGAACCGAACGGCGGCATCGCGCTCGGGTAAGTGGTGCCGCCGATGTTCCGGCCATGGGCGCCATGCAGGATCGTGTCGATTTGTTCGGTCGGATCCGGATTCATCACCACCGGATCGTCCTTGAGCGGCGGGAACGCACCCGGAAGACCCATGCCGGTGGCCTGGTGGCAGGCCGCGCAGGTGCTCGCGTACAGCGACGCGCCGTGCGCCGGGTCGAATCTGTAGGGACCGGCGGGCGCGGCGGTCTTCGGCGCGGTTCCCGCCGGCGCGGCCGCGGGCGCAGCCGGAGCCGCCGCAGCGGTGATCGGCGGCTTCTCCGCCGCGATCGCCGCGGCATCGCCCACCTGCAGCACGCCCTGCGCGCCGATGATCGCGTGCGCCATGTCATGATCGACGAACACGTAGTTGCCGGGCTGGTCCAGCGTGATGTCGAAGATCGCGCCCGCGCCTGGCCCGACGCTGTAGGTGGACACGCCACTGACGGCTTCCGCCGGATTGCCGCCGGGATAAACCTTGTCGAAGATGCCGCCGATCACGTGGAACGAACTCCAGAGATCAGGCCCCGCATTGACGAAATAGATGCGCACCAGGCCGCCCGGCGTGGCCGGCAGCGGATGATCCTTGTACTGGAACGCGACCCCGTTGAAGACCACCTCGTCGGGGCGCTCGTCCTTCATCTTCTGGAAATCCGGGCCCATCAGCTTTCCCGAGACCTGCTGCGTGTACCACTCGC
>JBQCCP010000095.1:0-4158 GCA_051962095.1 Rhodanobacteraceae bacterium
CCTATCTGCGCCACGGGGTGTCCTTCCGCGAGGCGTTCTGGGTCTGGGTACGCGTGGCCGCATTGAGCTTCGGCGGCCCCGCCGGACAGATCGCGGTGATGCACCGCATCCTGGTCGAGGAAAAGCGCTGGATCAGCGAGACGCGCTTCCTGCACGCGCTCAACTACTGCACGTTCCTGCCGGGGCCCGAAGCACAGAAGCTCGCGGTCTATGTCGGCTGGTTGCTGCATCGGATCAAGGGCGGGCTGGTGGCAGGCGTCCTGTTCGTGGTGCCGGGCCTGTTGTCGCTGGGCGTGTTGAGCTGGGTCTACGCGAGCTACGGCAAGGTCGGCGTTGTCCAGGCCCTGTTCTTCGGCTTGAAGGCCGCAGTGCTGGCGGTGGTACTCGAAGCGGTGTTCCGGATCGGACGCCGGGCGCTTAAGGGGCGCGCACTGGTGGTGATCGCCGCACTCGCGTTCGTCGCGATTTTCTTCTTCAACGTACCGTTCCCGGCCGTCGTTCTGGCAGCGGGGGTACTGGGCTGGATCGGGCACGCGTCAGGCATGTTCGATCCACAAGGCAATGCGGGCCATGCGGCAACGGGTGCGATCGAGGAAGGCCCATTACCGGCCATCGATGCTGCGTTCGCGCAGGAGATTCCACCGCACATCCTGCCGAACCACCGCAGAACCCTCAAGGTGTTCGCTATATGTTTCGTTGCGTGGCTGGCACCGCTGGTCGCACTCGCGCTGGCTGCAGGCCCGGACAACACCTTCACCAAGATCGCGTACTTCTTCACCAAGGAGTCCACGGTAACGTTCGGGGGCGCGTACGCGATCCTCGCGTACATGGCCCAGCAGGCGGTCGAGCATTACCACTGGCTCGCCCCCGGCGAAATGCTTGCCGGGCTCGGCATGGCCGAGACGACACCGGGCCCGCTGATCAGCGTCGTCCAGTTCGTCGGCTTCATGGCAGGCTATCGCCACCCCGGTGTGATGGCTCCTGTCGTCGCCGGCACCCTCGGCGGTGTGCTGGCGAAGTGGGTAACCTTCGCGCCCGCATTCCTGATCGTTTTCGTGGGCGCGCCGTACATGGAGGCGCTACGCAACAACAAGGCACTGAATGCGGTGCTGACCACCATCACGGCCGCCGTGGTAGGCGTAATCCTCAACCTCGCCGTGTGGTTCGGGCTGCACACCTTGTTCGCGCGGGTAGAGACCCGGCACCTCTCCGCGCTGACCCTGCAGGCTCCCGATATTTCGAGTCTCGACCACGGGGCGCTGCTGCTGGCGGTGGTGGCGGCGGCCATGCTGTTCCGGTTCAAGATCGGGATGGTGACGACGCTGGGGGTTTGCTGTGCCGCCGGCATCGCGATCTATCTGTTGGGGTGGCTCGCTTAGGAGTGGCCTGTCATGAAGCATTGGTTTCTGATCGCGGTACTTCTTTCGCTCGCGCCGCTCGACAGTCATCCGGTAGTTCGGGTCATGTACTGGCAATGAGATGACATGGCGAGCCGAGCGCTCAGCCCGACGAGTTGCCTGTTCGCGGCGCGCGCGCTGCGCGACTTCGGCGACAGCTTCGTCGCGATCCTGTTGCCGGCTTACCTGTTGGCGTTGGGCTTCTCATCGCTGGCGGTCGGTGTACTCGCCACGGTTTCGCTGTCGGGTTCGGCTTGTCTCACGATCGGTGCGGGCTTGCTGGGGGCGCGTTACGGCTATCGTCGTCTGCTGCTGATCGCCGCCGGGTTGATGGTCGCGTCCGGACTCGCGTTCGCCGCCTCCAGAAATTATGCGGTGCTGCTGGTGATCGCGTTCGCAGGCACGATCAATCCCTCCGCCGGCAACGTCAGTGTGTTCGTGCCGCTGGAGCATGCTGCGTTGGCGCGCGAGGCGGGCGACCAGGACCGCACCCGAATGTTTGCGCGCTATAGCTTGGCTGGAGCACTCGCGGCGGCGGTAGGCGCGTTGATCGCCGGTGCGCCCGAGCTGATGCCGCCGCTCGGCCTGGACCGGCTGAGCGCGATGCGCGGAATGTTCGTGCTTTATGCGCTGCTGGGGTTGGCCGGACGCTTGCTTTATGCGCGTCTGCCGCAACGCCCGGTCCCGGCCACTGCCGCACCTTCAGCGGCGCTCGGACTTTCGCGTTCGATCGTGATCAGGTTGGCCGCGCTGTTCAGCCTGGATGCGTTCGCGGGCGGCTTCGTGGTGCAGTCGCTGCTGGCCGTGTGGCTGTTCCAGCGGTTTCATCTCTCGCTCGCCGCCGCCGGGGTGTTCTTTTTCTGCGCGAGTTTGCTGGCGGCGCTGTCATATCCGGTCGCGGCCCGCCTTTCGCAGCGCTTCGGGCTAGTCAATACGATGGTATTCACGCATATCCCTTCCAGTGTCGCGCTGATCCTGGCTGCGCTGGCACCCACGCTCGGACTGGCGTTGGCGCTCCTGCTGGTTCGCGCCGCGCTCTCGCAGATGGACGTGCCGACCCGCTCGTCCTACGTGATGGCGGTGGTGACCGAAGCCGAACGGCCTGCTGCCGCAAGCTTCACCTCCGTTCCGCGCAGTCTCGCTTCGGCCGCGAGCCCTGCGATGGCGGGCGCACTGTTCGCAGCTTCCGCATTCGCCTGGCCGCTGTTGATTTGCGGCACCTTGAAGATTGTCTACGATCTGCTGCTGCTGGCGCAGTTCCGCCAGCTCAAACCCCCGGAAGAACGAGGAGCCTGATCGCAGCGTATGATCCTTTTCGGCAACGAGCGCAGGTCATGAAAATCAGCGCAAGCCACTTCCATCCATGCTGGGCGTCGGCCGTCATCCTGGCGCTCGCCGCATCCATGCCTGGGTGCAGCCAAGCCGGCAATCCGACCAGCCGATTGCCGCTGATCACGGTCGCGGACATGCCGTTGCCCGGTCGTGCGACGCGCTGGGATTACGCTAGCCTCGATGCAAAGCGTCACCATCTTTTTCTCGCGCATCTCGGTGACGGCGCGGTGGTGGTGTTCGATACCGCGCAGCGGAAAGTGATCGCGATCATCCCCGATGTCAGCCGTGTGCACGGCGTGCTCTACGTGCCGCAACTGGATCGCGTGTACGCGTCGGCGACCGGAACCAATGAAGTGGTCGCGATCGATGCGAAGACTTTCAAGGTCATCGCGCGCACGCCCGGCGGCGATTACCCGGATGGAATGGCGTACGCACCCGGCGCGCACAGGTTGTATGTGTCCGATGAGCACGGCGGCACCGACACGGTCATTGACACAGAAAGCAATAAGCGCATCGCCACCATTCCGCTGGGTGGGGAAGTCGGTAACACGCAATACGACCCGATATCGCGGCACATCTTCGCCAATGCGCAGACGCGCGGCCAGCTGGCGGAAATCGACCCTGAAACCAATAAGGTGGTTGCACGCATCGATCTGCCGGGCGCCAAGAGCAACCACGGCCTGTATATCGACGCGCCGGCGCGGCTCGCCTTCGTGTCATGCGAAGGCAACGACAAGCTGCTGGTGTTGGACCTTGCCAACCGAAAGGTGTCGGCCTCCTTCAATGTCGCACAGGACCCCGATGTGCTCGCCTTCGATCCGATGCTTGGCTGGCTGTACGTCGCCGGCGAGTCCGGACAGGTTTCGGTGTTCGAGGTACGGGGGAAAACGGTCAGCGCGCTTGGAACCGCGCGGATTGGAGCCAACGCTCACGTCGTGGCGGTGGATCCGGTGACGCACGAAGCGTTCTTCCCGCTTAAACCTGCGAACGGGACGCCGATGCTCCGGATTGCACGACCGAATACTGAAAATTGATCAGTGTTTGCGTGTGACTGCTTTGGGGGAACCAAGCGCAGCCGCCGACCGGCCGCTTCTGGCCGGTTCTTGCCCTTCCTTCGGGCCGATTGGAGTACCCAGCTAGACGCCAGAAATGCAAACAAAGGGTGGCGGGCATCGGCATTGGCCGATGCCCGCGCAGTGGTGACCCAAAGCCAGTTCAGGGCTTCGTCTTTTCCGACTCGAGACTGATCGACGTTTTGCCCGCAGCTTTCAACTTCGCATTCAACCCCGGAAGCTCGCTCGTCTTGAGCGCACTCCACTTCTGCAGCGACGTATCCAGCATACCGCTGAGCTTGGTGTAGCCGCTTTGCGCGTCGGGTGACGGCGCGGCGTCGGCGCCGCCGTCGACGGCCTGCATCAGCGAACGGAAC